>CAVKLD010000001.1:0-106915 GCA_963657065.1 bacterium
TCGTCCAGAAAGCCGCCTTCGCCACTGGTGTTCCTCCTAATATCTACGCATTTCACCGCTACACTAGGAATTCCGCTTTCCTCTCCGATACTCAAGGCTGCCAGTTTCAATCGCAGCCCCGGGGTTAAGCCCCGGTATTTCACGACTGACTTGACAGTCCGCCTACGCGCCCTTTACACCCAGTAAATCCGGACAACGCTTGCCACCTACGTATTACCGCGGCTGCTGGCACGTAGTTAGCCGTGGCTTGCTCCGAGACTAATGTCATTATCTTCATCTCGAACAGAAGTTTACAATCCGAAAACCGTCATCCTTCACGCGGCGTTGCTGCATCAGGGTTTCCCCCATTGTGCAATATCCCTCACTGCTGCCTCCCGTAGGAGTCTGGGCCGTGTCTCAGTCCCAATGTGGCCGATCAACCTCTCAGTCCGGCTACCGATCGCAGACTTGGTGGGCCGTTACCCCGCCAACTATCTAATCGGACGCGAGTCCATCTTACAGCGGATTGCTCCTTTGATATCAGTGCCATGCGACTCCGATATGTTATGCGGTATTAGCGTTCGTTTCCAAACGTTATCCCCCTCTGTAAGGCAGGTTACTCACGCGTTACTCACCCGTCCGCCACTAACTTTCATTCCCGAAGGAAATCAGTCCGTTCGACTTGCATGTGTTAGGCACGCCGCCAGCGTTCGTCCTGAGCCAGGATCAAACTCTCTAAAAAATTGTATCTATTCAGACCGCAGTCTGTATAAATCATTTTTTAAGAACTTGTTCGCTCTTAAACGTCTTCTGACGTATTTTGAAAAAACAGAATATTTCTATTCCGAATTTACAGGAGTAAAAATTTTACTCAAATAAATCTTCAAGGGTTTCTTAATTTATCGTTGTTTAATTTTCAAGGTCCGTTTCTTTTTTTTGCTCTCGTTTTGAGTGCTTTGTGATTATAGCATATCTCAGCACTCTTGTCAAGAACTTTTTTGTCTATTTTTTAGAAGTTTTTTTGTTCGTCTTACCAAACTTAACTCCGCACTTCATAAGTGCTCGAATATCATATCATATCCCGTATGTATTTGTCAAGTACTTTTTTGAAGTTTTTTTCGCACCCGAAAGCCCTCACCATCGCTGCCTACGCACGCCGTATGTCTCTCGCTCTCTCAAGTGCCTGCATATCATACCACCTTAAAAGCCGTTTGTCAACGGTTTTTTTCGATATTTTTAAACTTTTTTTACGCAAATTCCCGAGATACTACATATTGTGTTTTTCGGATATTTTATACGCAATTTACAATATGTAGACTGTATTAAATCAATCAAATACGGAAACAATAGGACAAAAGACAAAATATTAACGCGAAAGAAGTTGAATTTATGAGCACATTTTGCAAAATGAAACGGCTGCGTGCGTTTTCGGCGTCAATCATAATACTGTCGCTGCTGGTTTGCGGTGCGCACCACATACGGGAGCAGCGAAGCGGACAGAATTCAAGCGTCGCGACGCTGTCAAAAATGGGTTCTACAGGTGAAGAAGTCCGAAAAATACAGAAAAAGCTGAAAGAATTGGGATATTTGAGCGGTACGGTCGACGGCATTTATGGCAGCAAAACGAAGAAAGCCGTCATTTCGTTCCAGAAAAACTGCGGGATAGCCGCGGACGGGATATGCGGACCGACGACGCTTTTGTATCTCGGCTTGTCCTCATCGTCTTCAACAGGTTCGGCAGGGCAGTCATCATCCGACGTATGGCTGCTGGCAAAGCTGATAGCGGCGGAAGCACGCGGAGAAAGCTACACCGGGCAGGTCGCGGTGGGCGCGGTGGTGCTAAACCGTGTCGCACACCCGTCTTTTCCCGACTCGATTGCCGGCGTGATATACCAGGCGGGAGCTTTTTCATGTGTCAACGACGCGAACTGGAATGTTTCGCCGAACGCGACGAGCCAAAAAGCGGCGCGTGACGCAATAAACGGCTGGGACCCGTCCGGCGGCGCGATATACTATTACAATCCGCGCACAGCCACGAATGCATGGATTCGCTCGCGCCCCGTAATCACGACGATAGGCAATCACGTTTTCTGTTCGTAACCCTCAAAAAGAACTTGACGGAAACGTTTTTTAGTTCTATTATATATTGTATTATATATAATGGGGACTGAAAATCATGTATGACATTATCATAATCGGCGCAGGTCCGGCGGGACTTACGGCTGCCGTATATGCAAGACGCGCAGAAAAAAGCGTGCTTGTTCTCGAAAAAGGCGTTTTCGGCGGGCAAATGACATTTTCGCCGAAAATCGAAAATTTTCCCGGTTTTGAAGAAATTTCGGGCAACGCGCTTGCCGAAAAGATGATAGGACAGGCTCTTGATTTAGGCGCGGAGATAGAGATGGGCGAGGTGACGCACGCCGAATTGACGGGTGACGTTAAAAAAGTATACGCAGACGGCAGATGTTACGAATCGAAAACGGTGATAATCGCGACGGGAGCGGAGCACCGCAAACTCGGACTCCCGCGTGAAAACGAACTTATCGGCAGCGGCATTTCATTTTGTGCGGTCTGCGACGGCGCGTTCTTTGCAAACGAGGACGTCGCCGTGGTGGGCGGCGGCAACTCGGCAATGCAGGAAGCACTTCTTCTTGCCGAAACATGCAAAAACGTGACGGTGGTGCAAAACCTTCCGACGCTTACGGGTGAAATGTCGCTCAGGAACCGCTTGGAGAAGAAGGACAACATACATATTATACTGAACAGCGTTGTCGACTCATATCTCGGCGACGGCGAAATCGACGGAATCACGATACGAAACGCGACGACCGGCGAACAAACGCGCATCGCCTGCAAAGGCGTGTTCCTTGCCGTCGGACTTCTGCCGGCGACCGCGCCTTTTGCGAAAGAACTGCAGCTTGACGGCGCAGGCTACGCATCGGCGGACGAAAAGTGCGATACGCGCATTCCGGGCGTTTTTGTTGCAGGTGATTGCAGGACAAAGAACGTAAGGCAAATAACGACGGCAGCTGCGGACGGAACAAACGCGGCACTGGGTGCAATTGCACAAATTGACAAATAACGCGCAAAAAAATAACAGAGAAAGCGAATTTTTCGTTTGAACCGTTCAGGCAAAATCGCACAAAATAAAGACTGCGCCCCGAAACATCCCGTTTGAAGCGGAAAGGGTACAGTCTTTTATTTTTATAATTTCATTTTGTCGATTGAAAATCCCGAAACGAAGCAGCTCGGACGGGCGCGTTTACACAGCTACGCCTTTTTTTGCTGTTTCGCGGACTTTCGGGCATCTTGCTCATCGGCTGCCGCTTTTGCGTCTTCTGCAAGCTCTCGTATTTTTTCGCAATTCGCTTTTGCCTTAGAAAGTCTTTTTTCTATTTTTTTCCGTTCATCGTCATTTGCGGCAAGCTCAAGAAGAGTTATCAAGTGCAAAACTTCGCATTCAGCCGTGTACAGCTGCTTTTTCGCATCATTGTAGATACGCTTTTTGCCGTAAACGGGAATTTCAAGATAGAAATCGACACCTTCAACAGGCACATGATGTTTTTTGTCTTTCACAAAACCGATAATCAGCAGCACGCCGCACACAACGACGAGTACGACAGAGAACAACTGCGAAATTCTGATATTCGAACTGCCAATGTAAAGGCTGTCGGTACGCAGTCCCTCAACGACAGCGCGTTCCGCGCCGTACCAGACGCCGTACATAAGGAAAATCTGTCCGCTGAACCGGCGGTGTTTGCGGCAAACCCAATAGAGCAGGAAAAATCCGAGAAGACACCAGATAGATTCATAGAGAAACGTGGGATGCACGGGTTTTGACGGGTCAAGTCCCGTTTCGCCGGAATTTACAAGATATTGCAGATACTCGCGCGTTTTTTCGCTGTACATTCCCCACGGCAGGTCGGTATTCGTGCCGAACGCCTCCTGATTCGCGAAGTTGCCCCAACGCCCGATGCCCTGACCGATAAGGAAACTCATGCCGCACAAATCAAGCAGATTCCTGATATTCACCCGCTCGACAAGACACACGACAAGCGCGGCAAGCACTCCGCCGATAAGACCGCCGTATATCGCAAGTCCGCCATGCCACACGGCGATAATCTCGGACGGATGCGCGGAATAATATCCCCATTCATTGAAAACATAATAAAGACGTGCACCGATAATACCGAACAATGCACCCCAAATGAGGATATCAAGCATTTTGTAGATATCGATTTTCCACAAATACGCCCTGCGGCCGCCGAAAAGCACCGCAAGGGTGAAACCGAACGCGATTATCACGCCGTAACATTTCACGGTAATCGGGGATGACAAAAACGGCAGCGAAATTTCGCAGAAAACCGACGAAACATCGAATGTTTTTTGAAGCGCGGCAAAAGCCACTTCAACAGTATCCGTAAAAAATTTTATCATAATAAATGTTTATACCTAAGTGCGACGGCTTACTCGTAGTCGTCCTCGTTCTCCCAGTTGTGCCAGACAGCCTGAATATCGTCGTTGTCCTCGAACATCTCGAGCATTTTGCCCATTTTGGTTATATCGTCGCCCTCAAGGCGCGTGTATGTCGCGGGGACATATTCCGCCTGCGCGGAAACAACATTGTAACCCGCTTTTGTGAGCGCCTCAGCCATATCGGCTACATCGTGCACGCCGGTGCGGATATCGTAAACGGCTTCATCATCGGTGATAACGTCCTCCGCGCCCGATTCAAGCGCAAAGTCCATGATTTTTTCCTCGTCCACATCCTCAGCGTCAACAAGGACAACGCCCTGACGCGTGAACATGAACATAACCGAACCCTGCTGACCCATGTTTCCGCCGTATTTGTCGAAGTAGTGGCGAACGTCGCCCGCCGTGCGGTTGCGGTTATCGGTAAGAGCCTCGACAACGACCGCAACGCCGTTGGGACCGTAACCCTCGTATATAATTTCCTCATACGTGGAGCTTGAGCCTTCGCCGGCGGCTTTCTTTATGATGCGCTCGATGTTGTCATTGGGAACGTTGGCGGCTTTCGCCTTCGCTATTACGTCCTTGAGCTTCGAGTTTCCGGCGGGGTCCGCGCCGCCTTCCTTAACAGCAACGGCAATCTCTCTGCCTATTTTAGTAAAAACCTTCGCACGCGCATTGTCGGTCTTTTCTTTTTTTCTCTTAATGGTACTCCATTTTGAATGTCCTGACATACCGTTTCAATCCTTTCGGTAAATAAACTGATTTACATTTTCAACAGCTAATTATTTTACCATAACTTGTACCGGAAGTCAAGATATTTGCTTACGCCCTGTGTCTACACAATATTGATTCAAAATGCATATAAAAATTTTATAATGACACACATCGGATATACACAAAAAAACGATTACATGACACACGCCGACCGCCATGCGCTGCATGGCTTAAACTTTGACGCTGCGTATATGTTTTCGTTTTGAATTGCGGTGCGCATACATGGGCTGCATAATAGGAAACATGCACCGAAAATACGATTTTATTCGACAAAATACGGTCAAATAGAACGTTGACTTATTTACTCTATTAGTGTACAATAAATCATTATAACAATTTAACAGTCGATTTGCGATTGATATTCCGGGGGGACTATTATGCAAATAAACGAAAGCCTTCAGTCGTTGTTTGAGAGCAAGCAAGCGACACAGAACAGCATTTCTCGACTGAGCGGCATAAACAAGGGCACTCTTCATCGCATCGTTTACGGGAAGCAAGACGTAAAATTCGATGAATTGGTGAAAATAAGCAGTGCGCTTGGTTTATCGTCCGCCCAAAAAACCTTGCTCTTCGACACCTATTTCAATGAAATCTACGGCGAAAAGGAAATGGAGTTGACACGTTTTGTCATCTCTCAGCTGCCGACGGCGTACGACCCGCTGCCGGTGACCGTGCCCGACAAGGGATACGACACGTATCCCGAAAACGGCTTTATGCCCGACACGGAAAAAGTATACGAGGCGATTTTTTCCGTTACCGAAATCGAGAGCGGTAAAATTTATACCAATTTTCCTTTTCAGAACAAAGTCCTCGATGAGTTTTTCTTCCGCAAGGCGAAAAACAAGGACATCAAACTTCTGCACTTCATCAGGTACGTCCGGAAAGACGGCGACAAAGAAAACGTCCATTTTCTGATACGCGCTCTGCGGTACATGCTGATAGGGCAGTTCCCGTATGTGGGCAGTAAACCGCAGTTTGGCGACACAACAAGCATTTTACCGTATTTTGTCGTAACGCAGAAAGGCGCAGTACTCTTCAACGAGCAGTTCGGGTTCATCACGGAGAACAAAATCTCGGTCAGCGAACTTATCGATTCGATTGAAAGCGCAATACCGCAGACAGTCTGCATCGGCAGAAAACCGACCGATATAATGGATATAAAAAACGCAGCTGTCAGTATTGCCGCAACCGAAAAAATTCTTGAATTTTGCAAATACCCGCCGTGTCATGCAAAATATATCACACGCGAAATGATGCAGGCGGCGGCAAACGACGTGCCGCAAAAGGATCAACTTATCGATATCTGCGCCAAGCATTACGCATCGGTAGCCGTTAACAAAAACATAATATCCTTTACAACGGTGGCGGGGCTGGAAGATTTTGCTTGCACAGGAAATTTCTACGGGATACCGCCCGAATTTGTACACGGATTTCCGCCCGAAATACGCATTGAGATACTAAATAAAACAAAAACCGATATCGAAACGGGTCATATGTACATTCTCCGCCGCAATGATGCGATTCCAGACGGACTGGCATTCGAATGCGGCATCGATTCTCTTTATATCTACGGGATGGACACAACGGTTCCGCAGTTTTATCTCGGATCGGAATTTATCAGCGTTTTCGATGACCTGTACTACATAAAGCTGACGAATATAGCGGCGGAATTTCTCATTGCCGGCGGCTATGTGCACAATACCGATTCCGCACTGCACTTTGTTGACAACTGTATTGCGCTGGTCGAAAACGATATGCGTCAAGCTCACACGCAGTAACGAAAGTTCGTTGTTTTTTGACAGGAACGGAGGTTTATTATGCTTTTAGGCGAATTAATAAAATCGATGATTGAAGACAAAGGTATGTCAATCAACAGTGTTTCCAAACAAAGCGGAGTTAATAAAGGTACACTTTTACGTTACATCCGCAACACTCAGGAAGTAACTTGCGACCACCTGATAAAAATAAGCGCAGCGCTCGGACTCACCGCCGGCGAGAAGAAGCTCCTGTTTGACCCGTATTTCGAAAGCGTTTACGGCGAAAAGAACATGCAAGCCGTCCGGCTTGTCGCAAAGGAAATGCCGCAGGCGTTTTGTCCGCCGACGCTCGACGTACCCGACAAAGGATACGACACGTTTCCCGCAGACGGATTTTTGCCGGATATCGGTAAGGTGTATGAAGCCATCGTCACAGCAACTGATATCGACAGCGGTACAATATATACAAATTTTTCATTTGATGATAAGCATCTTGACGAATTCTTTTACAGAAAAGCACAGCAAAAGGACATCGAGTTTGTACATGTTGTAAAGAAAGTCCAGAAGGACGGAGAGTTCAGTAATATTCATTCCATTATACGTTCTCTGCGGTACATGCAGATAGGGAAGTTCCCGTATATCCTTGAGACTTGGAATAAAAACGATTTGGGACAGCTGCTGCCGTACTATGTCGCGACCGAAAAATCGGCAGTGCTTTTCAACGACAAATTCGGCTATGTCGCAAACGGCGACGATGCAAACAGGAAAGTTACGGAAAACATTAAAAAAACGGTGCAGTCACTGCCGCGCCTCGGCGAAAAACCCGGAAACATTTATACCGTACAAAAAGCGTGGTATAACACGGGCCTCGCATCCTCCGATTTTTATGTGGAGTTTTGCCGTTATCCGTGCATTGCAAAATATGTCACTCTTGAAATTATGCGTGGTGCTGCCAAGGAAATGCCCGGCATCGACAAACTGGTTGAAATGTGCTACACATACTACAGTGGTATGCCGCTTGCTAATATGGTAAATTTTGTCACCGTTTCGGGATTAGAAGATTTTGCGCGGACGGGCAATTTTTATACAATTCCCGAAGTGTTTACCGACGGCTTTTCGCCGGAGGTGCGTATTGAGATGTTCAACCGCATGAAGGAAAGTATCGAGAGCGGAAATATGTATATTTTTACAAATGGCAATGCTATCCCTGACGGACTTGAGGTTGCTTCGGGCGCCGCTGCCACAATACTCTGCAGCGCGGACACATCGAAAAAGAATTTTATGATTCCTTCGGAATTTCTGTATTTCGCAAACGATCCATTCTATATCAAGCTGATGCGCATTATGAAAGATTATTTGATTACTTACAATTACGTTCATCCGAAAGCGACAGCTTTACACATCATCGCGGACTGCATTGCTCTGGCAAAACACGACAAAACATAAAAAGTATTCCATACGGTATATAACAGTTCATGAGTTTTGCTCGCCGTTTTACACTTATTACTTTGATTTCCCCTGAATTTTCTCCATTTGGAAAAGCTGTGAAGGCTTCGGCTTTCGCAGCTTTTTCCTTTGCGTCACAGCAAAAAAGACTGTATTTCACGTTCCGCTCAAATCGGGCTTGTGTGAAATACAGTCATTGTTTTATTTTGCGCGGATTTCAACAATCTGCGTTTATGTCATTGCGCGGGATTATTTTTTTCCGAAAAGTTTTCTGAAGAATTCGACTATCTTCCTGAAGAACTCCTGCAGCTTTTTCATAAACGACGATGCACTGTCGCTGTCATCGGGCGTTATTATCTCCGCTTCGGAGTTTGAAATGATGTAGTTCTTCTGAATGTTTTCGATAACGTATTCGTTCTGACGCTCGAGTTGTTCGCCGTTCGCGATAATGTAGCACGACGTACGCGACGGGCGGAAACGGATAGTCGCACCCTCGGGCACTATCACAACTTCGTTGCTGTCAAAAGTGTGTTCGTTGCCGTTGTCGTCAATAAGATACATTTTGCACATGAGATTCAAGAAACGAACCGTGTACGTTTTCTGCGTTTCGTCCGTGGTTTCCTGCTCGGTTACAGTCACTTCGATGCTGCCCTGCGCATAGCCGTCGGTCGTAACGACACGGATGGTCGTAGTACCTTTCGCATTAAAGCGAACCATGCCGAATTCGTCAACCGACGCGATGCCGACGTTGTCGGACGTCCACTTGAATGTTCTGTCCGTTGCATCGTCGGGTTTAACCGCCGCGTAAAGCTGGACGGCAGTGCCTTTCTGATTCGTCGTGGAAACGCCGTTTGCGGTAATCTCAATGTAAGTCGTGAGTTTAGGCGAAACGGTAACAACACAGTACGACTTGAAGCTGCCGTCGCCGGACGAAGCGGAAACAACCGCAATACCGGCATTCACCGCCGTCACCTTGCCGTAAGCGTCCACCGCCGCAACCGACGCATCGGACGAAGTCCATATAACGTCTTTTACGGATGCCGCCGCCGGGTAAATATTTGCCGTAAGACTCTCGCCGGCATTGATATCGAGGAACATCGCGCTCTTGTTGAGCGACAGTCCCTGAAGTTTTACGAAAACTCTGAACTGCGCCACGTACGCCACGTCGGCAGTTACCTCTGTGACTTCGGGCAACCAGCCGTCAAACGTAAAGTCATACTCGGACGTGGACGGACGCGACGGAATCTCGCCGCCGTAAACGGGAGTATCGCCGTAGGAGTATTTCTGCTCCGTCGTAACGCCGTCGACAATCCATTTTACAGTGTAAACACGTTCTGTTTTGTCGAACTGTGCGGTGTATGTAACATCAGCCGTGACGGGGACAATCTCTTTATCCCAACCGGTGAACACATAAGAATAGTTTTCATCGGTCGCCTTGTACGGCGTGCCGTCGAAAGACGGAGTCATGCCGTGATACCAGCGCGTGACGCGTGTTTCGTCACCCGCGACCCACGTTACCGTGTGAATTTCAAGCTGCCACTGCGCCAAAAGCGTCGTACTGCCGTACCTGCCCGTAAGAACCGTACCGCCCGCAAGAACCGTGCCGACCGTCCAGTTGCCGTTTGAGGACACAACGCGCCAGCCGTCGAATGTTGCGCCGTCGCGTGTGGGCGTCGGCAGGGCAGCATCGCCGTCAAATGTGTAGTAGAAGCTCTCCGCGCCCGTACCGCCGTTAAGCTCAAGACGCAGGAAGTATTCAATCGGCTTGTAAACCGCCGTGAAAGTAAGATCTTCTGCCGGCATCGTCGCGGGAATTTCCGCATCCCATTCGGCGGTGTAACCCTGTTTCGAAACAGGCTCGAATGCAAATATCACCGAACCGAACTGAACTTCGGAAGTCTGAACATATTCGCCGCTTACCCACATTATCTTGTATGTCTTCGCCCTGTAAACGGGTGTGAGAGTCGCGCTGCCGTAGCTGCCCGTGAGGATGAAATCCGTCGAAATGCTCGTGCCAAGCGTCCAGCTGCCGTCCGCTGCGGAAACAAGCCAGCCGATAAGCTCGCAGCCCTCTTTTTCGGCTGTCGGGAGAGCAGCCGTCGATTCAATCGTGTAGGTCATGGATTCAACCGACGCGCCCTCGCCGTCGAAAGTAAGCGTGTATTCGACAAGCTCCCACTGCGCCTTGAGTGATGCGCTGCCGTAAACATCCGCGTGGTTTGCACCCGCGCCGTAAACGTCGCCGACAGTCCATGCGCCGTTGGCGGAAGTGACGATCCAGCCCTTGAAAGAATAGCCGTCCTTAACGGGAGAGGGGAGGGTTATCACGGTGTTTTCGCCGCCGTAGGTGTAGTTTACCGTGCTGCCGCCGGAAATCGTTCCGCCGTCGGTGTCAAGCGTAAGGGTGTATGACTGCGGCTGTTTCTCGAACGCCGCATAGTATTTTACCGGGTTGTTTGAAACGGTTTCCACTGTTGGTATCGTGTCGAGCTTTTCACCGTTCTCGGACGCCGCCCAGCCGACGAACACGAACTTGTAGCCGCCCTCGTCCGCTCTCGCAGGAACTGCGCCGCTGTACGACGGAGTTTCATTCTTTGCCCATTCGGTAGACGCAAGAAGCGTTGAGCCGTTGTACCATTCAACCGTCTGCGGATTTTCGATTGATTCAAAAACCGCAGTATATGTTACGTCGCCCGTGACGGGAGTCACCTCGGGAGTCCATCCCGCGAAACGCATTCTGTGGTCTGTGCTGTTTGCATTCTGAGTCGGAACACCGTCAAACTTGGGTTCTTCGCCGTATTTCCACTGCGCCGTTGTTTCTTCCCAGTCCGTGCCGCCCTCGGTTTTGAGGACGCGCCACGTCACGGTGTAGGAATTAAGCTCTTTTTTGTAAACGGCGGTGTACGTCGCTTCTCCCGTAACTTTCGCGAGAGCGGGTTCCCAGTAGTCAAACGTATAGGTGTACTGCGCGTCGGCAGGTTTCGAATAATCGCCGGGCAGTGTGGGTGAAGCCTTACCGTATTCGGACTGAACAACTTCCGTTCTGTCGCCCATTATAAATGTAATGTTGTATTTTTTGGGCGTCCACTTAGCTTTAAGCGTAACGCTGCCCCATTTGCCCGTGACATCCGCATCCGCCGCGAAAGTTTCGCCGACAGTCCAGCTGCCGACGGCAGTTTCGACCGTCCAACCCACGAAGTCATAGCCGTACTTCGCGGTCGAGGGCATTGTCAACGTATCTTCCGCCGTGTAATTGACTGAGGGAACGGCATCGCCGCCGTCGGGCACAAATGTCACGGTGTACTCTATCGCTTCGAGCTTCGGCTCAAGTGTAACGTCGCCGTACTTCGCCGCAACGGTTCTGTCGGTGATAATACCGCCGACACTGCCCCAGTTGCCGTCCGACTCCTTCACCGACCAGCCGATGAAATTGTATCCGTCCTTTGAGTAGTCCTCAAGCGTTATTTCGTCGCCCGTCTTGAATCCCTGCGCCGCGATTTCGCTGCCGTCCGTGTCAAGATATGTCACGGTGTAGCTGCACGGAGCGTACTCGGCTTGAAGCACCGCCGCGCCCCACATGCCGGAAAGCTGAGTACCGGCAGTATATTCCGTGCCGTCTGCACCCCAGTTACCGTTATTGGAAGTAAGCGTCCATTTGACGAATTCATAGCCGTCCTTTGCGGATTCAGGGAGTGTAAATGTATCTTCAATCGTATATGTTTTTGTAGTGCCGTCTGAGAAGTTTATGGTGTATTTAACGGGTTTCCACTGCGCTTTAAGCGTCAAACTGCCGTAATTGCCCGCAGGAAGTGCATCGGTGTACTCCGCGCCGTTCGTCCACGAGGACTGCGCATCGGTTGAATCCGCAACCCAGCAGTCAAATTCGTAACCCGTCTTGGCGGGTGTGGGCAGGTTCGGAGTGCCGCTCTCAATGTCGTAGGGGAGAGATGCGACGCTTACCGTTCCGCCGTTCGCGTCAAATGTCACGGTGTAGGGTGTTTTTGTCCAGTTGGCTTTCAGCGTGACCGAACCGTACATGCCCGTGAGAGTCTGATTGCCGTAGTAGGCGACATCCGTCCAGTTGTACTCCGTATCGTGAATCGGAACGCTCCAGCCCGCAAAGGTGTAGCCGTTCTTTTCGGGTGAGGGAAGTGTAAAACTGTCCGTCACAGTGAAAGTTTTTGCGTCGTACGCCGTGCCGCCGTCGGAGTTAAAATTAACGGTGTAGGTGTTTATTTCCCAAATCGGCGTGAGTGTAACGTCGCCGAGCTTGCCGCCGGGCAGAGTGACGCTCGTTTCACCGGCAGCGAGAAGATACTCGTCGCCGATCTTCCATGTATTATCGCCGTCGCCCGTAGCTGTTACGCGCCAACCCTTAAAGGTGTAACCTTTTTTGGAAGGCGTGTTGAGCGCGAGAGAACTCGAATACGCATATGTAAGCACGGTGTTGCCGGATATGGATTCATCCGCGCCGATATTCAGCGTCACGGTTGAAGTCATAGTTTCCCAGACCGCTTTAAGAGAAACGTTGCCGTGCATGCCTGTGAACTTGTAGCCGGCGGCGTATGTCGTGTCCTTGTTCCACTTTTCGTCGTCCGTCGTGACAACCTGCCAGCCGACGAGCTTGTACCCCTGACGCGTGGACACGGGGAGAGAGTGCGTACTCTCGATGTTGTACATCATGACACTCGTGTCCTCAATATTGCTGCCGTCAGCGGAATCGTACGAAACCGTGTACTGAATCGGGGTAACATTCGGCTCAAGCACAATGTTGCCTATCTTGCCGACGGTCGATGTATAGCCGGGGTTAAGACTTAAGCCCATTTCCCAGTCGGAGCTGTCTGTCGAGACTATTTTCCATGTGTTGTTGAAAATATAGTAGTCGCGCGAGTAGTTTTCGGGCACGGTAAATGTGCTCTTGACGTTATAGTGGATCACGGTGTCGCTTGACGAGGCGCCGAACTTGCCGTAAGGCATCGCCTTAAAGGTAACTGTGTAGTCATTCAGCGACCATGTGGCATAAACATCCTTTTGACGGGGACCGACCTTAAGCTGTCCGCTCAAAATGCCGTCGGCGGCGCTGCCGTCGTTAGCGGTAAGAGTCCAACCCTTGAAGGTGTAACCCTTGCGGGACGGGATACCGAAGTCGGCAACGTTGACGCTTGTCAGTTCGTTAAATCCTACGGTCTTGGAATAATATGTTGTGTCCGCACCGTTTCCGTGAAGCGTTACTTTTATTTTAAGAGCGTTCGCCGCATCAACAAGGTTCTGCGCAAGCGTATCGGGATTTGTTATCGTTCCGTCAACAAGAGTAAGCGCTCTGAAAGCCGCCTTGTACGCATTCACAAAATTTGTCCAAGTGTCGTCGGTCGTGTCATAATAACGGCTGTCGAAATCGTCACGGAAACCGATAATCGCAGTCTGCGCGGTTATCGTATTAAGAGTGGAACGAAGTTTTGATTTGTTGTACTGGTTTGTCTTAAGATCGACAACGACAGTTGTCAAAGAATGGTCAGAGTCACTGTTTACAAAAAACGTCTTAAAGGAATAGGTTGTAATACCGGATGAAATGCTCCTATTCCATGCACCGGCATACTTAACACCCCTGTCGCCGGCATTTGAATAACTGTCGATACCGCCGCGTCTGGCAATAACCGTGTGTGTCGCTCCGTTGTTCCATCTTGCTTTCAGCTGGCTGCTATCATCTCTGTTTGCCCCATCTTCATCTTTTCTGTAGGTATTGTCACCCGTATAATCGGTCACCATCCATGCTCCGCCGTTATCTGCTTTTTCATTGTCGGTTACCATAAGACCGATTCCGAGATTGGGAATTTGAGACAGATTGGCGTATCTGCTTGTATCAACATTTAACACACCGATCGCAGTCGACAATACATTATTGTGAACATATGAATCCTTCCATACAACGCCTCCTGCATCTTTTTCTATTGATCTGTAGGAATATGTTTTTGCGCCGAATCCGGAATCTTTATCATTATCATTATTATTCAGCCAATCTTTCGAGCCGACGTTGCCGAACGTGGAGTTTGCCTGATTCGCGGTAAAGTAAGCCGTGGTGTTAGTTTCGGTAGCGAAAACCGCATACATTGAGGTCGCTCCGTTTGATTGATCATAACTGGATGTTTGCTGCGGCATTACACCGGTTACGGAAGTATCACCTACATATCCCGTGCTCTGTGAGCTTAAAAACGGGGCAAGTCCTTTTCCTGCTGATGTTGTTGTGTAATTCGCAAAATAAGAACCCTCTCCGCTCACACTGTGTATTCCGGTAAGCCATGTTAATTGTTGAGCAAAAGAATTTGTTCCCTTGGTGTTCTTTATTCGGATTGCGCCGCCGACGCTCTGTACATTAGGCTTATAGACATAAGTATACGCATACGCTTCTTTGCTTCTGCCGTCGGTTGAATCGGTATACGAAACCGTCCACTGAATATAGCAGCCTGTTTCACTTGATGTCAGCGTCGGTGATTTTGAGTTTTCAGCGGAGAGAGATGCCGTAAAATAGCCGCCCGATTCCGCTGTCATTGTGCCGACAACTCCGCTCGCTTTCGCCGTACCGCAGAAATTTACCGCGCCGTCGGAGGTCGACTTTACATTTCCGCTTTTGTCGATCCACTTGTACGAAATCGTCGGTGTACCCGTAATTTTTTCGTATGCAAAATAAATCGTGTCCGTTGTCACGGTTGCCGTCTTTACGGTCGGCTGTGTGTAAATGGACGAAGTATCAACCGTATTTGTTATAAAAAACTGAAACGGTGTCGCGGTTGAATCTTTCCACGATGTTACGTTCGGATACAGATAAACCGCTTCGGGGACGTAAAACGCAAGTTTTCCGACCGAATCAAGCGCCTTTGCCGTTATTTTTGTATCCGGGAAGACGATACCGAGCGACACCGTGCCGAAAACAAGCAGTGCGGTCAGCAAAACCGCCAGCGTCTTTTTAAAAACGGAGTTTTTGTTTTTCATAATTGCTCTCCCTTTCTCTGTTCGGGAAAATCCCAAACGGTGAAATTTAAAAGAATATACTGATACATAATCAATAATAACACACGCAAATTCAAATTGCAATCCCGCCGAAAGAAAAAATCACAATAAATCATCCCAATCCGCGAAATTGTTGTCAGTTCCGCACAAAACATACACGGAATTTTTTCGTTTTCATGCGGCTGCGCATTTGTAAACATTCCAACCCATGCCGTGCCCGTTCTGTAACCGTTCTGTGCACATTTGCAATACACGCCGCCCATACAGTTGCGCGACTGCAAAGCAATGAAAGTTTATTGCACAATTTTTTTGTTGATATGTTATCCGTTTTGCATATAAACACAGCAACAATCGGGAGATTTTTCAAATTATTACAAATGTGTAGTAATTTGTAACCGATTTTTAATGGACATTTTGGGCAGGACGGTATATAATGAAGTCACAAAAACGAACGGAGGAACGAAGAATGCGTGAATTTATCGACAGAAATAAAACGGCGTTGATTTCACTCGCCGTCATTGTAGCTATCTTTTGCGTTTCCGCCATGCTTACGGCGTTTTTCAACAATCTTTCTCCCGTCGGTTTTTGGAGAGTTTAGTTTTCTATGACAGACAGCAAATAACCGAAAAACGTTTTGTTTGCTGGATTCCCCTTCTTTCTTTTAATTGGGACACACAGGCTCACCTCCTTGAGCCTGTGTGTTCTTTTAAATCCCGCCGTTCTTCGGCGTCGTTATTTCTCCGAATCTGATGAAAAAATCGCCGTTTTCCGTCGCGGCGCGAAGCGAACCGTCACGCTCTATCGACAGCGCAGTACCGCACGTTTCGTTTTGCCCGTCGAAAAAAACAATCTCCCTGCCCCTTACAAACGAACGTCTGTTCAATTCTTCAACAACATCATCGGGAACATCGCCGAGGACGCCGCGCACATAAACCAAACGGTCAAGACGTGCAACGGCCAAACGGATAAAATCACCGCTTTCAGGAAAATATCCCTCGCAGTTTAATGTCGAAATTTTGTTCTCAAGCTCTTTCGGTAATTTTTCGCCGAAGCTCTTCAAATTCACTCCCACGCCCACTACGGCAACCGTTTTTTCGCCGGCGCGGACAAGTTCGGTAAGAATGCCGCACACCTTTTTTCCGTTCAGATAAATGTCATTCGGCCACTTGATAAGCGGAGCAGGGGCCCCGTCTGCTTTCGGCGAATTTTCAATGCTTTCGGCGACGGCAAGACCTGCCGCAAGCGTCAGAAACGGTATATTATCCTCGCCGCCCGACAGCGGATACGCCGCCGAAAAATATACACCGCCGCGCGGCGACAAAAAACTCCTGCCGAGCCGCCCCCTGCCGTTCGACTGCGTATCTGCGGAGAGAACCACCGCACGGCAGTCACCGGAATATATCATTTTTTTGATGTCATTATTCGTCGATTCTGTTTCTTCGACATGTAGAAACAGACGTTTCGGACAGTTTTTTTTCATTCCCGCACCTCCGTCAAAATCGTATACAATATAAAAGGGAAACGAACCCGCGCCTAAATAAAACAGCCGCGAAGTGCCGTCACTTCGCGGTTTTTTAAGATTTTGTCACCGACAGCCGTGTTTTGCAAATACGGTTTTTCGGCAAAAATCAATCATCAAACTGTATCTCGTCCAACAGAGCCTTGAGCGATTTTACGTCTTTCTCGGCAAGTGTAATGCCCTTGCTCATGTTCTCATGGTCGGGACTCCAGTCACGAATATCATACTTTGCGTCTTTGCCGTTCCAGCTGATAATGTTAAGTTCCTTTGCCCAGCCGCCGCTGCCCTCCGAGATAACGCCTATGTGCTTTACTATCTGATAAGAAAAATCAGGCATCGTATTTTCTCCTTTCTTCGCAATAGATGTTCGTATACAACATGATACATTTTTGCGGTGCGAAAATCAAGTACTCAGAGTCAAATTTTTTAAAAATTATATAAAAATATATATTCACGCCGTGTTTTTAAGAAGCGGCACGGTTTATTTTACGACTTTATAAAGATTTCATTAAAGCGGTTGAACAACCGATTTCTTTCCGATATACTGAATCTGACGAACAGTTCATAACAACAATGAAACGGGAGGTTTCCATATGATTAACATACGCGGCGTAACAAAATGCTACGGCAGTTACACGGCTATCGAAAACATCAGTTTTTCCGTACCCGAAAACTGCATCTACGGTCTTATCGGCTACAACGGCGCGGGCAAAACGACGCTCCTCAAAACCGTCGCGGGCGTGTACCGCGCAAACGGCGGCGAGGTGCTTTTTGACAACGAAAATATCTTTGACAATGCGCGGATGAAAGCGCGGTTGTTCTACGTCCCCGACGACCTGTATTTTCAGCCGTACGCGAACATGAACAAAATGGCGCAGTTTTATAACGGCTATTACCCGACATTCAGTTTTGAAACATTTCGCAACCTGACGGGAGTTTTCGGACTCGACCCGACGAAGAGCATAAACGGCTTTTCGAAGGGCATGCAGCGTCAGGCGGAGCTTGTTCTTGCAATGGCGACGAATCCCGACTTTTTGCTGCTCGACGAATCTTTCGACGGACTCGACCCGCAAAAACGCACGCTGATTAAAAATCTCGTCACGGAGTACACACGCGACCGCGGCGCACGGGTGATAATATCATCTCACAACCTGCACGACCTCGGCGGAATGTGCGACCGTTTCGGACTGATAAACGGCAAAAAACTCGCGCTCGACCACGACATGAAAGATCTCGGCGAGGATTTCACAAAATTCCGCATGGCATTCGCTGAAGGCGACGACAAAACGCAGGACGATTTCTCCGACGTCGCCGTGCGTTCGTTTGCAAAAGACGGCAGACTGATAACCCTGACCGTGCGCGGCAGCATGGAAGAAGCCGAAGCGCTCATCAAAGCGAAAAAACCGGTATATCTCGAAAAATTCCCCCTGACGATGGAGGAAATATTCTTGGAAGAAGTGGAGGGAACTGATTATGACTTCTCACAAATATTTAAGTAAGAAAAAAGGCGCGGCGTACACATTCTTTTCGGGTGCGCACACGGCAATCGCCCCCGCCGCGATAATCACGCTGCTCGAACTGCTTATCTTCGCAATAGCACCGGCGGTGGTGCTGAGCACGCGAAAAGATTCGCTCGGCAAAGACTCATCGACAAAACTTTCAGATACGACAAAATTCCTTACAAGCATATTGGAAGAAAAATTTCTGGCGTATGCTTTTTTGGCGGTGCTTGCCGTACTAAGCATTGCAACCGCCGTTTTGCTGCTGCGCTTCATGGCGGACAAACGCACCGTAAACGTCTACTATTCGCTCGGCGTCAAGCGGCGCACGCTGTTTATATCGCGCTGGTTTTCGGGCGCGGTGATGCTCACCGTTCCGCCCATTATCGCCGTTATCGCGGGATTTGCCGTAAATCTCATATTCCTTAAACTGTCGTGGCAGCTGAGCGTTGTTTATTTGCATATTTTCCTCGGACTGTGGATATTTTCACTGCTTTGCTACACCGTTTCAACCGCAGTTTTCTCCTCGGTCGGCACGGTGAGCGAGGGTATTGTATACTCCGTCGGCGTGCTCGTATTCCCCACTATCGTGCTTTTCTCGCTGCAGCTGCTCATGACCGCGTTTATCCCCGCCGCCGCGTTCGGATCTTCGTTTATAACATTCGGCTCTTCCGACTACTTTTCGAACACCGTCGGGCAAACTCTTGTTTCGCAGTTCAACCGCTACAATCCCATAACGTTTTTTGCCGACGAGCTTATAAAATACTCCTGCTGCACAATAAAACAGTCCGCCCTCACTCTCGGCGACTCGTCGCTGTTTACTTTCCCGAATTTCGGAATTTCGATGTTCTGGATTCCCGTAATCGCTGTCGTCACTGCGGTCGGCTGCATCTTCTTCGTCAGACGCAATGCGGAAAACTGCGGATTCCTCAACACAAACAAAGTGCTTGCAAACGCTGTTTTGTTCGAGCTGCTCGTGGCTGCTTTCGCGCTGCCGCTCTCGGAAATTAACTACTACCCGCTCGCACAGCTGTTCACCGTAGGCGCGATTGCCGCGTTCGGCATATATATTCTGTTCGAAATATTCCTTAAACGAAATTTACTGCGCATTGTAAAATCGCTCTACAAATTCGCCGCGCACGCCGCCGCCGTCGCGATTATCATCGGCGTTTTTTCGATGGGACTGTTCGGATACGCGACATATGTTCCCGACACCGCCGACATCAAAGCTGCCGCCGCCGCACTGCCCGTGTCGCTCGGTACGCTCGACATTGGCATCAGTTCGTCCATGTATTGGAGCTACCACACGAATCCGTTTTTGATGATGCAGGAACAAAACGGCTACTCGGAGTTGCCTGTAATGACCGACGAAAACGACATAAAGACCATGACCGCGCTGCACAAAAAACTCACGGACAGCAACACCGACAAGAGCGGCTCGATAGCATCCGTCACGTTCAGATACGTACTCAAAAGCGGCAGAACGGAAAGCCGCAAAGTGTTCATAAAAGACGAAAGTCTTCTGCGCGAAACGCTCGAACTGTTCAATTCGGCATCGTGCAAGGCGCAGTATGAAAAGCTGCTCGGCACGGACTGGTCGACGCTCAAAAACGACAACGGTAACTTTATCAGTTTTGAAGACGCCAAATACTGCGCGTTCATCTACGAAAATTCATCTGTGGAATTCTATCCGATGTCGATGAACGAGTGTTGCAGCCTGAATCTCACAAAGGACAATTTTTACGCAATTAAGGATGCAGTGAGAAAAGATATCAAAGCGCAGACAGCCGCCGACATGTTCGACAATACCTCAAAACCGCTCGGCGTACTCGTCTTCAACAGCGGCGATTACAGCAGATATGTCGAGGGCATGACAGGCATTTACGACGAGTCGGTCAGCATCGCCGAACCCGCCGACGCCGAAGCAACCGAAGCCACCGAAGAAAACGAGATTCCCAACGAACCCGACGCGGACGAAGAAGAGGAAACCGTTGCGGAAAAAATCGACAAAAACGAAAAAATCGACCGTTACGAAAAACCGATTAACACGATATTCACCGACTACGGCAACAACTACAACGTTATCGTAACCGAGAAAATGACGAATACGATCGCCGCGATAAAAAATGCCGGACTTGAGGAAATTTTCAGTTCCAAACTGTATACGACGCCGAAATCAGTGTCGTTCTTGAAAATCGACTTTTTTTCCACCCCTTTCATCGGATCCTCCGAATCGCGCGATTTGACTGCGTTCGTTCCGCAGTCGGACAGTGCCTACAATTACGAAACGGGCAATCAGATAACACTATCCGAAGCGGTGAAAATCTACACCGAAAACACGATAACGGATACGGCAAAAATAAACGAAACTCTGTCAAAAGTCGCACTGCGCAGCTTTGCAAAGACGGGCGACTACGTCTGCATTGCGGACTACGGCGACGGCCATGTCGCCTGCTATCCGCTGCCGGCTGCCGACGCACCGAGCTATGTAACAAATCACACATACACGATTTCACTCTACGACGGCTAACCGCAGCATGCCGAAAATTTAACAATGCAAAAAGCGGGATCATCACGGCATGACCCCGCCGCATTTTTTGCGGCAGCGCATCCGCGGCGGGGAAGGACCGCAACAGACCGTCCAATCCCAAAAAACCGGCATGAGAACGGGCAGAAACACGCCGAAAATAATCTCCCTCGTCAGAGAAATTATCGTCGACACCGCCGCCTTGCCGAGTGCCTGCAGATAGATAAACGTCCCCTTGTTTACGGTCGCAAAAACCATCATGCGCAGGTAAACGCGGAAGCATTTTACCGCAAAATCCGTAAGCTGACGGGAGTTAAACCCCGTCGCCCGTCAGCGTCCCTTTTCGGCATTTTTCGCCCTTTTCGTATTGACCCCCGTCAGCTTACCCTTTCCGTTTCCAGAAAAGAATTTGATTTTTGTTTCATCGGAACAACCTCCTTTTACGGGTTTGAATTATTTTGCGAAATCCGAAAAATCAACTTGACGCGAAACGTCAATTGTTCGCGGCTCCGAAAAAAAATAACGCGCAGCTTCTCAGACGCAACCGGGATTACGCCGTTGAGCTACACGTTGTTTGTATATTTTGTCTTTTCCTTTTGAACTTTTCAAAGGGATTTTTTGCTGAAATTTCACTCTGCCGAACAGTGTAAAATATGTACACTTTGCGCAAAACACCGCACAAACCGTACCGGATAATAAAATTCGCCATGCGGCAAAAAATACACCGCGCCCGAAATAACTCCGCCGTAAAATATCCGACTCGACGAATATATTGACATTGGGGGATTACATGTTAAAATAAAATAATACAAAAAAACCGAATGCGAGGGACAGGTATGACAACGATTGCAGCGATTTCAACGCCGAACGCCGCCGGCGGCATCGGCATTGTGCGGATATCCGGGGAAAACGCTTTTACCGTGGCGGACGCGTGTTTTCGCGCCGTTTCCAAAAAGAAACTTTTCACAATGAAAGGTTACACGGCAGCCTACGGAACTGTTTTTGACGAGTGCGGCGACATCGACGACTGCGTTTGCATCGTTTACCGTGCTCCGCACAGCTTTACGGGGGAAAACACGGTTGAAATGTGCTGCCACGGCGGTCTTTTTGTCATGCAGAAAGTTCTCCGCGCAGTCCTTGCGGCTGGCGCGGCTCCGGCGGAACCGGGCGAATTTACCAAGCGCGCTTTTTTGAACGGAAAGATGGATCTCGCGCAAGCCGAAAGCGTCATGGGAGTGATTTCCGCGCAGGGCACAGCCGCTTTGAACGCGTCGCGCAATGCGCTTGACGGTGCGGTAAGCCGCAAAACGGAAAGTATTTCTTCAATGCTTCTGTCCGCCGCCGCGTCGCTTGCCGCGTGGGCGGACTACCCGGAAGACGATGTGCCTGCGGTGGACGGCTCGTCGCTTGCCTCTTCTCTTCAAAATGCCGCGTCGGAACTCAAACAACTTGTGAAACGGTGCGACAACGGCAAGGCAGTCACCGAGGGAGTGCGGACGGTTATCTGCGGAAAACCCAACGTCGGGAAATCGACGCTAATGAATCTTTTGAGCGGATATGACCGTTCAATCGTCACGTCCGTTGCCGGCACTACGCGTGATGTTGTCGAGGAAACTGTCAGACTGGGAGATATTGTTCTGCGCCTTGCCGACACTGCCGGAATACACGATACCGATGATGAAGTCGAAAAAATCGGCGTTTCGGCAGCAAAAAAGCGAATGGAAAATGCCGATTTAGTGATTGCGGTTTTTGACATTTCGCGTGAATTATCCGACGAAGACATACTTCTGCTCGAACAGTGCAAAAACAAGCAGTGCATTGCCGTTATCAACAAAACGGATCTCAATCCCACGCTTGACACGAATACGATTAAAAAATACATCCCGGAAACGGTGCTGATTTCGGCGAAGTCCGCCGATTACGCCGACAGTCTGACTTCATCTCTTGAACGTGTTCTCGGCGTGGCGTCAGCCGATTTTACGCAGGAAATGCTTATAGGCGAACGACAGCGCAACTGCGCCGTGAATGCGCTCGGCTATGTAAACGAGGCGATTGACGCACTGCGCGGAGGTATGACACTTGACGCGGTCAACGTCAGCATAGACTGTGCCCTCGGCGAACTTATGAGCCTTACGGGCAAAAAAGTAACCGACGAAACTGTAAACGAGGTGTTCGCAAAGTTCTGCGTAGGCAAATAATCCGGAAAAATCGTGAAGCCTGCCCGAATGGAATACAATGTAAAAATTCTTCAATTTTTCACTCTCAATCGCGGTATTTAACGAGTGCGGATGACGCAGCTTTTGAGAGTGCATAAGCGGACAAGCGCAGATTTGACTCACAACCCCGAATGCGTTCGTGATGCACGAAATAATTGCTTTTTTGAAATATGCGCCGTCGGGATGCGGTATGCAGCGGTTAACGCTTTTTTCCGCAGGTCGATGCGCCGCTTTTCCTTTTTTCTTTTACAAAAAAAATCGGGCGCAATTTTTGTTAGCGGTATCCGCGTCGAAAACGGATTGTTTTACACTCGGTGCCCCTTTGCCGGGGCGGTACGCTTTTTTTGACGATTGCTAAAAAGCGGAAAAATCATGCACAAAAGAAAATGTAAAGAAATATATACTGATTGTATATTGTTCAAAAGACGTAAATTGTAAAAAACTATGTTGAAACTGTTTATAACCAACCCGAAAACGGCTTAGAATCGGTGTTTGGAACGTTCAAAAGTTATAAACATTAGGACTTTTTAACATTTTTAACGTATACTATATGTTGTTAACACTTTCCCGTTATACAAATCGGAGATATTTTTTGAACAAAATTTCAGGAAAATTTTAGTGAAAATACACACAACGATTTAATTCCCACGCGGCACAAAAAAGTCGGGCGCACCCGTCTTTTACTGTCGCACGGCGTATTGCGCACGCATCGAAAGGAACGAAAGATAATGAAAATAACGAAAAAAAACGGCGCGGTCGAGGTCACGGATTTCGGCGACATCAACCTCGACCTCACGCTTGACTGCGGTCAGTGCTTTCGATGGCAGAAAACGGAAGACGGCGAGTGGAGCGGCACGGCATACGGCAGGTCGATAAGCGTACGAAAAACGGACGGCGGTCTGTTGTTTTTCAAAACGAGTGCGGACGAAGTCGTTTCGCTGTGGGCGGATTATTTTGACCTTAAAAGAAACTACAACAAATATTTACAAGTTCTGTCCGAAGACGAAGCCGTCCGCAAAGCGATATCGAAATACGGCACGATTCGCATTTTGCGGCAGGAACCGTGGGAAACAATGTGCTCGTTCATCATTTCCGCGTGCAACAACATTCCGCGCATAAAACAGATAATCGAGAGATTTTGCACGGAATACGGGGAGCGGATCACCGACGGCGGTTTTGCGTTTCCGACGCCGTCGGCGACAGCGTCGCTCGACGAGGACAGCCTTCGCCGCATACGTATGGGATTTCGTGCGCCGTACATAATTTCAGCCGCAAAAAAAGTCAGCGCGGACAGTGGAATCTTCGAGCGGCTGCGCAGTGAGGACACGGACAGCGCACGGCGCGAATTGATGAACTTTGACGGAATCGGCAGGAAAGTCGCAGAGTGCACAATGCTGTTTTCACTCGGCTGCAGCGACGTTTTCCCGACGGACACACACGTCAGAGCCGCCGTCGCTCAATTGTATCCGAACGGTCTGCCGGAGTGCTTTTCGGCGTTTCCGGGACTTGCGCAGCAGTATGTATTTTTCACACATTTCGATCAGCAGCGCAAACCCGAAAATTGATTAGATACATTCGGAGTTAAATTTGTTCTGTTCTTGTTTGCATTTGCTGCCCCGTGCGTTTTTTCGATTATAGAATAAAAATAATTTCACTTGACAAACTCCGCCGATTCATGTATGATGGGCATATGTTCCATTGGGGAGTAGCTATGGGGAATACCCCATCTGTTGTCGTCAACCGCTGCGGTGGCGTTTCGTCGTTTCCGCGCCGGCAGCAGACACATGCAAAAAGCATATGAAGCAAGACCTTTGGCAGATGTTCGCATCTGTCCAAAGGTCTTTTTATATTTTTTAGGGAGGAAAACCAAATGAAGTACCATTTTGAAACAACAAAACGCACACTTGAACTTGTGAGAAGCACACCGCACGGCATAACGCAAACGGAAGCGGAGCAGCGGCTTGAGAAAAACGGAAAAAACAAGCTCAGCGAAGCGAAGTCCAAATCATTTTTGCGCCGTTTCGCGGAACAGCTTGCCGACCCGATGATAATCATTCTTATCGCTGCGGCTGTGATATCCGCCGGAGCAACGATTTACGAAGGGTACGTTGCCGGAAAAACGTCATTTCCGACGGACACCGCGATAATTCTTGCCGTCGTACTGATAAACTCCGTTCTCGGCGTGCTTCAGGAGAGCAAAGCGGAAAAAGCAATCGACGCGCTCAAGGAGATGAGTGCCGCCACGACGAAAGTTTTGCGCGACGGCAAACTTGTTTCGGTCAGAAGCGAGGACCTTGTCATCGGCGACGTTATCCTGCTCGAAGCCGGCGATGCCGTTCCGGCGGACTGCCGAATAACCGAGCAGTACTCGATGAAAGTCGAGGAGTCCGCCCTCACCGGTGAATCCGTTCCCGTGACGAAAACCGACGAACCGCTTGTTTCCGACGGAAAACTCACGGATATTCCACTCGGCGACAGAAAAAATATGTTGTATTCGGGTTCAGCCGTCGTTTACGGACGCGGCAAAGCCGTAATAACAGCAACGGGGATGAACACCGAAATGGGAAAAATCGCCGAAGCCATAGCGAACGCCGGAGAGGGGCAGACGCCGCTGCAAAAGAAACTGTCCCAGCTGTCAAAAATACTGACCGTGCTTGTTCTCGCAATCTGCGCGTTCATCTTCGCCATTTCTCTCTTTGAAGAGAGAGCAACGCTTGCGTCGGGCGACTCCGCGCTCATTTTCAAAAGCGTCATAAACGTATTCATGGTCGCCGTGAGCCTTGCCGTTGCCGCCGTGCCCGAGGGACTCGCCGCAGTCGTTACGATAGTCCTTTCCATCGGCGTCACGAACATGTCGAAGAAAAACGCCGTGATAAGGAAGCTGACGGCAGTCGAAACACTCGGATGCGCACAGGTCATCTGTTCGGATAAAACGGGCACGCTCACGCAGAACAAAATGACCGTGGTTGACACTTTCGGCGACGAAAAGACGGTAGCAAGGGCAACGGCTCTCTGCTCCGATGCGGAGCTTAACGACGACGACACCGTAACCGGCGAACCGACCGAAGCCGCACTCGTCGCATTCGCAAACAAACTCGAACTCGATAAAAACATCCTGTCCGCAGCCGAACCGCGTGTCGGCGAAGCGCCGTTTGACTCATCGCGCAAGATGATGTCAACGCTGCACAAAGTCCCGGACGGAATCATTCAGTACACAAAAGGCGCGCCGGATGTGGTTGTCGATTTGTGTAAATACGCGCTGCTCGAAGACGGCAAAACAGTTCCGATGACGGATGAAATGAGAGCGAAAATCGCCGCCGAAAACAAACGCATGGCAAACAAAGCGCTGCGTGTTATCGCCGCCGCGATGAAAAAATATGATGCCATGCCGCAAGACATATCACCGAACGCGCTTGAAAATGATCTTGTGTTCGTCGGTCTTGCGGGAATGATTGACCCCGTGCGTCCCGAAGTCAAGGACGCGATAGCGGAGTGCGGCATGGCGGGCATCAAACCCGTTATGATAACGGGCGACCACAGGGACACCGCCGTGGCGATAGCCGAGGAACTCGGCATTCTCTCCGACCCTTCGCAGTCGATGACAGGCGCGGAACTTTCGGCAATGAGCGACGAAGAGCTTGCGAAACGTGTTGAAAATATTTGCGTTTATGCGCGTGTGCAGCCTGAACACAAAACGCGAATAGTCAACGCATGGCGTTCAAAAGGCAAAGTAACGGCAATGACGGGCGACGGCGTAAACGACGCGCCGTCCATCAAGAACGCGGACATAGGCATCGGCATGGGCATAACGGGAACGGACGTGACGAAAAACGTCGCCGATATGGTGGCTTGCGGACGACAACTTTGCAACCATCGTCGGCGCAGTAGGCGAGGGCAGACGCATTTACGACAACATCCGCAAAGCGGTGCAGTTTTTGCTCGGTTCGAATCTTGCCGAGGTGCTTGCGGTGTTCACGTCGACGCTTCTCAACATCACCGTTCTCAAAGCCCCGCATCTGCTGTTTATAAACCTGGTTACGGACTGTTTTCCCGCGCTCGCGCTCGGACTTGAGAAATCCGAAAAAGATATAATGAAAAGAAAACCGCGTGACCCATCCGACGGAATTTTCGCCGGCGGTGTCGGCTTCGACGTTATGTACCAGGGCGTTCTTGTGACCGCGCTTACTCTTGCGGCGTTCTTTATCGGCGAACGGTTCGAAACGGGGCATTGGATATTTACGAACATCGCAAACTGCGAACAGGGAATGACAATGGCGTTCCTGACAATGTCAATGTGTGAGATTTTCCACTCGTTCAACATGCGTTCGCAGCGCGGTTCCGTGATTCTGATGAGTCTGCGCGGAAGTCACAACATGTTCCTTTTCGGCGCAATGATAATGTCGCTTCTCCTTACAACAGCCGTCATAGAAGTGCCGTTTCTTGCAAACGCTTTCGGATTCACGCCCATCGGAATCACGGAATATGCCGTTTCCCTTGCTCTTGCATTCTCGGTTGTTCCGATAGCCGAAGCCGTGAAATTCGTGCAGCGTCGCATTTCACGCAAGAACAAGAATACTGCACGGTCACTATAAATCGTCCGCGTCCTGCTGAGGCAGGTCGGCTTTATCCGCCGCATTCCCCGTGTAACTTCCGAGTATGTCTGTCGGCACGGGGGACGCAAAATCCTCGGCAAGGTTTTCGCCCGGCTTTCTTCGTGAGCCGGGCAGATTTTTTTTCGTTTTCGGATTCGTTTTCATTTATATTCACCCAACAAAAAGTTTTGCCGGATTTCATAAAAATATGCGCCGTGAGCAATACCGACGCTTAAAATATGCCGAAATAAGACAAACGGTCTTGTAATATACATTATATTGTGATACACTTACAAAGTACGTTCAAAATATTGTAGTAAAGAGGTGTACAAAAATGCAGCAGTGCGACATGTGTTTTAACAATGTATACAATGAGCAAACAGGCGAATGCTATTGCGTCATCGAATTTGACGAAGACGAAACGGCGGAGTTTTTCGCGCACTCGCACAGGGGTTGTCCGTATTACGACCCGACCGATGAATACAGTATTGTAAAAAAACAAAACTGACCCGAAAAAGGAGAATTGCGAAATGAACACGGATATAGCCATAGTCGGCGCAGGTCCCGCCGGAATATTTTCCGCGCTTGAGATGCTGCGCAAGGGCAGCAAGAAAAAAATCGTCATAATAGAAAAAGGCAAGGCGATAGAACACCGTCACTGTCCGAAGCAGAAGACGAAAGTTTGCATGAACTGTAAGCCGAACTGCCACATCACGACGGGTTTTTCGGGCGCGGGCGCATTTTCCGACGGCAAACTGTCGCTCAGTTACGAGGTCGGCGGCGATTTTCCGTCGCTTATCGGCGAGATGAACGCGCAGGCACTGATAGATTACACGGACAGCATCTATCTCGAATTCGGCGCGGATACGCATGTTGAAGGCGTAAACGCCGACGAGGAAGTAAAAGCGATAAGAAAACGTGCGATAAGCGCAGGTCTGAAACTTGTCGACTGTCCGATTCGTCACCTCGGCACCGAAAAAGCACAGGAACTTTATTATGCAATTGAGCAATATTTGATAAATAACGGTGTTGAAATCCGCTTTGACTGCGAGTGCACCGGACTGCTGCTCGATAACGAACAGGGGCGCTGTCTTGGGCTTGTCGCAACCGACAAGAACGGCGATTTTGAAATACACGCGGCACACACGATAATCGCCACAGGCAGACGCGGCGCGGATTGGCTCGAAAAAATTTGTGCGCAGTACCATGTTGCGCATCAACCCGGCACGGTTGACATCGGCGTGAGAGTGGAAGTCCGCAACGAAGTCATGGAAAAGGTGAACAAGGCTCTTTACGAATCGAAACTTATCGGCTACCCGCGTCCGTTCAAGAACAAGGTGCGCACTTTCTGCCAGAATCCCGGCGGTTTTGTAAGTCAGGAAAACTACGACAATGACCTTGCCGTCGTTAACGGCCACTCTTACAAAGAGTTAAAATCGGACAACACGAATCTTGCAATTCTCGTATCTCACAACTTCTCCACGCCTTTCAATCAGCCTATCGAATACGCGCAGAAAGTAGGAGAACTGACAAATATGCTTGCGAATGGACATATTCTTGTGCAGAGATTCGGCGATATCCTCGACGGCAAGCGTACATGGCCGAAAGAACTCATGCAGTCAAACCTGCGTCCAACGCTACCCGACGCGGTTGCGGGCGACATCACCGCCGCAATGCCGTACCGCGCAATGATTAACATAATCAATTTCATTCAGGCGGTGGATTGCGTCGTGCCAGGCTTCGCCGCATATGAAACGCTGCTCTACTCCCCCGAACTTAAATTTTACTCGAACCGCATCAAAATGGACGAAAAACTCGAAACGAACGTCAAAGGCCTGCACTGCCTCGGCGACTCGTCCGGCTGGACACGCGGCCTCATGATGGCATCGGTCATGGGCGTGCACATGGGCCGCATAATCGCAGAAGAAGAAAAAACCGGCAGATAAACATGAAACTGACGTAAAATCATACACAATACCCAACCGCCACATACCGAAAAACACACAACACCTGACCGCTACTACCGAAAAAAGTTGGTAGCAAGAGTGAGCCGTCGTGAGTGCGTTTACAAACGAACAGGCGAACCGCAGCGTGACTTTTTGCGGAGCGGAGAAGCAACGGAGTGAGCATTAGCGGCGAGGAACGCAGCCGCAAGCGAAACGAAGTTTGCGCCGACGCGCGGGCGGATGTCCCGCGTCACCACGCGGGACGGAGCACAGCGGTCTTTGCGACGAGTAGCCGCAAGCGAAACGAAGTTTGCGCCGATGCGCGACGCGTCATTTACGATATATCAAAATAACTCTTGACTTTACGTCACACAGCACGTATAATGTCCGTGAAAAAACGCATTTTTGACCGCGAAGGCATACTTTTGTCCGAATGCGATAATGAGGGGGTAGCTGATGAAGCAGCTTACAAACAAGGCGTTCCCTGCCGAATTTAAGGACAGTTATGACAAGATTTTTTCCTCAGAGCAGCCGCTTTTTACTATTGTCGGTGATTTAAGCCTGAAACAGGAGTATCACGACAGCGCACTATGTTTCACAAAGGAGCAAATTTATGCTTTTGATGCCGAATACGGTCCCCAGCCGGTTTCGGTGAAATATTCGGAAATCAAAAAATCCGTCGTGAAACGAATGTACGGCAATGCGGCATTTTTCGTCGAAATGAATACAGGTGAGAAACGTATTTTAACGCGATTCACGCTTGCTGCGGCGTCCGTCGCCGATGCCGGTTCCGATTTTGTGAACGCCGTGAATGAAAACGGTTTTTCGGAAGAACTACTCTATCCGGTTGAAAACGCGTACATGCACCGACGCAGTTTTTGCCCGAAATGCGGGCGTAAACTGCCGAATCCCGACGCTGAATGTATAAATTGTAAGGGCAAAGGCAAAATGATATCCAAATTTGCGGCTTATGCGTTGCCGCACAAGAAAATACTTGCTGTTTGCATGCTTTTGTCCATATTTACAACGGCAATGTCGCTCATTCCGCCGTACATTACAGGATATATGGTCGATGATGTGCTGCCGGAAAAAAATTCAAAGCTACTCATTACGATGATTCTTGCACTGCTCGGAGTATATATTTTGCAATACGCAGTAACCGCCGTCCGTTCATATCTTCTGCGAGTGGCAGGCGTGCGGATTGTCATGGATCTGAAAAAAGACGTATACGAAAAAGCGGAACATCTTCCGATGTCATTTTTTGACAAAACCTCGACCGGTTCGGTCATAAACCGCATAAACAACGACACGAGCAATATACAGAATTTTGTCCTGCGCATATCACAGGAAGCGGTGGTACAACTTCTGACGCTTATAGGAATACTTGTCATAATGATATGTATGAATCCTAAATTAACGCTTTTCTCACTTGCGCCGATTCCGTTTGTGGTAATAATCGGGCGCGTTTTCGGCAAAAAAGTCGGGCCGCGCTACATGCGTCTGTGGCGGCGCGGCGCATCGATTTCGGGCATTCTCACTGACACCATCCCCGGCATCAGAGTTATAAAGGCGTTCACAAACGAGGAACGCGCAGTCAAAAAATTCGACGCATATTGCGACGAATGGATGAAAGAAGACGCAGCGACGGCGAAAATTGCAGGATTTTTCCCCGCTTTCATGACGTTTCTCGTCACATGCGGTTCACTTTTCATATGGTTCTCCGGCGGCAGCTACGTCATAAAGGGCGTCGGCGGCTTTTCGATAGGACTTCTTGTGTCGTTCATTTCATACGCATCGATGTTCTACGCGCCGGTCACGTTCTTCGCGAATTTCAGCGATACCTACCGCAACACCATCGCAAGCGCGGAAAAACTGCTTGACATTCTCGACGCCGAGCCGGAACACGATTTCGGCAAGGGCAACATTCCCAACCACATCGACGGTAAAATAGAGTTCAAAAATGTCAACTTTTCTTTCGACCGTTCAAAGAAAGTTCTGTCAAATATCAACATTACGATAGAACCCGGCGACGTCGTCGGCATTGTCGGCACGACCGGCTCGGGAAAAAGCACGCTCATTAACCTTATAATGCGCTACTACGACGATTACGAAGGCGAGATTCTCGTTGACGGACAGAATATAAAGAACATCGACCTTGACTATTACCGCGACCAGATAGGTTACGTGCAACAGGAACCGCTCATGTTTCGTGACACGATATTCAACAATATTGCGTACGGTGCGGGCGATGTCCGCGTTGAGGAGGTGCTCCGCGCCGCCGATATCGCGCATGCGCACGAGTTCATCTGCCGTCTGCCGGATGCCTACGACACCGTGCTCGGCGAACGCGGCACAGGTCTTTCGGGCGGCGAAAAACAGCGCATTTCGATTGCACGAGCAGTTATGAAAAATCCGTCGATACTTATTTTCGACGAAGCGACGGCTGCTGTCGACTCCGAAACGGAACACTTGATTCAAGAAGCCATCGAGCGTCTGATTCGCGGTCGAACGACGCTGATGATTGCACACAGACTCTCAACGCTTAAAAATGCCAACAAAATCGCCGTTGTTGATAAGGGTGAAATCATTGAATTCGGTTCGCCGGAGGAACTGATGGCACTGCAGGGCAAATATTACAAGCTGATTCAGATACAGTCCATGGGCGAACAGCTAATGGCGCAGAAACGCGCCGAAAATTTTGAATGAGAGGTGCTGACATATGATAAGATACATTGACGGCCCCGAAGTCAGAATTACACAAAACGGTGAAATATTTCTTGACGTGGAATTTTATTTTACCGAAGAAAAGTATGAGGAGCTTGAAGCGCACAGACTTTTCCCTAAATCAGGTTCAACCAAATGCATCGCGCTCATGACGCACGACGGCGAACAGATAGCGATTATTCGCGACATTTCGTCACTCGACTCCGATTCCGCCTATGCGGTCAATAATTCGCTTAAGGAATATTACATGATTCCGAAAATCAAGCGGTTCATTACCATGAGCGACAAATTCCAAATATGGATGTGGACGGTCGAAACGGATCACGGCATAATCACATTTGAGATACGCGATCATATCGCGTCCGTGAAACCGCTTTACGACGGGCGCGTACTGATAAAGGACGCCGACGACAACCGTTATGAAGTGCCCGACATCAAAAAACTTGACAAACGCTCGCGCCGTATGCTCGAGCCGAAGCTGTAATTTCAGAAAAGGAGAACGACATATAATGAAGCTAATTATTGCAATTGTTAACAATGAGGACTCCGCAGTTGTAGCAGCTGCACTCACAAAGTCAAATTTCACAGTGACAAAGCTCTCGACGACCGGCGGATTTCTCATGGTAGGCAACACCACGCTTCTCATAGGAACCGAAGACGAACGTGTAGGTACGGCGAAAGAAATTATAGCGAAGCACTGCAGCGAACGTGTACATAACGCGGCTACGACGGAGAGCTTCGGCAGAGGTTTCGCGGACGGCGCACTCGGCAGCAGAGTTAAGGTCGGCGGCGCAACCGTGTTCGTGCTCAGCGTAGACGAAGCGGAAAAATATTAAAGATAAAAACGGCTCCTCGGAGTCGTTTTTTGCGTCCGACAAAACTTTTTAAACAAAAAAAACGGCTCAATATGAGCCGCGTTTTTTTACATAAAGTTTAGTTCATAAGTCCTTTAAGAAAGTCAACCGCAAGAGCGATATCCGCCGACGGATTTTCACCGCACTCTCTCTCGATTGTCAAAAATCCCTTGTAGCCGATATCCGCAAGCGCGTCGAGGTACGCCGCATACGGCACGCTGCCTTGTCCGAGGGGAACTTCGTTGAAGCTCTCGCCCGTTACAAGCGCATCGTCACGTCTGATACCGTACACAATTTCGGGGTCTTTGTAGAAATTGTTCACACCGTCTTTTGCATGCGTGTGTACAATATAGTCGCGGAGATTATAAACCGCCTTAACGGGATCGTCGCCTGTCACCATAACAAGATTTGCGGGGTCAAGATTAACACCGACGCCGGTCGAATGAAGTGAATCAAGGAAATCTTTGAGCACCGCGCTCGTTTCGGGACCTGTTTCAACGGCAAAATGCGCATCGATGGAATCCGCATATTCCGCAAGTTTGCCGCATGCGTCCTGCATTATTTTGTAGCGCGGGTGAATCGGAGCGGATGGAACAACGCCGATATGCGTCGTAACGACGTTCGTTTCGAGGTCCTTTGCAAGGTCAAGAATGCGCTTGGACTTCTCAACGTGCTGCGGATTCAATTCCGCATCGCCGAATCCGTATCCGAGGTCACCGCAAAGCGCGGAAATCACGAGTCCGTTAGACTTTACAAGATCCAAAAACTCGCGCCTTTTCGCCGGAGTCATGTTTTCTGGCGATATTTCGCCGTTCGTGGCGTATACCTGAATACCCTGTGCACCGAGCTCCGCCGCCTTTTTAATTGCCGTCGGAATGTCGGTTCTGAAACTGTTTACAATAATGCCGATAGGAAAATTTCGCATGAATTTTCTCCTTCCAATGATAAATATATATGTTGTATGTGTAAAATATTGCCGTAAAATAACCAAACCGGTATTCGTGAAAAACTCAACTTGTAAAGTGCAAAATAAACAACGGTCAAACACAAATTGACAAAGAGTTCAAATTATGTCGCGTCCGTTTGCGCTATTTCTTTGCTTTTTGTACTGTTATTTAACGCACAGACAGTTATGGCGTTTTACAAACTCAGTGAAAAATTTTTCGATTTTATCCGCGCCGCCGACGGAATTGCTCTCAATGTTAAGAGGCATAACAGGGTCGTGAACGCTCAAGCGCAGCAGCAGCCAGCCATCGCCGTGCTCCTTGTCAAAATTGACTCTGTACCCCTCGCGATTGTCGGACGCAGGAGTAATATAATCAAACTCTTTGCAATAATTTGCAAGGTCATCGAGAACGGTTTTACCGTACTGAGCAAAGTCCGCGCAATCGATTTTATAGCGAATTTCTTTTGCCTCCGCAGGAGCTTTAAGATCTGCAAGAAGCTCGGTAAACTCGTGTCCGCCGCGTCGCATTTCAGCAAAAAGTATAATAATGCGAACCATCAAATACGCGCCGTCATCCAAAAAATAGTTGTCGCGCATAGCCGCATGACCCGAAGTTTCAATCGCAAGCGGACAATCGACACCTGCAGTGTTCAACTCTTTTGCTTTATTTATCACATTTTTATATCCGCGGCAATAACGATAATGAACACCGCCGAGATGTTTTTCGATAAATTCTTTAAGTCCGTCGCTCGTCACGCTGTCGGTAACTATCGTGCCGCCCGGAGAATTTTTCAGCGCAACCGACGACGCAAGCGCAACAAGTGCGTTGCGGTTTATCTCACGTCCGTCCGCACCGACACACGCCGCGCGGTCAACATCCGTGTCGAAAATCACGCCAAAATCCGCATTATTTTTAATCACACTGCGGCAAATGTATCCCATTGCCGTTTCGTTTTCGGGGTTCGGAATGTGGTTCGGAAACATGCCATCCGGCTCCAAAAACTCGCTGCCGGTGATATCCGCGCCGAGCGGTGCAAGAACGTCTTTCGCAAAAAAACCGCCTGCGCCGTTGCCTGCATCTTCCACAATATGCAATCCTTTCAGCGGAGTCCCGTCCCCGAGCGCATCTGTGAACAGCTTTCTAAGATGCGCACAATAAATCGGCATATAGTCGTATTTTTCCGCTTTACATTCAGCCGTTTCGCCGATTGGCATCTTCGCTTCGGCAAGTTTTAGAACGGACGCAATGTCATCGCCCTCAAAACCGCCGTCGCATGTAAAAAATTTCAGTCCGTTTCTGTCGTACGGATGGTGACTCGCCGTTATCTGAATACTTGCCGTGCAGCCGCTGTCAAGGCAGACCATGAACATCGCCGGAGTGGAGCACATACCGCAGTCGAGCACGCGAACGCCGACGGATGTCAGCGCACGTATAAGCGCGGTTTTGATTCGCTGCGCCGATATCCGCGAATCGTGCCCGATGCACACGGTCATATCCGACGGCGCAGTATGCATTTGTTGTTCAATATGCGAAACAAAACCAAGCGCAATGCATTCAACTGCATCGTCCGTAAGCTGCATGTTTTCGCCAACGGCCGTTCCGCGTATATCTGTTCCGCTTTTAAGATGCATAAGTTTCATAATGAGTTATATCTCTTCTTCTCTCTTCTTATTTGCTGTAAGTATAACCACAAGTCCTGTTACAACAATCGACGAAATAAGCACCAAAATGAATACTATCGAACCGCCGTCAGTACCGATGGACTCAATGTCAATCACGTTATATGCGGGAGTACTCTTACCGCCGGAATTACCCGTGTCGATTTTTTTGCCGTCAACGGGAGTTATCTGCACTGTTGTCGGTTCTTCGTATGCCGGAACGGTGAAAATCGGCGATGTGGCGGGTTCGGTCACAGCAACCGTTGTCTGCTCGGACTGCGTCGAAGGCTGTGTTGTCGGCGCGGGAGTTGTTGTCGTAACATCTTCTTTTTTTGCGGCTGTTGTGTTTTCTTCTGCAGGAATCGTCGCCGCATTTTTATCCGAATTTGCGGTTGTGTCCGTATCGGAGGACTTTGTCGAGCTTTCATTCGACTTATTTGCGTTCATTTTTGCAATAATTTGTTTCTTTTCCTTATAAGGGTCAGTGCCCGTAAGTGATGCAGCCGTCTTGCACTTCGACTTGTCCGCACCGACATATTCAACGGGAATAAGGTCGGCAAGAGCAATCGAACCCAAGTCGGTGAGATGCGCTCCGTCGGGGGTAAACGTAGGGCAAAGCGCGTACGGGTTGGACGGGTCGGCAAGATCCGCGCAGTCAATGCAGCCGTCGGCGTCGCTGTTCGTTTTCACCCATTCCGTAAGCTCGTCGCACAGTTTCTGGATATCTTCGGACCATGTGAGGTCGCCGGACTGACCGAGAAATTCACGCTCGTAACCTTTCCACGGTGATTTTGTAAAGAAGTATATTTTAATTCCCTTGTTATGACATAAATTGACAAGCGTTTTGTAACCGGAAATAATATCCTGAGGACTGTATTTAGGCGTTGACGCAGACAGGCTTTTTGAATACTGATGCGCTATATCGTTCAATCCTATTTTAACAAAACAATATTTTACACCCGCCTGTTCGAGTACGTCACGTGTAAAACGGTCAATCATAGCCTTTCCGCAAAGATTGCCGATAAGACCGCTGCCGTCCGACAACAATTTGTTGCCTATTACCGCTTCGTTGATAATACCCACGTTCGTTGTACCGCCGCTCACAATTCGCTGTGCATAGTGCAAATATGTGTCATTAACGAGCGTTGAGTCACCGATAAAAACCGCCGTACATGCATTTTCCTCTGTACTAAACGTGTTAATTCCCGACAAAAACGGAATTGTGTGGTACGTAACCGTGCCGGAAGTTATTTTTATTTCGTTTGAAGTTGGCAGCGACACGTAATCGACTTTTGATGAAGATTGAGAATTCATGAGGAGTCCAGTAGCCAAATATGTACTGCCGTTTGAAAGTCCCGTCGACGTAATGTATGTTAAGTTTTTAAAATGCATGCTTATGCTGATTTTTTCAAGAACTTCGGTTTTGAAATCAATCGCGTCCGACCATATCGTATCGCCGGGTTGAATCGTCACGTCGGCATTTCCGTCAAATGTTATGGGCGTCTGCGTGCCGTCAACTATCTTCGCTTTGCCGGATTCGTCCGTGCGTGCAACACTCGCTTCGTTTATCGTGATTGCCGATTTGCCGAACTGGTTCGACAGCTGAAATTTGAGTTTCTCGCCGCCCGCAGTCACGGAAAGCTCCGTTCGTATCGTACTTTTGGATGGAATGACATCCTGAACGGAGAATCCCGGAACGATGTCGCCGAGCTCTATTGAACCGTTAACAAGGCTTGTCGCCCAAGTGGATATCCATTTGCCGCCTGCGGCATCCGCTTCTACACCGAAAAACAAGGATGATGGTGCAAAAGTAATGCATAATGCAAGAATTGTCGTTATCGTTGATTTTATCCGTTTAAGGAAATCAGTGTTTTTCATTTGTATGAGCCTCCGAAAGTGCGCCGCTCGGCTTGACGACTGTGCCGTCGAACACGGGCGCGGAAAATTGTTTAAAACTCAATTACAGTATACATTATTCCGTACTTTTTTTCAATAGCCGATTTTAAACAAAATCCGGGCGTGCGCATCAATATCCGCATTCACCGGTGCATGTATTGAAATTTCAGTCAATGTTAAGCTGACGGGGGTCAAAACGAAAAGGGCAAAAGTGCCGAAAAGGGACGCTGGCGGGCGGCGGGGTTTAACTCCCGTCAGCTTATGGTCGTATAACATCAATTTATATTTTATTTATTGTAAACAACAGGAATAATTTTATATGAAAATCATTCCTGTTTTACGTCGATATCGAGCAGCGAAAAATGCAGCTGCATATCGGTAAGGGTGAAGCCGGCGTTTTTCACATCCGCTGCGATTTTATCTGCAGTCGCGTCGGGGTTTTCAATGTAAACCGACACGGTAAAATCGGCGGGTACAAGTTTTGAATAACTTATTTCGCCGTCCGTCACGCCGCCGCCCGAGAAACAGACAAGTTTCACATCGCCGACTGTCAGCGGATTGTTGAGTTTTATTCCTTTTGCGGAATATTCATACGGTGACAACTTTGCACCGTCTATGCGAACGTTGAAATCCGCACGGTACACCTCGCCGCTGCATTTTATGCCTGCATCCGTAAGCGCGGTTTCGTCGGGCGACACCGCAGTCACCGTTACTTCTCCGGTCGACACGGTAGCGGGAAGTGAATGTCCCGTTATAAAAAGCACCGCCATAAACACAAGCAGCGCGACAACGCCGAGCCACGTGCACCAACCCATAATACCGTAAAATACGGCTGCAATTTTTTCTATCGTCTTCATCCTGCCGCTCCCTTTTCGTAACTAATCAAAATAACTCATTATAATTCTAACACCGTTATGTGTCGGTGTCAACGAAAATCGCATCACATGCGCGCAAAACAAATTCTGCCTATGCGCAGCGGTGTTCTTTAGTGACAGTAAACAAACACTTCATGCGCAATTTGTATATTTTTACGATAGGATTATCTCTTTGAATTTGCTAATATGTATTTGGAGTTTTTTACTCTTTTTCGCACTGCAATTGCATCGGTCAAAACCCCGCGTTTGTTATCAGCAAAAAAAGAAAGGAAAATGATGTCAATAAATCTCAAAAAGACATGTTTTTCTGTTTTATATGTTTTGATTCTCTTTTATTCTTGCCTCTTCTCTGTCGTTCACGCGGAAACGGCGGAAGACAGAGAAACATTGGACTTCATTTACGGAAACAGGGAAAATCTGACAGGAAAATCATCCTCATAGCGAGAATTGTAAATCCGGAAAAAATGAAAGAGTATGAAGATAAATTCATTTGGGATGATGACGGTTTGCTTGCATATAATAACGCAAATATAGCTGTTTTAGGTGAAATAATAGCAAATATTGACACAAACGGCTTTTGTTCTCGGCGACTTGAATAATAACCGAAAAGTTGACGTTTCCGATGCGCGTATCGCGCTGCGTCTTGCGGTCGGTCTTGAAAAGAGTCCGCCCGACGGCGTGACATTTGAGATGGTCGATGTTTCTCTTAATAGTAAAATTGGAGTCGAGGACGCAAGAATGATTCTGAATACCGCAATAAACGACGGCGGTATCGAATCTCTTTACCGCAGAGAAATAATGAACAAAACCGCAAACAAGTAAATGAGAATGACAATAAAAAACAAAAAAGTTATTACCGTTACAAGTATTTTCTTTGCCGCAGTGCTGATTATTCTGTCTTCGTGTTCTCAACAGCCGCCTGCGAATACCCAATCCGACACAGTATTTCCGCTTAACCGGTGAAACAAAGAGCGATGCGGTGTTGATTGACAACACGAATATTCTCTTTCACCGCGCGTAGACTCGAACGGTGTTGATCTCGACAACAGTGTAAATGTTGCCGACAGCTTGGACGTGAAAACCGACGGCGAAACAATGACGGTTGCGCTCCCTCAAGTATCACCCGTCATGACATGGCGTGCGGCTGATGACGTCGAAATCGTAAAACAGGAGAAAAAGGAAGCAATCGGCGACAGAGAACCGGCGGATGGTGAATCGGGCAATGTGCAGATTTTTACTGTAAAAAAAACCACCGCGGGAAAGTGCTTTGCTTCAAATTTGTCACCATAAAAGACGCGGAAAAACCGTTTGATGCGGTTTCATCCGCTTGTGAAATTACAATAAACGTAAAATAGTCGTACAAAAAAATTAAATCATTCCTGCAAGAAATGACAAGGGACCGTACCGCAAAGTACAGTCCCTTTCAGTATGCACGTTTCGTTGTGTTACGGATTCGCGCTGCCGGAGTTGCCGCGTTTCATCACGTCTATCGCGGTCACGCGGTTTTCGCTGAGCGTGATGTTGGTTTCGCCGTAAATTTTGTTCTGAAGATTCTGCGCGGCAGCAGGGTAGTCGACTATCCACACCCACGCGTAACCGGAATAGTCAAGTCGGCATTCTTCGATGGGTTCGGTAGTAGTTATAATCTCATAGTCGTACCATTTACCCATCAGCCCTTGTGTTGCGAGGGAAATCATGTCGGCGGTCGTGCAGTCGGTACGGACATATTTCATCAATGTTCCTATAATGCTGCTTATCTGCGACATATTGATATCTTTGGTGCGTTGAATGACCGACGTAATGAATGTGCGCTGACGTCTTGTGCGGCTCACGTCCGCGTCCGCGTCACAATGACGTATACGGCAGTAGATGAGTGCATCCGCGCCGCTGAGCGTAACATCTCCGTACGTGCCTGTGTAACCGCCCTCTTTTTGCATCGCTCGCGCTTCGTACTCCTGCACGGGCACGGTAACGCCGCCCATTGCATCCACTATTTCCTGGAAAGTAGTGAAATTCACCGACACGTAATGGTCAATAGCTATCTTGTAGTCGTTCTCGATTGTTTCCACAAGGCACTCAGCACCGCCGTTGGCGTACGCCGCGTTTACCTTCGCGTATTTGTCGCCGTACTGAGTCTTAATATACGTGTAAGAATCGCGCATAAAAGAAGTTAAAAATAATTTTTTTGTCTTTTTGTTGACAGTGAGCATTATTATCGAATCCGAATTTCCGCCGCCCTCGTCAAGACCGATAAGCAGGAAATTGATAACATTCTTGCTCTTCATGAGTGAATCTTTGGTCGAGCTTGTTGCCCAATTTTTCAAAATGCCGGAAAGATCGTCACTGTCGCGAAGTTCCGAAAGAGCTTCGACAACGGAATTGTCTTCTTCGTCCTGTTCGCCGTCGCCGTCGGTGTCAACCCGTGTGTCATCAATAAAGTCCGTCGCATCGTGGAAAAAATCTTCCGCAAAGTCAAAATTCAAAATCATGCCGACAAATACAGCTCCCAGCACAATGAGCGACGAAATAATAGCAATAAACACTTTATCGCTCTTACGCAGCGGAGTTTTTTTGCTTTTCGCATCTTTTTTTTTGGTTTTTTCGGCGGTTTTTTTTGTCTTCTCCGCCTTTACTTTCGTAGATTTTTTCACGGAATCAGCAACATTTTTACTCATACAATTACTCCGAATTTTCAAATTCAATATGAATTCTTAAAAATGCACACGCACCGTTTTGTTTTTGCGGCGTGTATATTGCAGTTTTTTTCTTTTTTGGAAACAAGTTATTTTCAGATGTATTATAGCAAATTCACCGTGCAAATTCAATATTCCTAACAAAAAATTTCTGATTATTACGTTTTTTTGACAAATATACGTCGCTTTTTAATCTTTTTTGTTATTTTTTATGTCATTCGCCGTCGGATTCGTCGACCGGTTCGTTGTCAAGCTCACTATCAGGCTCGTTGTCCGCAGGCAATGCCTGAGTTTCGCCGTCATCGTCCGACTTTTTCGTAACCGTCATCGTGATTATCCTGTCATCTTCACCAAGCCGCATGAGTTTGACGCCCTTAGACGGACGCGCACATTCGCGTATATCCGCAACAGAAAGTCTAATAACTATACCACCCTCTGATATAAGAATAACATCATCATCGTCAAACACTTTTTTGATAGCTGCGACCGCACCGTATTTTTCCGTACGGTAATTTATACATCCCATGCCGCCGCGCGACTGCCGTCTGTAATCGTCGTATCCATTTTTGCGTCCGTTGCCCGTTTCACTGACGGTAAGTATCTTACCGCCGTCGCTGTCGCGCAAAATTTCCGCGCCGACAATATAATCGTCTTCCGATTTAAACGTGACCGCCTTTACGCCGCGTGCAGTGCGTCCGATAACCCTCGCGTCGTTTTCTTTGAAGCGAATACCGAAGCCGTTGTGCGTTGCAATGTAGATATCATCGTTGCCGGACGTAAGCAGAACGTTTTCAAGCACATCGTTTTCGTCGAGATTTATGGCAATGATACCGTTCTTTCGTATATTTCTGAATTCCGAAAGACCCGTGCGCTTGATGACTCCGTTTCTTGTTATCATGCAGATGTATTCATCCTCGGCATCTGCGGGAATCATCAACATTGCGGAAACTTTTTCATCCGTTTCTATCGGCAGAATATTTACAAGATTCATGCCCTTTGAAGTGCGGCTGCCCTCGGGAATTTCGTATCCCTTTATTTTATATGCTTTTCCCTTGGTTGTAAAGAACATGATTTTGTCGTGCGTGGACGCGGTGAACACCGTATCGGCGAAATCTTCCTCACGCGTTGTAAGACCGAGCTTGCCCCTGCCGCCCTTGCGTTGTATCCTGTATTCGTCCGCAGGTATTCTCTTTATATAACCCAAACGTGTCTTTGTGAAAACACATTCTTCTACAGGTATAAGATCTTCAACATCGACCTCGCCGCTGACATTGACAATTTCGGTGCGTCTATCATCCGCAAATTCTTCTTTTATGGCAATAAGCTCGTTCTTTACGACTTCAAGCACCGTTTCGCGCGAGGAAAGAATATGAAGATATTCGGCGATTTTTCTTTCAAGCTCCGCTTCTTCTTCCTCGAGTTTTTCTCTTTCAAGACCGGTAAGCTGTCCAAGACGCATCTGCACGATGTGATTTGCCTGAATTTCGTCGAAGCCGAAACGCTGCATAAGACGCTCCTTGCCCTCCGGAATGCTTTTTGACGAGCGCAGAATGTCAATTACTTCGTCGATAAAATCGAGTGCCTTAAGAAGAGCTTCAAGTATGTGTGCTCTGTCCTGTGCGTTTTTGAGGTCGAATTGTGTTCTGCGTGTGATAACATTAAACTGATGGTCAATATATTCATTAAGAATCTGCTTGAGCGTCAGTATTTTCGGTTCGCCGTTCACAAGCGCGAGTTGAATTATGCCGTATGACACCTGCAGCTGGGTGTACGTGTAAAGTTGATTCAGCACCACCTGGGGATTTGCTTCGCGCTTAAGCTCGATGACAATATTCATACCCTTGCGGTCGGAAAAGTCATTGACGTTTGACAGTCCTTCGATTTTTTTATCCTTATGCAACTCGGCAATGGACTCGATAAGACGCGCCTTGTTGACCTGATAGGGAAGTTCTGTTACCACAATTTGGTATCTGTTGTTTTTTGTTTCTTTTATCTCGCAACGCGCACGTACGATAATTTTGCCGCGTCCCGTCGCATATGCGGCGCGTATGCCGGCTCTGCCCATTATAATTCCCTTTGTTGGGAAATCGGGACCTTTGATGTGCTGCATTATATCTTCGAGAGTGCAGTCGGGATTGTCGATAACACAGCAAACGCCGTCAATGACTTCGCCCATGTTGTGCGGCGGAATATTGGTAGCCATGCCGACCGCAATTCCGGTCGAACCATTTACGAGCAGATTCGGAAAACGCGCAGGCAGGACAGTCGGTTCCTGCAAGCGATCGTCGTAGTTGCCCTGGAAATCGACGGTGTTTTTATTTATATCCGTGAGCATTTTCAGCGTAATTTTGCTCATTCTGGATTCTGTGTACCTGTACGCCGCAGGCGGGTCGCCGTCCACCGAACCGAAGTTGCCGTGACCGTCAACAAGCATATATCTCATTGAAAAAGGCTGCGCCAGACGTACCATTGCGTCGTAAACCGACGCGTCGCCGTGGGGATGATAGCGTCCGAGCACCGCGCCGACAGTATCGGCGCACTTGCGGTATTCACCCGACGGGGAAAGATTGTTTTCAAACATCGTGTAAAGTATGCGCCTGTGAACAGGCTTTAAGCCGTCCCTTACATCGGGAAGCGCACGCTGCATGATAACCGACATCGAGTAATCGAGGAATGATTTACGCATTTCTTTGTTAAGGTCAACGTCAATCATCTGACCTTTCGGATCGTCCGCTTCTTCGGCTGCGCCTTCCGTTACTTCTTCGGCGTTTTCGATATTCTCAACGTTTTCAATATTTTCATTACTGTCGAGTCCGTCAAAACCGCTGCCGTTTCTGTTCTCGTTATCCATATTGTGCCCCTCCTCCTTTTATATATCAAGATTTTGTACAAATTTTGCGTTCTTTTCGATAAAGTCACGGCGCGGCTCAACCTTGTCGCCCATGAGTATCGAAAACGTTTCGTCCGCTTCTATCGCGTCGTAGAGATTTACGCGGAGCATCGTGCGCGTTTCGGGGTCCATCGTAGTTTCCCAAAGCTGGTGCGGGTCCATTTCACCAAGACCTTTGTAACGCTGAATTTTGTAACCGCTGCCGGCTTCCGCTATGAGCGCGTCACGCTGCTCGTCGGAATAAGCATAGCGGTGTTTTTTGCCCTTTGTTACTCTGTAAAGCGGCGGCTGAGCTATGTAAACGTAGCCGTTATCTATAAGCGGACGCATATATCTGAAGAAAAATGTCAACAAAAGCGTCCTGATATGTGCACCGTCGACATCGGCATCCGCCATTAAAACTATTTTGTGATACCTGAGTTTCGTTATATCAAAATCGTCGCCTATGCCCGTGCCGAGCGCAAGTACGACGGGAACGAGTTTTTCGTTTCCGAGAACTTTATCTATTCGTGATTTTTCGACGTTAAGCATTTTGCCCCAAAGCGGCAAAATCGCCTGAATCGTTCTATCTCTGCCCTCTTTCGCCGAGCCGCCTGCAGAATCTCCCTCTACTATGAACAGTTCGCAATTTGCGGGGTCCTTGTCGGTGCAGTCTGCGAGTTTTCCGGGCAGACCGCCGCCCTCGAACGCGGATTTTCTTCTCGCAAGGTCGCGTGCCTTTCGCGCCGCTTCTCTTGCACGCGACGCATCGAGTGCCTTGCTGAAAATAGCTTTCGCAACGGCGGGATTTTCCTCAAAATACGTCATAAGGCGATTATAAACAAGACTCTGCACAAGCGGAGTAATATCGGTGTTGCCGAGTTTGCCCTTCGTCTGACCCTCAAATTCCGCATCGGTCAGTTTGACGCTTATAACGGCGGTCAATCCCTCGCGGACATCGTCACCGGAGAGTTTTTTGTCGCCGTCTTTGAGCATGCCGTACTTTTTGCCGTAGTCGTTGAACACACGTGTAAGCGCGTTTTTGAATCCGTTTTCGTGCGTGCCGCCGTCGGCGGTGTAGACGTTATTTGCAAACGAGAGAATTAAATCGTTATAACTGTCGTTGTACATCAGCGCAACTTCCGCGCTTCTGTCATCTTTTGCCATCGAAAAATGAATAGGCTTTTCGTGGATTCGCGTCAGTCCTCTGCTCTCGGTGAGGTATTCAGCAAAGCTCGAAAGACCGCCTTCGAAACAAAAAAGCTCTTCTTTGACATTTTCCTCGTCGCGGCTGTCGGTAAGAGTAATTTTAAGTCCCGCGTTCAGAAACGCCTGTTCTCTTATGCGTCTTTCGAGAACATCAAAATCATATACCGTCGTTTCGGTGAATATTTCGGGGTCCGCCTTGAATTTTATAAGCGTGCCTGTTTCGTCCGTATCTCCGATAATTTCAAGATCGCTCGCTATATTTCCATGTTCGAAATTCTGACGGTAAACGTGCCCGTTTTGACTTACTTCGACCGTGAGCCACTCCGAAAGAGCGTTAACAACCGAAGAACCGACGCCGTGAAGACCGCCGGACACCTTGTAGCCGCTGCCGCCGAATTTACCGCCGGCGTGCAGCACCGTAAGAACGACAGTTACTGCCGGCAGCCCCTGAGAAGCCTTTATTTCAACGGGAATGCCGCGCCCGTTGTCCCTGACAGAAATAATGTTATCGGGAAGAATTTTAACTTCGATATGCGTGCAGTATCCCGCCAGAGATTCGTCTATCGAGTTATCAAGAATCTCATACACCAGGTGGTGAAGTCCCTTGGGACCCGTCGAACCGATGTACATACCGGGGCGCATTCTGACCGCTTCGAGTCCCTCGAGCACTTGTATCTGATCTGCGCCGTAGTCATCGGTGACGACCGTATTCATTTCGCCGTCAATGCCGGTGTCTTCCTCGCGCATTTCTTCGGCAAATTTTTCCTCTTCCTCATCGAGAACGGAAAATTTGTTTTCGGAATTGTCCATGTAAAAACCCCCATGGCGAAGCTGCATGCCCCGCAAAATTAAAAATTAAAAAGTAACGCGGCAATCAACCGCTTTACCGTACAGACCGTTAACTCATAATTGAAAATCTTTTCAATTTCGTATTCAACCGTCAGTAAGAAATAAAAAAACCGTTATATTCGTTTCTGTAATGTTGTCGGTGAAAATTTTGATATATAAATCTTTTGGTTTGTTGTGTCGTTTTTGTTTGCCGTAACGGTAAACGATTTCGGTAAATCGAAAGTTGTAGTTTCGACGATGCCTTTTTTTTCGGCAAGAGAAAGATAATCGCGAGTGTTTTTCATCACGGTTGCGTTATCAAGGTCAAAAATGCCGATTATTTCCTTTTTTCGCACCACCGTATCGGGCGCAAGTTCAAGATACATCCGTGACACCGCCGTTTCTTATCTTAAATGTCCGTCCGCCGCAAAGGCGAAGTACCGACGCGGGATCGCAGCAGGTGATAAACACCTGACCGCTCTTAATGTGATTTAATATATAATCCTGACGCGATTCGTCAAGTTCACTCATAACGTCGTCAAGCAGCATTATCGGCTGTTCGTTTTTCTCCGCGGAAATTACGGACGCTTCCGCAAGTTTCATCGCAAGAGCACACGACCGCTGCTGACCTTGCGAACCGAACATACGCGCCGATGCGCCGTTAATTTTAATATCTATATCGTCCCTGTGAGGACCGACGGACGTTGCGCCCGCCATTATATCTTCACTGCGCTGTCTTTTCAGTGCGTCATGCAGCGTTTCTCCGTTACGCCTGTTTTTTGCGGTGTACGAAAAACTTATTTCTTCGCGGCCGCTCGAAAGACCTGAGTAAATATCAGTCACGAACGGAGTAAGCGTTCGTATATATTTTTCTCTTTCGCCTATTATTATTTCTCCTTCAAATGCCGTTTTTTCATCAATAACTTCGAGCATTTGAAAAAGAGACGGATTTTTCTGCGTGTCTTTAAGCAGCGCGGCGCGCTGAACAAGCAGCCGTTTGTATTGCGTCAGCATTACGGCATATGACGGTTTTAACTGGCAAATCGCCGCATCAAGAAAACGTCTGCGCTCGCTCGGTCCTTCTTTTACGACGGACATAAACGACGGAGAAAACACAACCGCACCGAATTTACCGATAAGTCCCGACGCACCCGGCAGTTCTATACCGTTAAGCGACGCTTTGCGCCTGCCTTCTATCGTTATTTCGGCTTTGTTTTCTCTGTGCGACGTTTCAAAAACGGACGTCAGCTTTGATTTATTCTTATCAAACGCGACAAGTTCTCTGTCCTTCGCACCGCGAAAACTTTTCAGCCCGCTGAAAAGCCAGATTCCCTCAAGTATGTTCGTTTTGCCCTGCGCATTTTCACCGTAAATTATATTTACGCCCTCGTGCGGAGTGAGCGTCAGTTGCTCAAGGTTGCGAAAATTCCCGTACGTTATTTTCGTCAGCTTCATTTTTCCGTGCCGTCCTCACGGCAAACCGTGAAACGTTCGTCTTTATATTCGAAATTGTCGCCCGGATACAGTTTTTTACCGCGAACGGTACATGTTTCGCCGTTTACGCGTATGCGTTCTTCCTCAATAAGTATTTTCGCGTGTCCGCCGGTTTCGGCAATCGCACTGAATTTTAACGCGGCGTCGAGCTTTATAAACGGAGTTTTTATGGGCAAAGACCGCTCTTTGATCTCAAGCATCTTTATTTTTACTTTTTTAATTTTTCTTCCGTCCGGAGTAAATGACATAAAAATCTCCTTTTGCTGCATATTTGTTTTTTTGTAGTGAATTTAATTTTTTATGCAAACGACCTGCGTCACGAAATAAAAATATTTTTCTTGCTGAATTTCAACCGTTGTAATATTCGTTCGCCGACAGGTAAAAATCACGCATTATCGCTTTTAATTCTGACCGGAAGAACCAAATACAGAAAATTATTTCCTTCCGGCGGAAGAATAACAGCCGGGGAAATCGGACCGTTGAGTCTTATAAGAACTTCGTCGGTATCGCAGCTTCTGAGCGCATCAAGGAAAAATTTATTATTGAAACCTATTTCCATTCGTTTGCCGGAAACAGATGCTTCGACGCTGTCAAAAGCACTGCCGAGCGCGGTTGTCGCCGATACTTTGATTTTTGTTTCGTCAACGACGAATCTTATCGGACTTCTCGTTCTTTCCGTTATAACTATCGAAGTGCGTTCAATAACATCTATGAGGGATTTTGTATTAACCCTTATCATAGTTGTGGAAGCTGAGGGAATCGCCGTGTGATAATCGAGAAATTCTCCCTCAAGCAAACGTGAAATCAGCACGTAATTGCCTATATCGAAAATAATATGGCGTCTGCCTATCGAGATTTTTATAAAACTGTCGTCTTCGCCTATCAGCTTTACTGCTTCGTTCATTGTCTTTGCCGGCACGACAAACGTCATTTCGTCGCCGTTGTATTCCGCAAATTCCGTGCGTATGGCAAGACGGAAACCGTCGAGCGCGATAAGTTTTATCTCACCTGCCGTTATTTCAAATTTAATTCCTCTGTGAGCCGCTTTCGTATCATCGGTCGACACGGCGTAAATGGTCTGTTTCACCATTTCTCTTAAAAGCGTCTGAGAAATGTTAAACGGCTTGCTCTCCTTAAGCTCCGGCATTTCGGGATATTCGTCCGGATTAAGACTTATAAGAGTATATTCCGTTTCGCCGTTTTTGACCGTGCACACGTTTTTTTCGTCGCAGTCTATAATGACCGTGTCGGACGGGAAATGTCTTAATATATCGCATAATGTTTTTGCGTTGAGTGCGACGCTGCCGCTGCGTTCGACGCGCACTCCGAGAGAAGTGGTAATTCCAAGCTCAAGATCGTATCCGACCATTTCTATTTGTGAATCGGATACAGTCTTTATAAGAATACACTCGAGGTGAGGAAGTACGGCTTTTGCCGGAATGCATCTTTGAACATTCAAACACGCTTCCGTCAGCTCATTGGTATTGCAGACTATTCTCATAAAATTTCCTCCGGAATAAGAAAATAAAACAGTTTAAAAAATAGTAGTAGTAGTAGGGGGTGTTGAAACTGTTGAAAAGTTCGGGAACCCTTGAAAAATAAGGGATAGCGGGAAATTTTTTCGTTTTAAAACTTCTCGAAAACTTTTTGTTTTCTACAATAAAATTTTTCGGGTGTAAATACTGTAGAAAACCTCAATGTTAAAAACAAAAAACTTGTTAATAAATACAGCTTAAAAACAAGCGGAATAAACAGTCAAAAAAGCAATAAAACAATCAGTATAAAAACCTGCCGCATACGATTTTTTTACCGTTAAAGAAATAAACCGGTCAATGTTTTTCCTGAAATTCCTGTATTGCACCGGTGGCAATGGTTCGTATACTCGGTGTATCCTGCATTTTCTGCGCAACGGTTGAGAGTGCGTGAATAACAGTAGCGTGCGTTTTTTTGAAATAATCGCCTATTTCCTGCAGCGTCAAATCCGTTACCTCTTTCAGTACGTACATTGCAACCTGACGCGCCGTATTTATTTTTGCCTGACGTTTATCTGATTTTAAATCCGACGCGGTAACGCCGAAAGCCTTTGCGACGTAGTCAATTACATTTTCCACCGTGACCGAAATCGGCTGACTTTCGCTTGTGACGTCGCTTATAATGAGCTTAATGTCTTCAAGATTCAGTTCCCTTGCGTATGTATTTGTCATTGCGGCGATTTTTTTTATAATTCCCTCTATCTGACGGATGTTGTTCTTAATTTTTTGCGCTATATAGTCAACTATATTGTCGGGAAAAACCAGTTTATACTCCATGGCTTTTCGTATAATAATGGCGCGCCGCGTGTCAAAGTCGGGTGCCGTAACATCCGCCGTGATGCCCATTTCAAATCGCGTTCTCAGACGTTCGTCAAGGACTTCCATATTTCTGGGCGGAACATCGGAAGTTAAAATTATCTGTTTTTTCTCCTGATAGAGAGCGTCGAAAGTATGGAAAAATTCTTCCTGAACGCCTTCTCCGCGCTGGATAAACTGGATATCGTCCATTAACAGCACGTCAATGTTGCGGTATTTGTTTCTGAATGCGGCGGGATTTTTTTTCGCAATAGATTCAACCATCTCATTCATGAAATTCTCGCCGGTTGTGTAAATAATAACGTAATCCGGGTGTTTTTTCTTTATCTCATTGAGAGTCGCAAGCATAAGGTGAGTTTTTCCGAGTCCGGATCTGCCGTAAATCAAAAGCGGGTTTGAGTAATTACCGGGATTCTGGGCAACACCGACACAAACACTGTATGCAAAGTTATTTGACTTTCCGACTATAAAATTATCAAATGTATACGATTCGTATCCTGGCGGAGTTTTTTCATTCTCCTTATTTGTCGCTTTTTCCTTTGTCGAAGCGTCGTTGTTTTCGGAAACGATAACAGGTTTACTGCCGGAAGAAATTTCGCTGACTATAATGTCGATATCGACGGGAAAACCCATTACTTCTTCAAAACTTTCGCGAAGAACGTCACCGAATTTATCCTGTATTATAGTTTTTTTGAAGTCGGTGTTTATGCAAAAAACAACCGTATCGTTTTCAAATTTAACAAGCTCTAAAGGACTTAACCACATGTTGTACATTACTTCCGAAACTTTTGTCCTGCATATGGCAAGTACAGCTTTCCAAACGTCGTTTAAAGTGTCCATTTAAGTCTCCTGCAAATATATAATCTGACCTGTAAATTCTATCATATTTTCGTCCTATTTGCAATATATATGGTATTATATTTTTAAATATTTATAGTATGCCGATGTTGACAGACGTTTCAATTCATGCGGCGCGCTTACGATTTTAGCTCTGTTTTTGTGCAAAATTTTTATTGATTTTTGTTGTGATTTAATTTAATATAGTATGAAAAAGACAAAAAGGATGTGTTAAGATGAAAGTAGCCGTATTGGGATGCGGAACTGTCGGAACGGGTGTAGTCGACCTCATTGACGAACTCGGTTCGATTTACGCGAAGCGTTGCTGTCAGGACAGCGTTGAAGTAAAGTATATTCTTGATTTGAGAGAGCTTAAGGACACTCCGTACGAAACGCGTGTGATTCACGATATAGACACGATAATAAACGACGGAGAAATAGAAGTTGTCGCCGAAATGATGGGCGGTACACAACCGGCGTTTACGTTTTGCATGCGTGCGATGGCAGCGGGCAAATGCGTTGTAACGTCAAATAAACAGCTTGTCGCCGAAAAAGGTGAAGAGCTGATGGCTCAGGCACGCAAAAATGACGTGGCGTTTATGTTCGGCGCGTCGGTGTGCGGTGGAATACCGGTACTTCGCAATATTTTCTCAAGTTTGTCCTCAAATACGATAGAGAGCTTCAGCGGAATATTAAACGGGACGACAAACTATATTCTTACGGAAATGACCGAGAAAAAATCATCGTTCGAGGCTGCGCTTGCGGATGCGCAGGCAAAAGGTTTTGCCGAAAAAGATCCCACCGACGATATAGAAGGGTTCGACGCCGCGCGTAAAACGGCTATTCTCTGTTCGGCGTGCTTCGGCAGTCATGTTTACCCCGATGAGATAAAAACAGAAGGCGTGACGAAAATCACGCTCGAAGACGTTACCTATCTTAAAAACGCGGGTTACGCGGTAAAACTTATCGGCAGAGGTTCGTTTAATGACGGCAAAATATACGCCTGCGTCGCTCCTGCGGCGTTATGCGAAAAGGAAATGCTTGCAGGCGTCAGAGGCGTTCTTAACGCGGTATTCATCAAAGGAAATGCAATGCCCGAACTTATGCTTTCAGGTCCCGGCGCGGGAAAACTGCCGACGGCAAGCGACGTAACCGCCGATATCCTCGAGTGTGCGCGGCTTAATTTCAAAAACGAGCCTGTTTACTCGTGGAACACTCACCGCGACGGCGTCATGGGCGATATAAATCTCAGTGAAAAGAAATTTTATGTCAGAGGATTTTCAAACGACGCGGAAAAAGCGATTGCGCGTGTGCGTGAGTCGTTCGGCGGCGTGAATCTTTTGAGCGGTGACGGCGCAAACGATATAGCTTTCATCTGCGACGCCGACGGCAGAAATGATCTTAATGACAAGCTCGAAGCCGCCGACGGTTTCGTCGCGGTGTCGGTCATTCCGATTTTATGAAAACCGTAGTTCTGAAATTCGGCGGAAGCGTTTTGATGGACGACAACGCAATAAAAAACGCGGCTTCTATAGTGAAAAAAGAATACGACGGCGGCAATGCCGTTGTTGCCGTCGTTTCCGCGCAGGGCGGTATGACGGACATGCTTGTGTCGGAAATAACGCGGTTGTCGCCGAAGCCGTCAAAACGCGAACTTGATGTGATAATGAGCGCCGGCGAGCTGCTCAGTTCTTCCAAACTCGCCGTCGCCGTTGAAAATCTGGGAATAGGGTGCGTGTCGCTCTCCGGTTTTCAGGCAGGAATAATGACAAGCTCCGCCAACGGCGAAGCGCGTATTAAAGATATCGACTGCACAAGGCTCAATAAAGAGCTTTCAGACGGAAGAGCCGTTGTTGTCGCGGGTTTTCAGGGGATAAACAGGCACGGCGACATGACGACTCTCGGACGAGGCGGTTCCGATACCACAGCCGTCGCGGTGGCTGCCGCGCTCAATGCCGAAAAATGCGTTGTTTATTCGAAAGTTGACGGAATTTACACCGCCGACCCTGAAAAAGTCCCGCAGGCAAAGAAAATCGATGCGATTGATTACAAAAATATGCAGGAACTGTCTTTTCTCGGTGTCAAAGTACTCAAACCGCGTGCGGTGGAACTTGCACGAAAATATTCGGTCGTTATCGAGGTTCGCTCCGCTTTCTCGGATGCGAAAGGGACCGTCATAAAAGAGGAGGTTTCCGACTTGGAAAAAATGCTCATAAGCGGAGTCACTAAAAAAAGCAGTATTGCGCGAATTACCGTGTCCGGTCTTAAAGGCACGTCGAGCGAAGTGTTCTCCGTCTTCGGTTTAATGTCACAAAATAATATAAATTGCGATATTATATTACAAACAACCGAAAAAGACGGAACTACCGATATTGCGTTTACCGTGTCCGAAAGCAACGCCGATGCAGCCGCGGAAGTGCTCAAAAACAGCGGCAATTTCAATAAAGATAACATTATATGTGACAAGTCGGTAGCAAAAGTATCCGTTGTCGGCGCAGGAATGGAATCTCATCCCGGCGTAGCCGCAGCGATATATGAAGCTCTGTCGGAAAAAAATATTGACGTTATAATGATTTCGTCGTCCGAAATGCGTTTTTCCGTCGTTGTAAAAAAGGAAGACGCCGACTCGGCTGTCAGCGCGATTCATAAGCGATTTTACAAATAAATCAAAAACGCACAACGGCGCATCATACAAAAAAAACCGCTCGATTAAAAACCGGGCGGTTAATTTTTAAGATAAAAAATTCAGTCTGTTCAGTCGTTTTTTAGCTGACGGATATCGCGTCCGAAGAAATCGAGCATGGCATACTCGCCGATAATGCGCGACGAAACGCGGCGCGTGTATTTTTCTTCAAGCTCCTTGAGAGATAGATTTGTGTTTATTATTGTCGGCAGGGAATAATTTATCCGCGTGTTTATAATGTTGTAAAGAGCGGCGTTTGTGAATTGCGTCGTAAATTCCGCGCCGAGGTCATCGATTACGAGAAGGTCACAGTCGAGAATCAACGCTTCGTAGCTGAAGGTATTATCGGAACGGCCGAAATGCTCCCTGTTCAGCTCCGTAAAAATATTCTGCGCCGAATTGTAGACAACGTTATATCCGCTGCTTATCACCTTGCCCGAAATTGACAAAGAAAGATGCGTTTTGCCGAGTCCCGTTTCACCGAGCATGAGAATACTCTGTGACTCTCTGTCGAAATCGTCTGCGTATCCTTTGCAAAAAGCAAGAATATTTTCCATTCGTTCGCGTGAGGAGCAGCCGTATTCACTGTTAAATTCCGTGGGATAATAATCGAGTCTGAAATCTTCAAAGTTGCAAAACTTCAGCGGAGATTTTTTGCCAGCTTCATCGAATGCTTTTTTTTTCAGTAAATCGGTAAAGCACGAACAGAGTTTCGTTTCAAAAAGTCCCGTGTCGGAACATTTCGGACAGTAATAGTGTACCTCGAGCCAGTCCGGCGGCAGGTTGTTTTTTGCCAGCAATTCACGTATGCGGTTCTGCGCGGAAAGATTTTTTTCTTTCTGTTCCTCAATAAAAGCGGCTGCTTTTTCGGGTTTCATATTTATTGATTTGAGAGCTTCTTTTACGGAGGATATCAATATATTACGCAAATCGACATATTCCGGTTCTTTTTTCTCAAAGTCGCGCCGTCTTTGCTCGGCTTTGTCTTCGGAAGAAATGCGGCGTTTTTCTATTTCCGATTCTGCGCTTTCAAACATTTCGCGTGTATATGACATTTACCGTTTCTCCTTCTTTTTCAAAACCGGTACAGCCGCTTTCGCTTTTTGCTGCGCCTTTTCTATGTCGTATGATGCGGGTTTGCGCGGTGCGGAATCCGACGGTGAAACGGGCGCGTAAAACGCCTTCTTGTTTTCGTTGCGCAACGCCGCTTTTTTTGCCGCTTTGTCGGCAAATTCCTGCTCGTGCAGCTTCACTTTTTCGGGGGTGTCCACTCCCGCATTGTACCACGCTGTGAGAATTTTGTTCATGTATGGAAAACTCATTTCGGACATGTGTTTGCTCATTTCCTCATAAGCGCACGTGAGCATTTCTGTTGAAAAATGATAGCGTTCAATCCACGCAGACAAAAATTCGCTCTGTTTTACGGTTGGTTTTTTCTTTCTTACGCCTGTTACATCACAGAATTTTAACCAGTTTTTATCAATTGATTGGATGCGCTTGAATTCTTCGTCTGCTTCTTCCAGAGTGTCGATTTCGCGTTTTGACCAGTCTACGCCTACAGTAAAAATATAATTCATATTGCCGCATTTTCCGCTTGAACTTGCATATTCGCAAAGAGCCAGAATGACTTCAACCGGCAAACCGTAGTAGTCGTGGAGCAACAGAAGCGACGACTGGTCGCCCAAACCGATGACGCGCCCAAGGCGCGACTCTGCTTCGCCGAAAAGCGTACGGACTTCGGGGGATTCTTCGGCTCTGCGGCAGACAACATCGTGCGTGAGCGGTTTCGGCTTCACGGATATCTGTTCTTTTTTTTCTTTCGGCTGTGAAACATTACTGTTGTTTTTTTCGGTCGGAGCATCGGCATCGGCGGCAGCGTCTTTTTCGGGTTCGCCGGATGTCGTTTCCGGTCGTTTTGTACTGTTATTGTCGGTGTTATCCGTTGAAATATCATTATTTGCAGCATCGCCGTCGGACTGCGCCGAATTGTGCGCGGATACATTTTCGCCGTCGGTAAGAAGCCCCTTGCCCGTCCAGAACAAAAGAGCGTCGTTTACCTCGCCGACCGGCACGCCGGTTGCAGCCGAAATACGCTCGGCGTCGACAGTCTCGGCGCAGTTCCGGTAGATGTAAATAATAACTTTTAAAAAGTTTCCGGATACTGTTTTGAGCGTCCTGTCTGCGACCGATGCAGGCAGCACAAACACACCGGAGAAAGAAGACGGTGAAATAATCATATTTTTTTCCTTAAATCAAGCGTTGAAAAAGGCGGAAAATGCCTTGTACGCGGCATAGATGTCGGCTTTGCCGACAACCTCAAACGGTGCGTGCATCGACAGAACCGGCACGCCGATATCGACGACATCGACATTGAGCGCCGCTATGAATTTTGCGACAGTTCCGCCGCCGCCGAGGTCGACTCTGCCGAGTTCGCCCGTCTGCCAGCAGACGTTTGCTTTGTCGAGTATCGCTCTGATTTTTCCCACATACTCTGCGCCCGCGTCGCTCGTTCCCGACTTGCCGCGTGAGCCGGTATACTTGGAAATGCAGACGCCTTTGTTGACATAACTTGAATTTTTGCGCTCATATGCATCACTGTAATTCGGGTCAAATGCCGAATTAACGTCCGCCGAAAGGCACTCCGATGCACTGAGCACCGTCCACGGGTCGATGCCTGCAGCCGCTGCAAGGTCGGCTATAAAATATTTCAGATATGACGAGTGCAGTCCCGTGTTGCCGTCCGAGCCGGTTTCCTCTTTGTCCGTGAGAACTGTGATGCATGTGTACTCCGGTGTATCCGTGTCGAGAATTGCCATCAGTGCGGGATACGCGCAAACCCTGTCATCGTGGCCGTAAGAACCTATCATTGAGCGGTCAAGTCCCACGTCGCGTGCGCCGAACGCGGGAACGGCTTCAAGCTCCGCGCTTTGGAAATCGGCTTCAATAATACCGTACTTATCGTTAAAAATCTGCATAATATTCAACTTTATATTATCGGATTCATCACTGTCGTCAAACGGGCGGCTGCCTACAAGAATGTTGAGTTTTTCGGCATTGATACTTTCGCCGAGTTTTTTGTTCATCTGTTCCTGCGCAAGGTGCGGCAAAAGGTCGGTTACAACGAAAACGGGGTCGTTCTCGTCTTCGCCTATTTTTACATTGACCGTTTCGCCGTTCTTTTTAACGACAACGCCGTGAAGCGAAAGCGGGATGGTTGTCCACTGATATTTTTTGATGCCGCCGTAGTAGCGCGTTTTCAGAAAAGCCAAATCATTGTCTTCATACAACGGATTTTGTTTCAAATCAAGTCTTGGTGAATCAATATGCGACGCTGCTATGCGCACACCGCTCGAGAGTTCTCGTTTGCCTATGACGGCAAGAATCACCGATTTATTTCTGTTGTTGTACCATATTTTGTCACCCTCGGTGTAGAAAGTCCCCGGACGAAACTCCGAAAAACCGTTCGCTTTCGCAAGCTCGACAGCCTTTGCGGCGGCTTCGCGCTCAGTTTTCGCTTCGTCGAGAAAACGCTTGTACTCCTCGCAGAAATCGTACGCAGAAGTTGTTTCCGCTTCGCTCATTTTAACAAACGCACTCTCGTTTTTGTAAAAAAGTTTTTCTTTAAGTTCTTTTGCTGTGCTGCTGCCCATAATATTTTTCCTTTCTTTGATTTTGAATTGTATGTTAAATTCTTGATTTTAACAAGCGGGAAAAAACAGATATCACGCTTATCTGTTATTTTTTTTCGGAATATGCGGGACTTTGATAATCGGTTATTGTCACGTCCGCATTCTTCGCAAGTTTATCTTCCTCGGCTTGCGCCGCGATGCGTTTTTTTGCTTCTTCTTCGGTGATGCCGTCGCGCTTCATAATTCTTTCAATGCGCACATTCACGTCAGCAACGACAAAGCGAACGGTTTTGTCGCATATCTTGTAAAGACCCGACGAAAAGAGCAACGGAGCGTCGAGAATGACGGTATTGTAGTTGCCGCGGTAATCGTCTGCAATATCTGCGCAGCGTCTTATTATCTCGGGATTTGTTATTTTTGTAAGGTCACGCGTGTTTTTTTTATTTGCAAATGCCGTTTCAGCCAATTTATGACGCAGTAACGTACCGTCCGGAGCGATTATTTCTTTGCCGAAACGTTCGGCAAGCATATCCAAAACTGGCGAACCCTTTTCGGTGACATCGCGTGCGATTTTGTCGGCGTCAATTTTTATCGAATGCTTTTCACGTGCACATGTATCGTCGCAAAATGTACTTTTTCCCGTGCCGGTACCGCCCGTTACACCCAAAACAAACGTGTCGGCTTTGTTCACGAAACGAAATCCTGCAGCGCGGTAAAGCCTGTTGCATACGCCCAAACCAAGACCTCTTTTGCTCGGCATACGCGAAAACACGCGAAGTGCGCCCTTTTCGTCAAGTTCACGCAGCGCGTCAAACAGACGGTGCGATTGTGTGAGAGGATCGTCTGCGCGTCCCATCGTGACGCACGGCAGCGGCATTTCTTTTTCCTCGCCCTCAAAGCACAAAATCATGTCCGCGTCGGCAATATGTTCGGTGACGTATTCGATGAATCCGCATTTACCGCCGTAAACGATCGAAATTTCAGCTTTCGGTGCATAGTGTTTATATTTCATGCCGGGTGACACTGCCTTCGCGCCGTTTTCAAGCGGATTGAGCACGGCGGGGTCGACTTCGACTTCGCCGAGAACCTCGCGGAGCTGTTCTATCGTGATTGCGCCGGGGCGCACCAGACGCGGCGGATTTGTCGCGAGCGTTACGACGGTCGACTCAATGCCGAAATCGCAATCGCCGCCGTCGATTATTGCGGGAATGCGCGTGTTCATGTCATCCATAACATGCTTAAAAGTGGTGGGACTCGGAAAACCCGAAATATTCGCGCTCGGTGCGGCTACGGGAACTCCGGCGGCTTTCAGAAACGCACGCGCAACCGGATGCGATGGACAGCGAACCGCGACGGTGTCAAGTCCTCCGCTTACTTCCTGCGGTATAACATCACTCTTTGGTAGAATAACTGTCAACGGACCCGGCCAGTATTTATCAAGAAGTCGTTTTGCCATCTCCGGAACCTCTTTTACAAGCGGATACAGTTCTTCGGGTTCGGTTACGTGGACGATGAGCGGGTTGTCCTGCGGACGTCCTTTTGCTTTAAAAATCTTTTTCACGGCTTCGACGTCTAAGGCGTTTGCGCCGAGCCCGTACACCGTTTCGGTGGGAAATGCAACAACTTCACCGTTTTTAATGAAATTTGCCGCTTCGTTTATTTCTTCCGCCTGCGTTTGCGGTAGATCGATCGTGTATATTTTTGTTTCCATATATATCACTTCTTTATTGCTTTTCGGTACTGTTTTTCAGTTTTTCGGCGGTGTCCGCCGTGATAAGCGCGTCAATCAACTCATCGAGCGCACCGTTTAAGATTGCGTCCAGCTTATATAACGTGAGTCCTATACGGTGATCCGTGACCCTGCTCTGCGGAAAATTGTACGTGCGTATGCGTTCGCTTCGGTCGCCCGTGCCGATTTGGCTGCGCCGTTCTCCCACGATTTCTTTCTCGTGCTTTTCGCGTTCGATTTCAAGTACGCGTGAACGGAGAATTTTCATCGCCTTGTCTTTGTTCTTGTACTGGCTTCGCTCATCCTGACACTCTACAACTATTCCTGTGGGAATATGTATAATTCGTATTGCTGATTCAGTCTTGTTGATATGCTGACCGCCCGCGCCGGATGAACGGAATGTGTCAATACGCAAATCGGACGGATTTATTTTGATATCCACTTCCTGCGCTTCCGGCAGCACTGCAACCGTTACAGTTGAGGTTTGAATTTTTCCGTTGGATTCCGTAACAGGGATGCGCTGCACCCGATGCACGCCGCTTTCGAATTTGAACCGCGAAAATGCGCCGTCGCCCGAAATCATGAATGATATCTCTTTGTAACCTCCGAGCGAGGTTTCGTTCGCGTACAAAACCTCGGTTTTCCACCCTTTTGTCTGCGCGTACATTGAATACATTCTGAAAAGAACTTCCGCAAAAAGAGCACTTTCTTCGCCGCCCGCAGACGCACGAATTTCTATAATAACGTTTCTGTCATCGTTCTCGTCACGCGGGAGAAGTAAGATTTTTAACTCTTCCAACAACTTTTCGCTTTTTTCGCGTCCGGAATCATATTCGCCGCGTGCAAGTTTTTTGAACTCCCTGTCGTCGAGAGCGCTGTCTAAAATCTCTTTCGCGTCGCGCACTGCAGCCTCGTTTTTTGTGTATTCGCGGAACTTCTCCACAACCGGCGTGAGCGTTTTCAACTCTTTTAACAGGGGCGCGGATAAAGACGTATCCGACGCGGTTTCCGGGGAGCACAGCTGTTCGTTTATGAAATTGTAGCGTTCTTCGACCTGTTTTAATTTTTCAATCATACTTACGTGTTATCCCGTGTTATTTTCTTTATATTTTTTTCCGCCTTAATTCTCGGTACCATTACTTCTCTGCCGCAGCCCGTGCATTTCAGCTTGAAGTCTATTCCGGAGCGCAGAACAACAAATGTTTTTGCGCCGCACGGGTGTTGTTTCTTCATTTCGAGCGTGTCGCCGATTCTTACGTCCATATTTCCCTCCAAAAAAATTGTATCAACACCATTTTATCATACTTTTCACAAGATATAAATATCATGTTAGTGAAATAATTCAAAACCGAGCGATTTTTTTATTGATTTTTGCAAAAGGGGATAGTAATATGAACCAGCAGTATTTGCCTGAAGGAATAGTTATTTCAAGAAAGGAAAACAAAGCGGTGTTTTCATGCGTTTCATCACTTCGTGACGCAATGTTGCGCGAAACGATACTTGAAGCCGCTGCTCTTAAATGCGACCGCGAACATTCACTGCATGTCGACCTCGGAATCATGCCGGGGATAATTCACAAAAACGACGGTGCAATAGGCATTGAGGACGGCACGGTTAGGGATATCGCGTTGATATCACGTGTGGGCAAACCCGTTTGTTTTGTCGTAAAAGAAATAAAAAAGGACGAAAACGGCAGGATGTACGCCGTTTTGTCGCGCCGCCTCGCACAGGAGAAATGCCGCAGCGAATACATAGACGCACTTCTTCCCGGGGACGTTATCACGGTGCGTGTCACAAGAACCGAACCGTTCGGTGTTTTTTGTGACGTCGGCTGCGGAATTCCTGCGCTGATTCCGATTGATTCCGTGTCGGTGTCGCGCATCCCGCATCCGTCGGCAAGATTTTTCAACGGACAGCTGATAAAGGCAATAGTCAAAAGCCGCGACGGCGACGGTCGGCTGACTCTTACGCACAAGGAATTGCTTGGCACTTGGCAGGAAAACGCTGCAAAATTCAACGTCGGTGAAACTGTTCCGGGGATAATCCGCTCGATTGAGAGTTACGGCATTTTTGTGGAACTTGCGCCGAATCTCGCGGGACTTGCGGAGTACGATCCTGATGTCAGAGAGGGACAAAGTGCGGCTGTTTTTATCAAAAGCATCATTCCCGAGAAGATGAAAATCAAGCTCGTTATCGTCGACAGGGGGGAAGTGCAGTCACCCGTTTATGTTCGCGACTGTTTTTTCCGCGAAACGCACATGACCCGATTCAGATATTCGCCGCCAGAATGCGTCAAAGTTGTTGAAACCGTATTCGGGGTATAGTTTGGCGCGGCAAGACGGCGCCGACAAGAGGAATTTGTATTTCGCTGCGAAGATGTCCTTTATGCCGAATTGGAACTACGATCTTCGCAGAATCGAACACGGGACGCCATCCGGCGTCCCTTTTTTGATGCTTTTTTGCTGAATTTTTGATTATGCATTTATTTGCGCTTGTGCCGGTACTTGTTCCGGTATTTTGGTTGCGCCGAATACGATTGCTGTTTCGCGGAATAATATATATAATCAATGCAATATGCAATTAAGCAATGGTTGTCGCGCTTTGCTGCGTGCTTCTCACAAACCCGATATACGAGTTGCCCGGATTGAGCGAAAGCGCGGTGCCGTCGGTTTTTGTCAACTTGAGCATGTCGGTATCGCCGCCTTTTGCCCACTTAATTTCTTCACATTTGCCGTTGCTTATGTAAAGTCCCGAACCGCCGTTTTCGAGCTTCAAATCCTGGTGACCGCCGGATGTGCCCATTGATACTGTATCAACATACAACACAATGACGTTATTATATGCGCACTGCGTACCACCGTCATCGACGCATTCGTTTGTATTTATGAAACAATTGTATTTTCCCGTTGCCGCGTCGTATTTGAACTCGTAGTTATATGACGCGGAGTAAACAATTTTTGCGGATGCGCAATCACTTCCTGTAGGTGCGGTTGTTGTCGCGTTGAACGCGAACGGTGTTTTGTATGCGTCGTTTATAGTCATGTTGATGTCTTTTGATTCAACCCAGCTGCGCAAACCGTCGCCTCTGAGTACAAGACGGTGCTCCGAAGAAACGCTGCGTGTCTGATCCCTCTCGAAAAATGGTTGAGAAGCCATTCCGTCGATATCCGTCAACTTGCCGCTGGAGGTGTATGTACCTATTTTTTCCTCGGCGAAGGTGCTTGTTCCGCAATGGATAAACAGCGCGTCAAGACCGAGCGCAAGCTCAACCACGTCATGACGTGCGCTTCTTACGGGACCCACCTTGTCGGGCACTTCACCGATGTTTGAATAGAGCCAGAGCATGCGCGAAATTCCGCCCTCAACCTCGTACTCCATTACGATGTCGGGTGTGGACATACCCCATTGCGGACGTGCGGCAGGTGTATTTTCAACAACTATTGCCACCGGTTTACTGTTTTCGTATGCCTTGTCATAGCCGGTTAAGCCTGTAAGCGGATCTGCTGTGACATCGGACGACGTTGAGCTTGTTTCACTCTCGACAGTCGCTTCCGTGATAACTGGATTTTGTTCGTCTTTTTTGCATGATGAGAGAGCGGTCAGGCTCAGCAGTGCGAAGGTTGCTGCGGTGCTGAATGCCAGTAATTTTTTTAACATTGTGAGTCTCCTTTTTTTCGCTGGGATTTCACACTTATTCTACTACCGAACCGCTTTTAATTCAATAGAATAAGGTGATTTTTATAAAGTTTTCAAAATCGCTTTTCTTTTTCGTCGAAACGTGCTAATATAAATAGGTTAAAGTACTGTTTCTGTACTGCTGTTTTGTTAGATTAAACTGACGTATTTTTAGTAATTTTGGAGTGATTTTATTATGGAAAACGCAACAAACAACAAAATCGTTCTGAGTCTTGTACAGGCATCGGGAACGCCCACGCTCGGTAATTACCTTGGCGCTTTCAAAAACTGGCACGACATGGCGGAAAGCAACGATTGTATCTTCGGAGTAGCCGATTTGCACGCGATAACCGTGCGCAGTAAACCTGCCGATTTGCGCCGCCGTTCGATTGAAATGTACGCGATGCTGCTCGCGCTCGGACTTAATCCCGACAAAAATATTGTCTTTTTGCAGAGTCATGTTCAGGAACACGCGCTGCTCGGCTGGGTGCTCAACTGTTACACGCAGTTCGGCGAAGCGTCAAGAATGACCCAGTTTAAGGACAAATCAGCACGTCATGCCGATAATGTCAATGTAGGGTTATTTACTTATCCTATCTTGATGGCTGCCGACATACTGCTTTACAATACCGATATGGTGCCCGTCGGCGATGACCAAAAACAGCATCTTGAAATTGCGCGTGACATTGCATCGCGTTTTAACGGTATTTACGGTGATGTCTTCAAGCTGCCCGAGCCGTACATCGGCAAGCATGGCGCGAAAATTCTTTCGCTTCAGGAACCGGAAAAGAAGATGAGCAAGTCCGACCCCAATGAAAAATCGTTTATCTCGCTTACCGACACGACCGACGTTGTTGTCAAAAAAATAAAAAGTGCTGTTACGGATTCCGAAGCGCGTGTGTACTACGGCGACGGAAAAGCGGGAATTAACAATCTTATGACAATGTATTCCTGCTGCACGGGCAAGAATTTCGACGAGATAGAAAAAGAATTTGAGGGCAAAGGCTACGGTGATTTCAAGTCCGCCGTCGCCGAAGCGGTGGCTGAGGAGTTGCGCCCGCTCCGCGAGGAGTACGAACGCATTCTCGGCGATAAAGCCTATATCGAGAAATGCGCCGCCGAGGGAGCGGAAAAAGCACGGGCGATTGCGCGCCGCACAATGCGCAAAGTCATGAAAAAAGTCGGTTTTTACCAAATATAAAGGCGTACCGGGTTACGTTTCGCGGAATTTTAATTTCGATTTAAGTTTTGCGTAAAAAGTGACGAAAAACTCTTGCTTTTTAAGAACATTTATAGTAGAATGTTCTCACAATACATTTCTTAAGGAGAAGAAAAAAATGGTTGCAACTTTGAAAATGGTAATCGCGTTTATCACGTCTTTTTTCGTGGTAATTTTCCCCCTCAACGAGAACGTTGTCGGCGGTGCGGACAAATTCTTCTATGAGTGGAATGATTCGATGGAATATTCCTCCGAAGATTACGCTGTCAGCCTTGAAAAACAGCCCGGCAAAGATTTTGTCGTGCTCAACTTCACCGACGTTCAGTTGAAAAATGGCGAAGCCTACGGCGATCCCGGCGACCTTGCAGAGCAGACAATGGACAGACTCATCAAGGAGATTAACCCCGACCTCATCACCATGACGGGCGACAATGCGTGGGCACCGCTTGCGTATCTGAAGCTCATTAAGTTTATCGATTCCTACGGCATTCCGTGGGCGGCTGTAATGGGTAACCACGACGGCGAAGGCCTTGTAAGTGAGTTCTGGGCGGCGTATCACATGGCGGATGCCGAAAATTCGCTGTTTGATTACGGTCCGAAAGACATGGGTTACGGTAACTATATCCTCAATATTACCGAAAACGGCAAGGTTGTACACACTTTGTTCATGCTGGATACGCACTCGAATGCGGCTGATAAAGGCTATGACCACCTGTGGGACAATCAGATAAGCTGGTACAAGTGGGCGGTCAACGGCATCAAAGCCGAAAACGGCGGCGAAGCGGTACAGAGCACCGTGTTCATGCACATTCCAGTTGTCGAGTTTAAGACCGCATGGAACGCTGCGTACAATAGTGACGCAGGTGAATACAATCCCGAGTACGCCGAGGATTCCTTCGGCCTGAACGGAGAAAATGTTTGCTGTGCGAACACAAACAACGGCTTCTTTGATGTTTGCAAAGAGCTTGGCAGCACCAAGGACATGGTAGTCGGTCACGACCACGTGAACTGCTCGTCAATTCTTTACAAGGGCATCCGCCTTTCCTACGGTTTGAAGACCGGCAGCGGCTGCTACTGGAGAGAGGACATGAACGGCGGTTCGACGCTCACGATTTCATCGGACGGCTCGGCGAAATTCGAGCACCACTATGTTGACCCCGCAACGGTTCAGCTGAGTGACGCCGTTTGCTGAGTTTGCCGCGTGAGCTAAAACGACAGGCAGCATGACGCGGTTTACGTGCGGAGGTGTTCGCACCGTCAAAATGCTGAAAATAACGAGCGTCGGGTTACTGTTATCCGACGCTTTTATTTTAACAAACAAAAAATCTAATTCAAAAAGGAGAAAAATACAATGCTTTCAAGAAAACCGCCCATGGGTTTTAACACGTGGAACACGTTCGGAGAAAACATAAACGCTCAGCTTATCAGGGACACCGCCGATAAAATGGTCGAGTTGGGTTTGCTCGACGCGGGATATGAGTACCTCGTTATTGACGACTGTTGGAGCGAAAAGCAGCGCGACCCCGTTTCGGGAAAAATAGTGCCCGACAAGAACAAATTCCCCGATGGCATGAAAGCCGTGTCTGATTACGTTCACTCGAAAGGACTCAAATTCGGCATGTATTCGTGTGCCGGCATCCGTACCTGCGCCGATTATCCCGGCAGCTATGACCACGAGTTTCTCGATGCACGGACTTTTGCGGAATACGGCGCGGATTTCCTTAAATATGATTATTGTTTCAAACCGCATACCGCCGACGGCATCAAACTCTACCGTAAAATGGGAATGGCGCTGAAAGCGTGCGGTCGTGAAATTCTCTTTTCGGCGTGTAACTGGGGCAGTGATGATGTCAATAAGTGGATTCGTTCCGCAGGAGCGCACATGTACCGCTCCACAGGCGATATTTTCGATTCGTTTGTAAGCATGCGTGACATTGCCATGAGCCAGGTTGAAAATCTCGCGTACTCCGCACCCGGCTGCTTCAATGACATCGATATGCTTACTTGCGGAATGTACGGAAAGGGCAACGTCGCACGTGAAAACGACGCAGACATCCGTCAGTACGATATCGACTATAAGACGGAATTTTGCCTTTGGTGCATGTTCTCGTCGCCGCTTATGATAGGCTGCGACATAACAAAAATCAACGAAACGACGCTTAACCTGCTCAAAAATAAGACACTCATACGAATAAATCAAGACGAAGAAGCGCGTCCCGCATTCATCGGCACAAAGATAGGCAATTCGCCGACGTTCGTCAAACATCTTTCCGATGGTGAATTTGCGGTCCTTTTCACAAATCTCGGCGAATATACGGAGCCGCGCTGCGGTCTGTACTTTGACGAGATAGGTATTCCCGCCGCTTCTGGTTACGGGCTGCACTTCGTCGACGCGTTCACGGGCGAAGATGTCGGTGTGAAGAAAGAATTTTTCGCAATCGAGCTTGAAAAGCATGACAGCCGTATGTTTATAGGCAGACTCGAAAAGTAATGGACTTCGATTCACACTGCATAAAATGCGGAAAAATACTCACAAACGACGAAATCGGCTTGCATAAAAAGTTGGTCAGCCGCGCTTCGACCGAGTTCATGTGTATGGAATGCCTTTGCGCATATTTCATGATAACCCGTGAATCGGCACAGGGAATGATTGAACGTTTTCGAAAGAGCGGCTGCACGTTGTTCGCGTTAAAAAGCGAGGACAATTAGCGCATTCTTGCTTACACGGTGTTATGCACTTTCACATACGCCGCACTTTTTCACACGGATAATATTATGAAACGGGACTTCTTTGCTGTTCCGTTTCTTTTTTTGTTAATTCTACCTCTTCTCGTGACGAGCTGCGGAGAAACGGACGGCTTTGTCGATTTATTTTTGCAATCGGTCTGTTTACTCTTGCGCCTTGGCTTCGTTTGTGCTAAAATCATTACCAAAGTGATGGAAATGTTCAAGAGAAGAGTTGAAAAAGAGATAAAATTTCTTTTGCCGGACGAAAAAACGCCGCTTGCCACGAGAATTAAATCGGCGGCGTCATGTGTTCATCACGATATCAGACCGTGAAAAAAACCGATATCGGCGAAAAGAAGCAAATTTAAGAGGCGATTAAAATGAATTATTTTTGCGGTGACTTCGACGTCGCCGTTATAGGGGCGGGGCACGCGGGAATTGAAGCCGCGCTGGCATCCGCCCGGCTTGGCTGCAAGACGGTAGTGTTTACCGTAAGTCTTGATATGATAGGTAACATGCCGTGCAACCCCTCGATAGGCGGGACTTCCAAAGGGCATCTTGTCCGCGAAATTGATGCACTCGGCGGTGAAATGGGACGCGCAGCGGATAAAAATACGCTTCAAAGCAGAATTCTGAATTTGGGAAAGGGTCCCGCCGTGCATTCTCTCCGTGCGCAGATTGACCGCCGCGAGTACGCAAAGTACATGAAACACGCGCTCGAAAAGCAGGAGGACCTTGACCTCGTTCAGGCGGAAATAGTGTCGCTTGAGCGTGATGAAGCGGGGAAGTACATTCTTAAAACGAAACTTGACTGTGTCTACGGTGCAAAATGCGTTGTGCTTGCCACCGGCACGTTCCTTCGCGGCATGATATATGTCGGCGATAAGAGTTTTTCGTCGGGACCGGACGGTGTTTTCCCTGCGGACGAGCTTTCGGCAAGCCTTATCGCGCTCGGCATTCCGCTTCGCAGGTTCAAAACAGGCACTCCGTCGCGTGTGAACCGCAGAACCGTGGACTTCTCGGAGCTTGACATTCAGTACGGCGACGAAAGAGTAGTGCCGTTTTCATTTGACTGCGAGAAGCTCCCCGAAAACATTCTGCCGTGCTATGTTACATACACGAACGACGAAACAAAGCGCATTATCATGGATAATCTGTCGCGTTCACCGCTTTACGGCGGCAAAATTGAGGGAATCGGACCGCGTTACTGTCCGAGTATTGAGGATAAGATGGTTCGTTTCTCCGAAAAGGAGCGGCATCAGATATTTATTGAGCCTTGCGGACTCGATACAGAGGAACTTTATTTGCAGGGACTTTCGTCATCTCTGCCCGTCGACGTTCAGGAGGGGTTCATTCATTCGATAAAAGGACTGGAGCACGCGCACGTCATGCGCAATGCTTACGCCATCGAATATGACTGTGTCGACCCGCAAAGTCTGAAATCGACGCTTGAATTTATAGATTTGCCGTGCCTTTTCGGCGCGGGACAGTTCAACGGTTCGAGCGGATACGAAGAAGCCGCCGCGCAGGGACTTGTTGCGGGCATAAACGCCGCTCTCAAAGTGCAGGACAAAGAGCCGCTTATACTTGAACGTTCCGGGTCGTATATCGGTACTCTGATTGATGACCTTGTTATAAAAGGCTGCAATGAACCGTACAGAATGATGACGTCGCGCTCCGAATACAGATTGATTTTGCGGCAGGATAATGCAGATCTTCGCCTTACGGAAACGGGGTACAAGCTCGGACTTGTTTCACGGCGCAGATATGACAGACTTTTGGAAAAGAAAGAGCTTATAAAACGCGAACGGGAGAGGGTGGAGCAGCTTGTGGTTGCGCCGAGTGATGCGCTGAACGATGAACTTGTTTCACGTGAAACATCTCCGCTTTCGACGGGATGCAAAATGGCGGATCTTATTCGCAGGCCGCAGCTTAATTACGAGTGCCTTGCACCGTTTGACAAGAGCCGACCGGACTTGCCGTATGAGATTTTTGAACAGGTTGAAATTGACATAAAATATGAGGGATACATCAAACGGCAGCAGGCGCAGATTACGGAAATGCATCGTTTGGAAGTTAAACTTATTCCCGAAGATGTAGATTATCACGAAATAGTCAATCTTCGTCTTGAAGCGATTGAAAAACTGTCAAAAATTCGTCCGCATAACATAGGACAGGCTTCGCGCATTTCCGGCGTAAGTCCTGCCGATATATCGGTATTGCTTATTTATTTGTCTAAAAGAAAGGATAACACATGAACGACGGTTTTATTTCGCATGAAAAAATGAAAAAAATGTGTGCCGACTTTGGAATTTGCCTCAATGATGCTGCCGTTTCTCGTCTTGATGCCTACGCAGCACGTCTTGTTGAAACGAATAAAGTGTTGAATTTGACGCGGATAACAGAGCCTGACGAGATTGTTGTTAAGCATTTTATTGATTCACTTGCCGTCTGCAAATACTGCGAAATTGTTGACGGCATGAAAATTTGCGACGTCGGAACGGGGGCGGGTTTTCCCGGCGTTCCGCTTTTGATTGTAAATCCGTGTGTAAAAATGACGTTGATGGACTCCACGCGCAAAAAACTTGACTTTCTTCGTGCGGCGGTTGGTGAACTTGGACTTGATGCTGAATTCGCGCCCATGCGCGCCGAAGAGGCGGGACGTTCCGATGATTTTCGCGAAAAATACGACGTTGTAACGGCGCGCGCCGTTTCGCAGTTAAATTCGCTTTGTGAATATTGCGTTCCTCTCGTCAAAAAAGGCGGCAGATTTGTTTCGCTTAAAGGAAAAATAACCGAAGAGGAAAAAGACGGCGGCATACGTGCGGCTGAAAAACTCGGCGCACGGCTTGATAAAGAGATAAAGTATGTTTTGCCCGACGGCAGCGAAAGGGAAATGCTTATTTTTATTAAAACGGGAAAGACGGCGAATATTTACCCGCGTCCGACTGCTCAAATCTCAAAAAAACCGCTTTAACTTCAAAAAAAATTTTTTTTCGACAGTCAGAATACGACTGAAAATTTATTCAATCCGTGGTATCCTAAGGGTGTAGGGCAGATGACCTGCAACCGGAAATCGCGGATTTTTATGTACGTGAAATGTTTCACGTGAAACACAAACAGAACGGACGTTACAAATGAGTATTACGAAAGTAAAAACGGGAGCAAGAATATTACACGTGCCTGTTTCGCTTATAAGAAGCAATCCGCTTCAACCGAGAATGTATTTTGATGAGGAAAGTATTGAAAGACTTTCAATGTCTGTCGGCGCAATCGGCATTATCGAACCGTTGACCGTCTACGAAAACGAAGAACATGGTTACACGCTTTTGTCGGGTGAAAGGCGGCTGAGAGCGGCGCAAAAAGCGGGACTTACACGTGTCCCATGTGTTTTGCTCGATATGGTCACGACGGAACGGTTCTTTGCGGGATTGGTGCAGGATATGCAAGCAAAAAAACTGAATTTCTTTGAAGAAGCAATGGTCATAGATAAACTGTGTTCCGTAACAGGATTTGATTACGATGAAGCGGCTATAATGCTGGGTATTTCGCCCGACACCGTTCAAAATAAGCTCCGCTTGCTGCACATACCGGTCGGAATGCGCAAGGCAATAGTCGAAAACGGTTTGACGGAGAAACACGTTAACATCCTTTTGCGCTTGTCGTCCGATTCTGATAAAGAAACGCTTCTGCGCGAAATTGTCGCCGGCAGACTGAATGTTTCGCAGACGGAGAAAAAGTGCAGCGATATTCTTTCCGGCGGACGAAAAAAGCACGGGACAATAGTCAAATACTTCGCGGATATCACGATTTTCGTCAATTCAATCGAAAAAGCGGTCAATACAATGCTGTCAAGCGGAATCGGAGCGCGGTACAAGCGGCGCGAAACGGAAAATTCGGTTGATTTTTTGATAAGCATTCCGAAAAACGGATAAATGTACAAACGGATAAACGGATAAACGGGGAAACCCTTTATCATATACAGCCCATATCTTTCTCTTTCACACCCCATAAAACCGACGGACAAGCGGCTTCACACGGCTGCAAGTTCGTCGGTTTTACTTTTAAATCGCAAAAAAACGAGGGTATTGCATTGCTGCGCATGCTGCTTTTGAATCTGCGACGTTATTTTAATTCGGATTTGCGCGAAACAATGCAATTTTAACCCCTTTTTCTATTGATTTTACCGTGAAAAGGCGGTATAATATAAAAAGCAAAAAAAATGCGAATCGACCGATTGAAAGGAGATATCATGGCAAAGACCGTTTCAGTCCTGAATCAGAAAGGCGGCGTCGGCAAAACGACATCGGCTGTTAATCTTGCCGCGTGTATAGGCGATGCCGGCAAACGCGTGCTGCTTGCGGATATTGACCCTCAGGGAAACACAACGAGCGGTTTTGGAATCGATAAGAGAAAAATTGACAAGTCTTCATACGACCTTTTGACCGGTAGCGCACCTGCAGACAGCGTGATAATCCGCACAGACTTCAAAAATGTTGATATTATACCATCGAACATGGATCTTGCAGGCGCGGAACTTGAAATTATTGACAAACCCGGGCGGGAAAAGCTGCTCAAAAATGCATTTGCGCCGATTTGGGACAAATACGACTACATTTTTCTCGATTGTCCGCCGTCGCTCGGACTTATAACGCTCAATGCACTTACGGCGTCTGATACGTTTCTTGTGCCGATTCAGTGCGAATACTACGCACTTGAGGGACTTTCTCAGCTGATGAGCACCGTTCGGCAGATAAAAAGACTTTACAACCCGTACATTGAACTTGAGGGCGTGCTGCTTACGATGTTCGACGGCAGATTGAACCTCACGCAGCAGGTCATGAACGAAGTCAAAAAGTTCTTTCCGAAAAAAGTGTACAAGACAACCATTCCGCGAAACGTGAGGCTATCCGAAGCGCCGTCGTTCGGTCAGCCGGTTATCTATTTCGACCGCACTTCCAAAGGCGCGATTGCATATAGGGAACTTGCGGAAGAGTTTTTGTCAAAGCAATCGGCAAATAACAATTAACACAATTCGTAAATTCATCATATTTGAATAAACAAAACCCGAAAGGAAAAATCTTATGGCATCTTCAAAGAAAAAAGGCGGGCTGGGACGAGGATTTGACTCGCTTTTTCTCGACAATTCCTCCGAGGGTGCGGGGAATGAGGGCACGGTTACACTGCCTATCGGCGATATTGAACCTGACAAGAACCAGCCGCGAACCAATTTTTCAGAAACAGCCATGCTTGAGCTTGAAAACAGCATAAGAGAATACGGCGTTTTGCAGCCGCTTCTTGTCCGTCCGATGTCGGACGGTGGCTATATGATAGTTGCCGGCGAACGCCGCTGGCGTGCCGCAAGGCGTGCGGGACTTTCCGAAGTTCCGGTAATTGTCAAATCGCTGAGCGACCGCGAAGCCGCCGCGATTGCGCTTATCGAAAACCTGCAGCGCGAAGATCTCGATCCTATCGAACAGGCAAAGGGTATCAAGCGTCTTATGGATGAGTTCGGTTTTACTCAGAATGAAACGGGTGAAAAACTCTCAATGTCGCGTCCTGCTATCGCAAACGCGCTTCGTCTTCTTACGCTGCCCGATGATGTTCTCACACGCGTGTCGAAAGGGGAGTTGTCCGCCGGTCATGCCCGTACGCTGCTCGGAATAAATGACAAATCGCTTGTTTCCGACGCCGCAAAAAAGACAGTCGACGACGGTTTGTCTGTTCGACAGACCGAAGCTCTCGTGAAAATGCTTAATAAAGCACCCGTTCCGCCTAAAAAACCGAAATCGCGCGATAAGTTTTACGATGAAGTGGAACTTGCAATCGGCGGGACTCTTGCAAGAAATGTGAAAATTATCAACAAGGGCAAAGGCGGCAAGCTCGAAATCGAGTACTTCGACCGTGACGACCTTTTGAAATTGTCGAAATTATTCAACGAAGACTGACAAAAAGTTAGGAGAAAATATAATGATAGACATTAAATTTTTGAGGGAAAACCCCGAAGCCGTCAAAGAAAACATCAAGAAAAAGTTTCAAGATTCAAAACTGCCGCTTGTAGACGAGGTGCTCGCACTTGATGTTGAGAGCCGCCAAAATAAGCAAACAGCGGATTCGCTCCGTGCCGAGCGCAACAAATATTCAAAGGAAATCGGCGCACTGATGCATCAGGGCAAAAAGGACGAAGCCGAAAAGATGAAAGAGCTTGTCAACGCCCGTTCCGCCGATCTTGCCGACGCGGAGGAAAAGGAGATTCGTCTGCAGGACAGAATCAAGCAGATAATGATGACCATCCCCAACATTATCGACGAGAGTGTCCCGATAGGCAGAGATGACAGCGAAAACGTTGAGGTCGAGCGTTTCGGTGAGCCTGTCGTGCCGGATTTTGAGATTCCATATCACACCGATATCATGGAGCGTTTCAACGGCATTGACCTTGATTCCGCACGTAAAGTTGCCGGCAACGGGTTCTACTATCTGATGGGCGATATCGCTCGTCTGCACTCAGCAGTTATTTCCTATGCACGTGATTTTATGATTGACCGCGGCTTTACCTATTGTGTGCCGCCGTTCATGATAAGAAGCGACGTCGTGACCGGCGTCATGAGTTTTGCGGAAATGGATGCCATGATGTATAAAATTGAGGGTGAGGACCTCTATCTTATCGGTACGTCCGAACACTCGATGATAGGCAAGTTTATTGACACTATTCTTGACGAAAAGGATCTCCCGTACACTCTTACAAGCTATTCGCCTTGTTTCAGAAAGGAAAAAGGCGCACACGGTATAGAGGAGAGAGGCGTTTACCGTATTCATCAGTTTGAAAAGCAGGAAATGATAGTTGTCTGCGACCCGTCCGAAAGCAAGATGTGGTTTGACAAGCTCTGGCAGAATACCGTCGACCTGTTCCGGAGTCTTGATGTGCCCGTCCGCACGCTTGAGTGCTGCTCCGGTGACCTTGCAGACCTTAAAGTAAAGAGTGTAGATGTCGAAGCGTGGAGTCCGCGCCAGAAGAAATATTTTGAAGTCGGTTCATGTTCGAATCTCGGTGACGCGCAGGCGCGCCGCCTGAAGATAAGGGTGAATGGCAAGGACGGCAAGTTTCTTGCGCACACGCTTAATAATACTGTTGTTGCCCCGCCGAGAATGCTTATCGCGTTTCTCGAAAACAACCTGAACGCTGACGGTAGCGTTAATATTCCCGTTGCGCTTAGACCGTATATGGGCGGCGCGGAGAAGATTATACCGAAAAAATAAGTGCGAAAGAATGCATTAAAACTTGTTTTGCCGCAATAACCGCGCGGTAAAGTAGATTAAGACTGTATTTCATGTGAATTGTATTGACATACGATTCGTGAAGTGCAGTCTTTTTATATGAAAATCTGCGGCGCAGAACACATGCAATGATACTTTGCCGGTCGACAGGCAATATAAATTAATGGAAACATGTCCACAATGATTAAAAACTTAATCTTGATATCAAAAAAAGTTTGCGGCAGGGAAGTGTAACTGTGAGTTTGTTCGGATAATATATATAATAAAAACAATATAATGTTGTATAAAAAACATCGTGTTTTATTCTAAATATATTGTCATAAAAACATCGGTTATCTGCCGAAAATGTTGATTTATTTTGTTTGGAGCGTTACAATGTAATAGTATACTCAAAGAATAGGAGAGAAAACAAATGGAACACGTTCCCTATCTCGTTAAACCCGGCGATGAGTCTTGCTATGAATATTTGCAGGGTTGCTATGGCAGAATTTCGGCTGATGTCGGTGATTATGCGGCTTTTGTCAACCTTGATTGCAAGACAATGATGAGCGAAATGTTTGCAGATGTTGAAAAACTTGCATCGTTTCTTGTAAAGAAAGGCATAAAACGCGGCGATGTCGTCACCGCGTTTCTTCCCACGTCGCCGCACGCTTTCATAGCTTTTTACACATTGAGCAAAATCGGCGCAATAGCAAACTTTGTGCATCCTCTTACACCGCCCGCCGCGCTCAAGCAGATACTTGACAACACCGGTTCAAAGTGCGTTTTCATTCTCGACAGAGCCGTCGGTGCTTACGCGGAGATTCTCAAAGACACGATGACGGTTGTCTGTTCCGTTTCGGATTATACTTCGGGCAAAATCAGAGAGCTTGCAAAAGCGGATGACGATAAAAATTCCAATGTACCGAGCGGTGATAATATTTACCGTTTTGCCGAAACACTCAACGAAGCATTCGAATCTGTTCCCACGGTCGAAGCACCCGGCCGCGAACCCGCAGTTTATTTGCACGGCAGCGGTACAACCGGCAAGTCGAAAACGGTTATTCTTTCGGCGCAGGCGATAAACAACGTTGCGTACGGTTCGTACTATTTCAATGAAAACGTTCCGCACGATTACGGCAACTCGTACAGCCTTTGCATTTTGCCCTGCTTCCATTCGTTTGGAATCAGCAGCGGTATTCATTTTTGCACGTGTAATGCATTTTCGGGAATTATTATGCCTAAATTTGACCCGTATAAGGCAAACGACTATATAAGCCGCTATAATGTGCAGTATATTTCCGGTGCGCCGAGCATGTTTATGAAGATGATGGAGCAGGATAACTTCTTCAACGACGGAATCAAGAACCTTGTCACGCTTTATTCCGGCGGCGACATCGTCAGCGAGAGTTTTATAGAGGAATTTAACGCTACGCTCAAGGCACACGGCAGCAATGCGCAGCTGTTCCGCGGCTGGGGACTTACCGAAATGGGCGGTGTTTGCACCACGAACTTCCCCGGAAATTGCAGAGCGGAATCAATCGGAAAGGGCATAACCGGCATGGAAATCAAAGCGATTGACGATGACGGCAACACGCTGCCCGCAGGGGAGAACGGCGAACTTTGCACTTCGTGTGATTCCATTATGAACGGATATTTGCCCGACGGCACTGCCGAAAACGATGGCATATTTGTCGAATCCGATGGTAAAAAGTGGGTTCATACGGGTGACATGGGTTATGTCGACGAGGACGGGTATGTCTTCTTTACAGGTCGCAAAAAGCGTATTATTGTTATTTCCGCTTACAATATTTATCCTTATTCAATCGAGCAGAAAATAATGACCCTGCCTTTCATCGACGAGGCATGCGCCGTACAGGGATACGACGAAAACGCCAAGCCGCTTGTAAAACTCTGTGTTTCGCTCAAGGATAAGTCAATGCCGGAAGATGAAGTGAAAGAAAAGTTGCTCGATTTTTGCAAAGAAAACCTGAACAGCTTCTCCGTTCCCCGTAAGATAGTGATTATGGACACGCTTCCTCGCACTAAAATGGCAAAATTGGACTTCATGTCAATGTCTGACCCCGTGCCGAGATAAATCTGATTCGCCAAGGTGCGTTCGGTGCGCGGATGCGCGGCACATTTGCAGTGTTTGCACGCTCGGCGTACCGGTCTTAAATAACAAAAAAAATAAAAGGCCGTATTTCACCTGATGCATTTAACTTACGTGCATCGTGAAATACAGCCTTGTTTAATTTTTAAAAATCGAATTTTGCGGAAGTTGAATCATGGAGTCCCGCAAATATTTTATCGTCTTCAAACGGGCTGAAAACAGAATCGTCAAACACATTTATGCTGCCTGTGTTGGTTGGAGGCACGAATTTGGCTTCTTCCTGCGGCTTCTCGTTGAGATCGTAGTGCGGACCGCTCGGAATTTCAGGCGCAGTGAAGATATCACGTACGCGCTTGTCTTCGTCTTTTTTCTTTTTGTACGCCGCTTCGATTTCATATGCGGTGTCATACGTGACTTTATTTTTGCGGTGCGAAGCGGTGCTGCCGCCCGGAATTAAGATTCCCTTGTTTTTCTTTGGTTCGGGTTGTTTTTCTGCTTCGTCGACCGGTCTGTTGTGTGACTTATTATTTGACTTTAAGCCGCGTTTTGTTCTTTTCTTGTCTTCGGAGAAGTCTTCGTCGTACGTATCGCTGACCGCAGTGTCATTGTCCCCGATATCTTCTTCTTCGACGAGTCCGCCGCTGTTTTCGGGCGTTTCGCGTGTAAAGATTCCCGAAAAGACGTTCTTTAATTTTCCCGAAACACCTGACTTTGAGTTTGCCCGCGTGCCGTCATCTGAGTATCCGCCGTCGTTGTCGGCAGTGATACCGTCTGCTGCTGCCGCGTTCGATGCACGCTTGCCGCGCGGTTTTTTGCCCTCGGCTTTTTCCTGATCCTCGGCGAAGGCATCAAGCGCGGAGTAAGTTTCTGCACTTATAGGGTCGTCGTTTTCATCGGTTTTTTCTGCTGCCGTGATAATTTCCTCTGCTGTTGAAGTGTCCGCAGCGTCCGATTTTTCGTTTTCGGGCGCGGTGGCAGACGCGTTTTTGATTGCGTCTGACGGCACGTTGTTTTTATCTGCGGCAGATGTTTTTTTGTCGGCGTTAACCGCAGGTTTGTCGCGGCTTTCGGTTATATCTTTTTTGAGAGCTTTCCGCATGCGCGGTTTCGCCGCACCGGCAAAAATTCCGGGCGCAACAAAACAAAATGCCGTCCAAATTGTTTGTAACATAATCGGAACTATTGATGAGATTTTTGTATACGCTCCCGTTAGGACGAGCAGCGCGGTTATCGCCATTCCGAACACGGAGGACGATGTGCAGATAAGATTTGAAATGCGTTTCGCCGAATCAAGGCGAATCGAAGCGGCGGCGCAGCGGCAAAGGCTGTCCACGGAGTCGCCGAAGACAACTCCGGCTTCTTCCGAATCGGTGACTGTTGTGCGTGCGGAGGACAGCTTGTCTGTGATTTTTTTTGGCAATGTGCGCACCGAATCATCCGGAAGACAGAGAAGCTGCTCCGCATACGAATCTGATATATTGGCATCGACTGTTGATATGAGAACATTTGCGCCGTTGTCCGCGAGAATCTTGAGATTCTCGGCAACGCCGCTCAGGGGAGTGTATTTCACTGAAAACAATGCGGCAAACCGTCCCTCAATTGCGAGATATACCGATTTGCAACCGTCCTCAATGAGCGTGTCGACTACGCTTTCGTCGGGCACTCCGACGTTGTGATTGACCAGCAGTGCATGAGAACCGAGCAGAATTTTGCATCCGCTGACCCAAGCCGAAACACCGAGTTTGTCTTCGTAGACAAGTCCGTCCACCGGCGGCATGCGTTCCTCAAAACCGGCGATGCCGGAGGCAAACGTTTTTTTCAACAGACCGCCGGAGGCGTTGGTGAGCGCACCGGCGACGAATTTCGCCTGATTTTCTTTTACGTTCTTTGCGCTGATGCACTTCGTGACTTCAGCTTTTATTACGTCGGTGTCATCGATTACGATATCATCCACGCAGGAAAAGTCGTGTGCGTCGGTGTAACTTTGCACAAAAGAAGATTTTATAGACAATTTATTGTTTTCGTTCGCAAGAAGTTTTCCGAGGGCAAGCAGACTGCCAACGGGGAACGAACAGAGCAGTGCGAGCGACGATGCCGTGATGCCCGCTGAAAAGCTCTTTGACAGTATCGCGGCGAGCAGTCCGAGCAAAATTGATGCGCACGTGGTTATCGCAACGAGCCGTGAATCGGGCATTGCCGCGTTTGCCGAGTCTGCGGAGTGATGCAAAAACGAACTGATAAATTTCGTTTTGCCTGCGTATACAACATTTATGCTTTCATCTGCGTCGCTGTCGCGCAGAATTTCTTTTACGAGATTCACGTCGGACACTTTTCGCAGATATGATTTGTCGCTTTTTGCCGATACCGCCTTGAAGCACTGGCGCGTGCTGTCATAAAAGAATAGTTTTGCCGCAAGATACGGTACCGCAGAGAGAATCGCCGCCGGCGCAAGCAGGTGCAGGTCGTATTCTGTTTTGATTGCAGTTGAATATAATGCCGCATTTTGTATCAAAGCAAAAACAAATGTTACAAAAAGCGCGGTGTCCGTCTTTGGCTGTATTTTCAAAAGGGAGCACACGCCCGACTTGAGGTCGGGGAGCATTACCAGCGCGGCAGTTACCAAAAAAACTGAATTTATTATATTGTAAACCAGTGAGTTGCCGCCAAGAATTGTGAAAAGACCGCCGTTGTTGGATGCGTTTATCGAAACGGCAAAGTCGATGATGAACAAAATTATTCCCAAAAGAGCGATTCCCGCAGCTCTCATCAGGCAAAAACTGCGTGTTTTTATCAGATTCTTAAAAATCGTCTTTCGGTCCGCAATGTCGTTGTACTCGTTCCCGTTAATTGGTGTGAAAGACGAGTCGAGTCCGGCGAATCTGCCCGCCATTCGCTGCAAAAATTCGGGAAGTTCGCGGCTGCCCTCGTTTGTGAATTTTTCGTCGGTTTTTGCGCCCGTTTCTTGCGTGTGCGCTTTATTCCAAAAATGGTAACTGTTAATTTTTTTAGCGCGTGTTTTGCGCAACGCTTCTTCGCGTTCCCCGTCCTCGTCGGCTTCGCCGTAACCGTTCATCATCATCTGGTCGGGGTCGTGCGGAACATCGTCGGTCGCTGTTCCTGCAATTTCGCGAAGCAATTCGCCGTTTGGCTCGATTTTCTTTGTGCGTCCGCTGTTTGGATCGTGATTGCCCGCCGTCGGCGTTTCGGTTGTTTTTTCGGTTTTGTCCATTTCGGGGTTCGCCTTTGCCGTACCTTCTGCGGGTTTGGCGGTCGAACCGTCCTCCGTGTTGCCCTCTGTGATGTTCGTGCCGGCTGTCGCCGTGTCGTCCGAATCCGTTTTTACGTTCGCGTTGTTTTCAAGCGGTTCGGCTTGTTCCACAGTTTCCACATCTTCCGCTTTGAATAAAAAACCGTCGGATTGCTCCGTTTCGCGAGCATCGCCGGCGTTGACGATTTCGGAAAACTCCGATTCCTCGGACAGAATCATTCGCTTCATCCTGTCCGCCGGCGCTGCGTGGATGTCAGCGTACGTTCTGATTTTGCCCGTGTAACCCGTGCGCATGCGCTGCTGCGGACGCACCGACAGCCGGTCCGTGAATTTATCCACATCAGTGGCGGATTCCGTTTCGCTGTGCGTTGTTACTTTAGGGGCGTTTCCCGTTTTTATAAATCTCGGTGCGCCCGAATCCGCAATAATGTCATCTTTGGATTCAGGCAGTTTTATTCCTTCATTGCCGCCTTTGGTGTGCACCGCAGGAACGGGGTTGATGTTTCTCGGCGATGATTCCGATGCTCCTTCCGGGAGCGTTGTCCCGCCGCTGTGCGTTGTATCCGTTGGGACAATGCGGTTGTCTTCGGTCATAGGTCTTTTTCTCCTTTAAGAAAATTCAAAACGGCGCGGCAAGCCGTTCGAAGTAGTAATAATCAGCGGCAGCGCGGCAAGCCGTGTGCGCGTAAGTGTATTTTGCGTTAAAATATTATATTTTGTGCTATATATGTACATTGAATAGATTGCAAATTGATGCCGTTTCGGCAAAGCCGCCGATGTATGGAATCCGTTTTTATCTTTGTGACATCGTCTGAAAAATCAGTATTGCAGCTGCAACAGATGCATTAAGTGAATTTATGTGACCTTTCATAGGGATAGACAGCACTCCATCGCAATTTTCCTTGACGAGTCTGCTTACTCCTGCGCCTTCCGAACCGATTACGAGCGCGATCGAGCCGGAAAGATCCGCGTTACGGTAGGGTGTGCCGTCCATGTCGGCGCAATATATCCACACGCCCTCTTTTTTCAGTTGTTTTATCGTTTCAGTCAGATTTCGAACACGCGCAACCGGCATGTACTCGAGTGCGCCCGCGCTTGTTTTTCCGACAATTCCGGACAACCCCGCGCTGCGTCGTTCGGGGATTATCACTCCGTGTGCGCCGGCACATTCCGCCGAACGGATTATCGCGCCGAGATTATGCGGATCTTCAATTGAGTCGCAAATAATTATGAACGGCGGCTCGTTTTTCTCGCGGGCAGCGTTTAAAATATCTTCCACTGCGGCGTATTCGTGCGCTGCCGCGAGCATTATAATTCCTTGATGATTGCCGTGACCGCACATAAAATCGAGCTTTTTTCGGTCAACTTCTTTCACGGGGATGCCTTTGTCGCGGCACTGCGCGATAAGCGGCGGCAGCGTACCGGTTTTTTCTCCGTTTGCGACGAGCACACTGTCGATGGCTCTGCCGCTCAGCAGAGCCTCTTTTGCGGCATTTCGTCCGATAATTAAATCGTCGCGTTCCGATGCTTTTTTTGAATTTTTTTCACTTGAATCATCGCGTTCTCCACGTTTTTCTACGCGTAAATTTTCGCGTTCGCTCCGCCTGTTTTCTTCGCGTGCGCCGCGGTTGTAACACCGGGTTTCGCTGTTGTTTTTCTCTTTGTCAAAAGCCATTGTGTTTCTCACTTCACATAAATATACATATTTTATTATATATTTGTACGCGTTGGATTGCAATAGAAAACGAAAAAAAATTATGTTACCGATGCCGTTGTTCACCGTTTTTTGTTCCCGCGCGGAAAAATGCCGAAATCTGAACATTCCCGACAACACGTCAAAAGCCGAACGGCGCACCGTTCGGCTTCAAAAATCGGTTCTTTGCATTCCGAATCAGACTTTATTGAAACGGCAAACGACTTTCCGCAAATCAAATCGGTGAAGCCGATACGGCGGAATGCGAATTTTGCGGTCGAGTTTAATTCTTCACGATGTACGTCGCGTATGCGAGAAATTCACCGCTGATAAAGTCCACCGCACGGATGAGCAGCATGTCGTTGTACACGGTCATGTAAAGGCCTTCGCTCATGTATCCGGGGTTCGACTTTTGCACGAGGGAAGTGTCTGTGACCGTTCTCGGCGCGGCGACGGAGCTTACATGCACCATGGTTGCGTATTTGCCGTCGTAATCGGATATGTTGAGCTCTTTGTTGTATTTCTGCATGTCATATGACCAGTGAGAATGACCGTTAAAGAATACGACGTTTTTATATGTCGAAAGAAGTTCTTTGAAACGTTTTTCGTCTTTGTTGCCCTTAACATACGTGAGTGTGTAGGTCGCGCCGAGGGGATTTATTATGTTGCCCTCACACATGTTTGTCGGTATGTCGTCACTGCCGAGGAATGTGTGGAAGAACAGATACACGTTTCTGTCTTTGTATGTTTCAAACTGTTTCTCGAGCCAGTCGAGCTGTTCATCGGTCACAAGCTGCACGCCGAGAACGTAGGTGTTGCTTATCTGACTGAAGAAAATGAAGATGTCGCCGTTGCACTCGTAGACAAAATCAAGTCCGTTCGATGCAACGTCGAGGATGCTCTCAGGTCTTTCATCGCCGTAAATTTCCTTGTTTACGTTCTGCTGCCAGTTTGACAAAGTGTAATATCTTCTGCAATCATGATTGCCTTTGCACGTGTAGACAGGGAAGTCGTACTGTGAAATCACATTGTTGTACTTCTCGTATGAGTCAAGTTCGCCGTTGAGCGAGAGGTCGCCGGAAATGCCTACCGCCGAAACGCCCCAATCCCTGAAGTAGTTCAGCGCACGGGGGAACGAAACTTCCGCATCATCGTCCGAGAGCGTGTTATAGCGGTTGAAATGAACGTCACTGAGCGCACCGAACGCATATTCCGCCGTGCCGTAGTCAAGACGCTTGTTTTCGGGGATCGTTTCCGTTTCGAGCACCTTTTCGCCTTTCGCAAGAATCATCGTTTCCGCGCCTTCGGGAATTGCGAGAAAATCGTTAAATTCGAGTTCGCCCTTACCGAAGCTGACTTCTACCGTTGCAAATTCAGAGTAATTAACCGTCTTTCCGTTGACTTGTGCTGTCAGTTTGCCGCCGTTTGCGTCGCCCCAGTAAATGTCATATTCACCGTCGACCGTTGCGGTGACTTTCACCGAACCCGCCATCGAACCGGGTGTTTCGTCGGCAAAAGAAACGGTCATTTCACCGGCAGCGTTGCCGCCGCTCTCACCGAATGAGCCGGTCGGAATGCCGAGCAGCGTAAGAATAGAGATGAAAACAGAGATGAATTTCGTGATAATTGCCTGCATAATGCCACTCCTGTCAATATTTTATATAACATAATCCGCAGCCGGCTCGGTGCCGAGCAGATCCTGCAGAGTAATGCCGTCGAAATATTCGTTGGTGAGATCGTTGTAACGTTTCCACATGCCGAGAGTTTTGCAGTCGCTTGCGCGCGGACACGGCGCAGCCGCGTGCGACAGGCACGAAACGGGAGCAAGATCTCCCTCCGTTGCGCGTAATATCTCACCTACGGTGTAGTCGGCGGGCGATTTTGTCAGCCGGTAACCGCCGCCTTTGCCATGAACGCCCTCCAACAGCTTCGCTTTTGTCAGCGACGGTACAATGCGTTCAACATATTTGAGTGAAATTTCCTGTCTTGCTGCGATTTCTTTCATCGGTACGTAGCTTGCACCGCCCTGTTCGGCAAGATCTATCATCACACGCAAAGCATATCTGCCTCTTGTGGTTATCATTTTTACCGCCTTCTTTTATTTCATTATATAACAGCGAAAAAGTGCAGTCAACACACTTTGCAAATTTTTATCCGTTTTCATATTTTTGTTTTGCAGACATCCGTCCATGCGACCGCACCCGAAAGGGACTCCAGCTCGTTTACGGTGAGTTCCACCGCGCTGTTTGACGAGCCTGCGGCGGGATAAACAGTATCGAAACGTTTTAACGAGATGTCAAGGTATACCGTGCAGCCGTCTTTCAATGCAAACGGGCACACGCCGCCCATTTCGTGGCCGACAAGCTCCGTAAGCTCATTCGGTGTCAGCATTCGCGCTTTTGTGTGAAAAAACGACTTGAATTTTGCATTGTCGATTTTCATGTCGCCGGCTGTTACCACGAGAACGGGTTTATCGTCGACGAGGAACGCCATTGATTTCGCTATACGCGCTTCTTCCGTCTTGAGGGCTTTTGCGGCAAGCTCTACCGTCGCCGACGAAACGTCAAAAATTCTGATTTTGTCATCTGCGCCGCGTTCGCGCAGATATGCCGTTACGTTTTCAATTGACATTTTTGTTTTCTCCGTATGTAAAAAATTTTTGTTTGAGCGTAAAAAACTGTGCGGTGAAATTACTGTTTTTGAACATTATCGCGTCAATGTTTTTATCCATTTGTATCTGTTTACTTTTACGGCGGCTACGATGCACTTCGTAATCTGATCCGATTTCAGTATAAAAAATGTCGCCGGAATCGGAAATTTAAATACAAAAGCCGACAAAACCGACAAAGGCAGCACCATACACCACATGAAAATTATGTCGTTGAACAACACAAATTTTGTTTCTCCGCCGCCGGAAACGATGCCGCACAAACACGGTGCTTCATACGAAGATCCGATAACGGTTATCGACAAAATGACGATAAATATCGACGCGAGTTCGCGTGTTTCGCTCGATACGTCGTAAATGCCTAAAATCGTGTTTTTCAACAGTAAAAGGAAACCGCATGACAGTAAACCTATCAAAAGGAACATTTTTTGCAGCCTTACGGCATAAGTTTTGACGCGAGGAATGTCGTTTTCGCCAACCGTTTTGCCGATGAGCACGGACGCGGCGGACGAAGAGGACGTGTACAGCACCGCGACGACCTGAAAAACGGGCGATGCTATCGCGTTCGCGCCGATTGCGGCTGCACCGAGCCGTCCGATTATAGCGGTCTGCACCGCCATCGCGACGCCCCACGATGAACCCGAACCGACGAGCGGCAGTCCGGTTTTGATGAAGTCATGAAAATACATTTTTCCGCAGGAGAATAAATCTCGAATCTTGGTTTTCAACTTTTTGTCGATAAAAAACACATAAATAACAACCGCCGCAAATTCGACAACACGCGCCGCAAATGTTGCGTATGCCGCTCCGACAGTTCCCATTTCCGGGAATCCCAATTTGCCGAAAATAAGCAGTGTGTTGAGGACTATGTTTGTTACGAGTGCCAGAACGGACGATATGAAGCCGATTTTTACGCTTTCCACGCTTCGCATCAACGCTGTGAGTATGTTTGTTGCTGCGAATATTACATATGTAAGCGACATTATGCGAATATACTCCACTGCGGCGTTAACGATTTCAGTTTCGTTCGAAAGTATTCCGAGAACATTTTCGGGAATGGCGAAGATAATTACACTCATGGCAAAAGACGCCAGACATGCCGTAATAAAAGCCGCTGAGAATACTTTCTTTATGGGTTCGATATCCTTTTTGCCCCAGTATTGCGACGCGATAACAACAAGTCCGCTTGCGAAGCCGTTGACGGCGCACTGCAGCAGATACTGCACTTGATTTGCAAGACTTACACCGCTCATCGCCGCTTCGTTGTACGAGCCGAGCATGATGCTGTCGGCAAGATTGACGCTGAAAACTATCAGATTTTGCAGTGCGACAATGCCGAAAAGAGAGAAGAATGTTTTGTAAAAATATTTGTCAAATGTACGTTTCATGTTTCTTTTCCGTGTTCCGTTTCCTTTTTTCGATACCGTTAAAATTCTTTCTCACGACAGTGTACCACAAAGCGGCGGGAAAAGAAAGACAAAAAAAGAGTTTTTTGCAAAACGTCTGTTCGCACAAAAAAAACAGGCGGCTCTGTGTACAATCGTAATATTTGTTTGTAAACACTGCACAAACAGAAAATAAAAATTTTATAAACCGTGCATATTGCCCGGTGATTGAATAAACATGAAAATCAAAAAAAAGAGAGTGCCGTGCAGGTTTTGCACGACACCCTCTTTGGACTTAGAATTACAATGCTATGCTTTATAATAGTGTCTTATTCCGGTTTCGTACGGTGCATCATATATTGTGTGCTCATATACTCCCGCTCTGCCCCATTTTGATTTGTAGTAGAATGTTTGCACTCCGTTCACAACTTTTATTGACGAAACTACCGCTGAATGATCTCCGTTGTAGTAATAAACTTTGAAGCCTACACGCGGTCTTATTCCGGAAGCTGCAACATAACTTCCGTCATTCATGTATGCGCTCGGATTGTTCATCCAATACGGGTTTGAGGTTGATTGCTGATACCACGCATACGAGCGGCAATTATATTTCAGCGTCGGTTCTGCAACACGTGTTGCCTTCGGATGCATGGTTGCCATTTGTTCATTTATTGTAATCTTTTGAGCTGCAGTCAATTCTCCGGAACGTCTTATTACAGAAACCGGAGAGCCTTTTGGGGTATAAATTGTATGCCCTGTATCCTGAACGGAAAGGCGGTTTTCCTCACTCATAAAGGCAAGATATGTTTCGGAGGAAGGAGAATACGTGCCCATATTTTCACGCGCAGTCATTTTTTCTTCGTGAATAGTCTGAAAAGCGTTTTCTTCTTCGGGAGAGTAGTCGCCGTTTACGATTTTGTCATATGCAATTATAAACTCCAGGTCGGAAACTCTGTAGTACGCTTTTAAATATCGATAGTTGATATTTTTTTCATCCTCTTCACCTCTCAAAACGGTTGAGTCGTTATATGCCGCCAACAGAGCCGGAGTCAGATCCTCTCTTGACAGCAGCTCTCGGAAGCCGTTAAAGGTGTTGTAAAAACTTTTTGCTGCGTCTGCATACGTGTTAAAACAAACGTAATCGGACACAAACGGTTGCGAAAGAACCGTTTCAAGCAAAGCGCGTGTTGTGAGTCTTGTTAATATTTGTTCGGGAATTTGGCACGCTTTGTCCATTTCCTGTTTTGTGTCGAAATCTCTCCACTCCGAATCGGCGGGAGTAATCGGAAAGGCATAGGGTGTGTCTATCGTATATGCTGAGGTTATTGCGCCGGATTCCGTTATCTGCCGGGATGCTGTCGAATGCAAGGGAAAAAGGCAAACGACAAAAAGAAAAAATGCAAGTAAAACGGAACATGTTTTTTTCATTGGGGATCACCTTTCTCATAAATTTTTTAGGATGGATCCTATGCTGATATTATTTTACCACAAAGAAACAATAAGTACTATTTGCTTTTTAAACAAAAAAGCGATTTTTCTTTGTGAAAAATAAACATCGTTCAACAGCTACCGCGGTTTTTTACTATTGTGTTTTTTGTCGCGAAATAGTATAATAAAAAAGATTTTGTCTTTATATAGGAGAACATATGTTACAGAATAAAAAAATTCCCGCGCGGCAATCGCTTTTCGGTTTGACGGCTGCGGGCAAGGTCTTTTTGTGTGCGCTTGCGTTCGCGGGATGCTTGTCGCTGAATATCTATGCGGTGCTCGGCTGTTGCGCCGCGTGTTTCGTTGCGTCCGTTTTTCTGAAAGGACGCATTCTATGCCCGGATGCATTTTTAATTGTACCGCTTGTTTTTGTTGCGGAAACTGTCGGCGCAAAGATGCTTTTGCCGACGGTTTGCGCCGGCGCGGTGCTTTATTTTCTGCTCACAAGGATAAAAAAAGAACCGCACGTACTCCTCGGCGTGATGCTCGGTGCATCTGTCGGACTTGCGTTTTGCGTTACCGCGCTTCTGACAACATACTATTTCGGAATCGGTGCAAGCGGCTCGACAGCTTTTGAGATGCTCAAAAATTACAGGTATCTCGGCTTTCATCCGAATTGGCGCGGCGTATTTTACGGCACACTGACGCTTTTCGCGATGATTACATATCCGTTCAAATTCCGCAAATTATCGCAATATCTTCCTGCTGAAGTCGTGTCGATTGCGATTCCGTTCATTCTTAATCTGTTTCTGAACCCGAACGGCGAAACGACTCCGATACTTGAACTTGGTTCTGTTGCGGCGTTCGGCGTGCCGTTTTTTGCGGACGGCGATTTTGCCGTCGGTGCAGAGCCGACGACACAGGCATGTGTTGCGGCTGTTTCACAGAGTGCGCTTGCGCTTGCCTCTATTATGTATCTTTATTCCGAAAAAAGCGGTAAAAATGCGCTTGCGACTTCGTCCGCAAACGGTGTTTCCGGCATCTTTGGCGGTATTCCGTCCCTGCCGACGGAGATAAAAAACTATTCACCGTCTGCTTGTGCCGTCTCCGTCGCGTCCGTCGCCGTTATCGGCTGCCTCGCGTCATCGCTTCTTGCACGGATTCCGCTGCATTCGCTTGCGGTTGTGCTTATCGTTTCTGCGTGGAAAAAAGTGCCGTTTTCAAATTTTTCAAAAATGTTCAAGACGGAAAAAATCCTCGGCATTATCCTCTTCGCGGCGTCGCTGTCGTCGTTCGTGTTTCTCGGCGTGTTTAATGCGATTGTCGTGTGTGTACTGCTTGCGATGCTGTCACGTGCGGCGGAAAGGAAAACAGCATGAAAAGAATCAATGACAAAAAGAAACTTTTGCGCGTGATTATGACGCAGCTTGTCACATTTATTATGACTGCAGTTTTTATGCTCGACATTTATACGTACGTGTTATGCAACAAATATGAAAAAGAATACACATTCAAGGATGAAGATTTTTCGCTGACCGATGGCGACGACCGTATCCATTTTCTTAACACGGCAAACTCCGATTGCATCCTCATCGAAAGCAACGGACATTTTGCGCTTGTTGATTCGGGCGAGGGGAATAACAATCCGCGAAAAAAGACGGAGTATCACGGTTTTCGTGACGATGTGATAAATTATATCAAAAAGGTTGCCGCGAAGTCGGACGGCAAGGCGCATCTCGATTTTATTCTCGGAACACATTGTCATTATGACCATTATGGCAACTTTGAAGATATCATAAACGATACTGATATCATCATCGATACCGCTTATTTTAAGGTGTACGATTCTGCGGGCAGTACCGATATTGAGAGTGAAGCGTGGGGAAATGCAGACACGTATAACCGTATTATGGCAGCTCTTGCGAATCGCGGTGTTCCGGTGACAAGCGACCTGCCTGACAATGTCTTCGTGTTCGGCGATTTCGAAGTGCAATTTATCAACACTGTGACCCCGGACGAACTAAAAGGACGCGGTGAGAACTCCGCCAGCGTCGGCGTGAAACTTAAAAAGGGCGAACGCACGGCATTTCTTGCCGCCGATTTTACGTCTGAATCGGGTCTTGAGAGCTATTACGGCGACTCGATAGGGCAGATCGACCTGCTGAAAATAGGACATCACGGTTATTTTGGTTCGTCCTCGGCAAGTTTTCTGAAAAAGTTGCAGCCTAAGATTGCTATCGTGACAAATTATCTTGGCAAAATATATCCAAATGTGAAATGGAATCTTACGGTAGTTGCAAAAGTGCCTATCTATTCGTGTGTGAACAGAGATGGTATTGTAGCAACATTTACCGATAACAATGAAATAAAGTTGTCAGAACACGCAATGAAATAATGAATTGTCATTAGAGGAAAGGTGATATTATGTCGGCAACAGCAGCATGCACGGCTGCGCCGTCAATCGGCGTGAAAAAAACGCGTGATGTCGGACTTGATATTACGCGTATCGTTGCATTCCTGTCGGTTGTTTCGGTTCATTTCTTTCATGGATCTGGATTTTATACACTGCCGCTTACAGGAATAAATATGTACATAATAACAATAATACGAACCCTGTCAATGGTCTGTGTTCCTCTGTTTTTGCTGCTTACCGGCTACTTAACCTGCAATAAACGCGTTGAGCTGACAATGCACGGATATTTGCATTATGCGGTTAAGTTAAGACATGTTTTGTTGACATACTTGTTTTCGTCGCTTTTTATACATTTGCTTTGCGCGACTAAGAACGGTGTGCAGATGAAATTCATGGATTTTCTAAAGGACTTGCTCGGTTTTTCGCAGTACGGCTGGTATGTTGAAATGTACATCGGATTGTTTCTTTTATCGCCGTTGTTCGTCGTATTTTTGGACAATTTCGACAGGAAATCGCTGAAGGTTGTCATAATTGTTCTGTCCGTTCTCACGATTGCGCCGAGCGTTTTTAACGTTTTTACATTTGTGCCGTTTGGGTTGGCATTTTCCGGCGAGCCGAACAAAATTCTGCCGCAGTGGTGGATGAATCTGTACCCCGTCACGTACTGGTTTATCGGTGCGTATTTGCGAAAGTACGTTGATATAAAAAAGTTTAATACGTTTCGCCTTTTGATGCTTATTGTGATATTTGCCACGGTTTTTAGTGTGTTTTGTGTGATTAAATCGGGCGGTGAAATTTTCCGTTGGGGTGCACATTGCGATTGGGGCAGTTTGCAATGCACGGTGCTTTCTGTTCTCGTCTTTTTGCTCATAAATTCACACGGTTACAAAAAACGCGGAAAACAGCTGACCGCAGCGTTGTCCCTTGTTTCCGAGGTGACATTCGGAGCATATCTGGTTTCCTATGTTTTCGATCTGTTTTTCTATACCGCAACACGGGAGCCGGACGGAAACAGCGAGGATTATTTTTTGATGTATCCGTTTGCGGTTGCAATTATTGCAGTGTTGTCGCTCTGTGCGTCGCTTTTTATATATGCAATTGTTAAACTTGTTGAGATGCTGATTGACAAAGTGTCGATATTCGTTAAGGCAAGAACTGCGAAAAAAGTCAGCATGTGAACGTCGAGTTTATCGGTGCATCGAACGAACACGGTTTTGCGCGCGGTCAGCTGTCGTTTTTGGCCCGGCGAAATAACGCGCAGATGTACTAATATTATGCTGTGTATTACAATGTAATAAGGCGGGGGTGATTTTTTGGACATGACAGCGGCGAGGCTGCCCGAGGTGCTTGCGCCTGCGGGCGGGCAGGAGAGTTTGATTGCCGCCGTGCGCAGCGGCGCGGACGCGGTCTATTTCGGTGCATCCGATTTCAACGCAAGGCGCAATGCCGACAATTTTTCGGACGGCGATTTTCTTGATGCCGTAGCGTATTGCCGTGTTCGCGGCGTAAAAGCATACGTCGCATTGAATACTATTATAACAAACAGCGAACACGACAGATTCTTAAAAACACTGCGGCTGATAGCCGAGAGCGGAGCGGACGCGGTCATTGTTCAGGATCTCGGCGCGGCAGCTGAAATAAAGCGGTTTTGCCCGTCGCTGCCGCTGCACGCGTCTACTCAAACGGCGGTGCATAACGTGTCGGGCGCGAGAGAACTTATAAAAGCGGGATTTTCTCGGATTGTGCTTGCGCGTGAATGTTCCGAACGCGAAATCAGAAAAATCTGCGCCGAAACGGGTGTCGAAACCGAGATTTTCGTACACGGTGCGCACTGTATGAGCGTGTCGGGCATGTGCTACATGTCTTCCGCGTTCGGCGGTAGGAGTGGTAATCGAGGGTTGTGCGCTCAGCCGTGCCGACTCAATTTCAAAGCAGGCGGCAGAGAGTACGCGCTTTCGCTTAAAGATATGTCGCTTATCGACAAGTTAGATGAAATTTCCGCAGCGGGCGTATCTTCTCTCAAAATAGAGGGGCGTATGAAGCGCCCGGAATATGTTGCCGCAGCCGTTACCGCCGTGAAAGCGCGGTTAAACGGTGAGAGGGCAGATGAAAAAGCATTGCGCGATGTTTTTTCCAGGAGCGGTTTTACGGACGGATATTTTTCGGGGCGGCGTGATCTTACGATGTTCGGCAGCAGAACAAAAGAAGATGTTACTGCGGCGGCTGCTGTTTTGCCGACGCTTCGCGGCTTGTATAAAGAGGAACGTGCGAGTATTCCCGTTCGGTTGAAGTATTGCATGTCGGGAGATGACAATTATCTCCACATAACAGATAATACAAATTCGGTTAGTGTATGCGGTGACGCACCACAAAAAGCGGTAAAGGCGGAGCTTACCGAGGAGTTGGCGTCACGTGCGCTTTTGAAGCTCGGCGGAACACCGTATTATTGTGAAAATATCACCTTGCAGATTGAGCCGGGGTATACATTGCCTGTTTCGTCATTAAACAAAACGCGCCGCAATGCAATCGAAGAATTGACGTCACTGCGTGCGTATACGGATGGACATAAATTTATCGAGTCCGAAAAACGGAAGATAGCATTGCGTTCCCCTGCGGAAAAATCTGACATAAGACTGCGTTTTGCGAGGGCGGAGCAGCTGCCCGATATTGATTTTCTGACTGCAGTCGGCTGTAAAAAAGTGATTTTGCCGTTTTGCGAAATTTTGAAAAGCGGCGGTTTGCATGACGATATCATGCGCATATTGTGCGCCGAAATCCCACCGGTTGTGTGGACGGAAGACGAAGAGAAGGCGGTTTGCGACCTCGAAAAATGCCGCACCTTGGGCGTGAAATATGCTGTTTGCGAAAACATCGGCGCAATTAACATGGCAGAAAGCGCAAAAATGATTCCTGTAGGCGGGCATATGCTTAATATTATAAACAATGCTGCTGCGGATGAATATGCGTCGCTTGGACTGCGTGAAATTACTCTTTCAGCCGAAATGAGTTTTACAGAGATGCGTTCGTTTGCGTCCCCGGTGCCGTTCGGTTTTGTCGGCTACGGCCACATGCCGTTGATGCGGTTCAGGTGCTGCCCGATGCAGGGCAAAAACGGCTGCGGTGACTGTAAAGGTGTGCGCACGCTCACCGACAGACGCGGAGATAAGATGCCGGTGTTGTGTTCCGCTCGGAAATATTCAACACTATACAATCCGATTCCTCTTTATACGGGAAATATGCGCATGCCAAAATCTGATTTTGTTACGCTCTATTTCACAACAGAGCAACCGGAAGTCTGCCGCGACATTACAAAAATGTTTGCGGAGCACAAAACCGTGCCGTTTCCGAAAACCTCATGGATGTATGACAAAGAGCTGAAATAGGCTCAATCACGACTTTTCGACGAAAATATCCGCGCGTGTTTTGCCGATGCGATGAATCGGTTGGATTTTGCACACGGCTTTACTGATAATCTTGTCTTCAATCGATTGATTGGTTGTGGATGGTGTTTGAAAATAATAAACGACTATATTTGCACTGCTTCATGGGCAATGCCGTGTGAAATATAGTCGTTTTTTGTATGTAAATAGTTTATTTAATCAATTTTCGATAATTTTCAATTTTGCGTTATCAAATGCCTTTTGAATTATTTCGTCCTCGTTCGGTATCATGTTTTCCACTTCCCGGGCGTATTCCAACGTCGGGCGTGTGCGCGGATGGCGCGGTGTGAATACCGTGCAGCAGTCTTCGTATGGACGGATTGATATATTAAAAGCATCTATTTTGCGCGAAATTTCCACTATCTCGTTCTTATCCATGCCGATGCACGGGCGGAAAACGGGCATGCCCGCGCATTCATCCGTACATTTTATCGCGTGCAAAGTCTGGCTTGCCACCTGTCCGAGGCTTTCGCCGGTTACAAGTGCATTGCATCCCTGCCATTCGGCAACCATCGTAGAAAGTTTCATCATAATGCGCCGCATCGTGATTGTGAACATTTCCTCCGGGCAGTTGTCTTTTATGGCAACCTGAATTTCGGTAAACGGCACGGTGAAGAGGTTGATTCTTCCGGCAAACTCCGACACTTTCCCCAGCAACTCATGAACTTTCATTTCCGCAAGCTCCGACGTGTAAGGCGGTGAGGCAAAATGGACGGCTGTAAGGCGCACGCCGCGTTTTGCAAGCATGTAGCCGGCGACAGGGGAGTCGATTCCGCCGGAAATCAGAAGGCAAACGCGCCCGCCCGTTCCCGTTGGCATACCTCCTGCGCCTTTAAGCTGCTTTCCATGGATGTATGCCGCAGTATCACGAATTTCGACGGTTACGGTCACTTCGGGTTCGTGAACGTCAACTTTCAGATTCGGGAATTTCGCCAGGATTGCTCCGCCGACTTCGTCGCAGATCTGCGGGGAGTTAAGCGGAAATTTCTTATCCGACCGCTTCGCCGTCACCTTAAAAGTACGTGCATAAAGTAAATCGTCTTCAAGATATTCCGTTGCGAGTTTCGTTATCGCGCCGATGTCTTTTTCGCAAACCGCACAACGCGACAGTCCCACGATGCCGAACACTTTTTGAAGTCTTTCAACCGCCTCGTCCATGTCGGCGTCCTCGTCGGCCGGCTCGATTGTGACGGTCGACTGAGCCTTGCGGAACTTAAATTCACCGAGAGGACGCAGTTTTTCTTTCATATTTTTGATGAGAATATCTTCAAATGACGAACGGTTAAGTCCTTTGAGCGCAAGCTCACCGTCCTTTATTAGTATAATTTCTTTCATATCGCTGTCCTTGCTGCTGTTTTTATGAATTTATTTCTTAGTTTAAAAATCCCTCATTCGCAGATTGTTTGACGCTTCTGTCGCCACTTCGACAAATCTGTCGATTTCTTCTTCCGTGGTAAAACGGCTCATGGATACTCTTATTGCGGAATCAACGCGCAGAGATGAGTAACCGAGTTCGGTGAGGACTTCGCTGCGGTGTCCTTTTTTGCAAGCAGAGCCGGCGGAAACATATATTCCGCGTTCTGCGAAGAAGTTTACAAGCACCTGCGACGGCATGCCTAAAATTGACATATTAACGATGCCGGGTAAGCCTTCGGGCGAATTTATAAGTATTGTCGGTATTTTAGCCAGTTGTGTGAGAAGACTGCGGCGCAATTTTTTCATGTTGTTGTAAAGGGAGAGCATGTCGGGCAGCGCCTCGCACGCCGCGCCGAATCCCGCTATCGCGGGCATGTTTTCGGTTCCGGAAAACAGTCCGTTCTCCTGACCGCCGCCGACAATGAACGACGGTGCAACAAGTCCCTTTTTCACGAATAATGCGCCGACACCTTTCGGAGCATGTATTTTATGACCGCTTATTGTGAGGAAATCTGCGCCTATTTTATGTGGTTTTACACTCATTTTGCCGAATGCCTGTATCGCGTCGACGTGCACAAGCGCAAGTGAACGCGCCGCTTTTATCGCTTTGCGTGCATATTCCACCGGGTTTACCGCACCGGTTTCGTTGTTGACGTACATAAGGCTGACGAGTATTGTTTTTTGGTTTACCGCTTCCATCAACTCGTTGGGGTCAATCGCGCCGTTGAGTTTCGGCTTAAGGCGAATGATTTCAAAACCTTTTGTCGCAAGTCTGTCAATCATCTCCGATACACTCGGATGCTCTACGGAGCTGGTCACGATTCGATTGCCGACACGGCGGCGCATGGTGACTGCGCCCGATATTGCCGTGTTGTTGGCAAGAGTGCCGGAGTGCGAAAAATAGACTTCCTCAGGCTGCGCACTGAGTATAGTTGCCACTTGCTGCCTTGATTTTTCGAGAAGCTGTTTTGCCCGCACGCCGTTTGTGTGCAATGAAGATGGATTGCCATAAATTTCCGTCATTGCTTCCATTGCGGCTTGCGCGGCTTCGGGGCAGACGCGTGTAGTTGCAGCGTTGTCAAAGTATATTTCCAAGGTAAATTCAACCTTTCTTGTAAATTGTGCACAGATGTGATGTGAACAAACCTGTACACTACCATTATACTGCATTTTTTTTAATGTGTAAACCGTATATTTCGGGTTTTTTAGAGAAAAATACAATAAAAATGCAAGAAGGAATGATATAAACATGTACAGACGTGAAAAAGTACGGCTGATTTCTTTTGTCACCGCGCTTATTGCCGTTCTCACTGCGTGGGGAGCGACGCAGAGCGTTTCGGCGGCGCGGTACAAACGGACGGTTGAAATTTCAAATCAACGCGCTTTAATGCGATTATGCGAATATCTTGAAAATATCGAAACGGATTTGACAAAAGCGTCGTATGTCAATTCCGGCGTGATGCTTGCGGCTCTCTCCGGCGACCTGCACAAGCAGGCGACCGGTGCGAAGTCAAGCCTGTCGGCGTTGTCTTCGGGTGAAACGCAGCTGTCGAATACCTACAAATTTCTTTCGCAGGTCGGCGAGTATACCGCTTCGCTGAACAAAAAAGCCGCCGCCGGCGGTGAAATTGATGCGGGTGAACGTGAAATATTGCGCAGCCTTACGGAATTTGCGACATCACTTTCTGACAAATTCGGTTATATGAACGAGCTTATGCAGTCGGAATATCTCACGTTTGAGGAACTTGGAAACGTGATAAACGAGGCGGAGCGGTCGAGCGAAAAGCAGGTCAGCTATCTTGAAAGCGTGTCCGATACGGAGGAGGCGATGGTGGATTTTCCGACGCTCATATACGACGGACCGTTTTCCGACAATATTCTGTCGAAAAAGTCGGAGTTTCTCGAATCGCTCGACGAGGTTTCACGTGAAAAAGCGCGTCTGAATGCTGCACAGCTTCTGGGTGCGGACGAAAAAAGCGTTGCCGACGACGGCGAAAGCGACGGCAAAATTCCCTCATACAATTTTATATGCGGAGATTTTCGTATTTCCGTGACGAAAAACGGCGGTTATCTGCTGAGTATCCTGTCCGGACGCGTCGGAAGTGAAGAGAAAGTTTCGTTTGCATCCGCGCTGAGTACAGCGACAGCTTTTTTGTCAAAATGCGGATATAATAACATGAAAAGCACCTATTACGCAACTGAAAACGGCGTGTGCATTATCAATTTTGCGTATCAGGACGGCAATTGGCTGTGTTATCCCGATCTCATCAAGGTTGGCGTAGACCTCACCGACGGCAAACTTGTCAGTTTTGACGCATCCGATTATATTATGAATCACAAAAAACGCTCCGCGCCCGAAAACGCCGTTGATGTTCAGACCGCCCTGTCCGCCGTTGCGCAGTGTCTGACGGTAAAAAGCGCAGCGCTTGCGGTGATTCCGACCGACTCCGGCGATGAACGCGCCGCCTATGAAATAACGTGCGAGGATGACGACGGAAAAACCGTCCTCGTTTATGTCGATGCTCGAACCGGCGAAGAAGCCGACCTGCTGATTTTGATGTTCACTGACGGCGGAGTTTTGACGAAATGACCGTTTTCGCGGCGAAGTAAACAAAGCGGTGAAGTTGTCATAACTTCACCGCATGTCAATTGTTTCCTGTTTGTCAGAATTATTTTACAGCATCTTTGAGAGCTGCACCGGCTTTGAATCCGGGAACCTTGCAGGCTGCAACTTTGATAGTTTCGCCGGTTCTTGGGTTGCGGGTTTCTTTTTCGGCTCTTTCACGGACATCAAATGTGCCGAATCCGATAAGCTGAACTTTTTCGCCCTGCTTGAGAGCGTCTGTAATAACGTCAAAAACCGCTTTTGCAGCTGCTTCCGCGTCTTTCTTTGCAAGTCCCGATTTTTCGGCGACTGCAGCAATAAGTTCTGTCTTGTTCATTTTCTTTCCTCCTGATTTATTCCAAAGCCGGCTGTTTCCGGCATTTGTTTGCATTTTTGCAATTTGTTTGGGATTTACTTCACGGCGGTTCGTTTCTTTGCCTCGTCCCAAAGTCTGTCCAATTCTTTAATCGGTGCGTTTTTCATGTCGATGTTCTGTTCTTTTGCAAGAGATTCCGTGATTTTGAATCGCGCGGAGAATTTGTCCGTTGCGGCGGTGAGTGTTTCTTCGCTGTCAACATGCGCAAAACGACAGACATTTACACATGCAAAGAGCAAATCGCCGATTTCCTCAGCGGTGTGTTTTGTGTCGCCCTCACGAATGGCTTCGCGCACTTCATCCGTTTCTTCGCAGACTTTGTCGATTGCGCCCGAAATATCGTCCCAGTCAAAACCGGCTTTCGCCGCTTTATGCTGGATTTTTTGAGCACGCATCAGAGCCGGCAGTTCGCGCGGAATCGAATCAATGCTTTCAGACACTGTTTTCTGCTTTTTTGTCTGCATTTTTATGGCATCCCAGTTTGTGAGCACCTCGCCGGCAGACGAAACAGTGACCTCACCGAACACGTGAGGATGGCGTACTATCAGTTTTTTGCATATTTCATCGCACACGTCATCGAACGTAAACGCGCCCGTTTCCGTTTCCATTTGAGCATGAAGCACAATTTGCAGCAGGACATCGCCCAACTCCTCGCGGAGCATGGCGGGGTTCTTTTTGTTTATTGCCTCCACGACTTCATATGTTTCTTCTATAAAATTCTTTTTTAGACTCTCGTGCGTTTGCTCGCGATCCCACGGACAGCCGCCCGGCGCACGAAGAACCGCGATAATTTTAATCAGATCCGCTATTGTGTAATTGTCTTTAAACTCAAAACCGCTTACCGTAAATATCACTGTCCTTTTTTCGAATTCGCAATTTACACCACGCATTTTTGCGCATGGCGTCAGCCGTGCCGAGGAATTGCCTGCACGCGATATTTTACATTATTAGTCCGTACTTTTCAAGTACTTTTGCAATTTTTCTTCCCTTCGGGAGCATGATAATATCATCTTTTGACAGCGAACGTGTCGCAAAGAGTGAAATTGCGTAACACGCGACGGCGGCGAATACGGCGGCGAACACTGCTATATTGTCCGCAGAGAAAAATCCGCCGAGTCCCTCTTCAGGGAGAACCTTTACATATATGCCGTCTGTCGCCCACGCCGCCATACCCGAGAGCACCGCGCAGAACAGCGGTTTTAGGAAAGTTGTGCGCCATTCGTATTTAACGCCGGTTGTTTTTGCAAGAGCGGCAAGTCCGTATATGACCATGACGATGTTGCAGAGTATCGAGCCTATCGCCGCGCCCTGGATATTCACGGAAGGGATGCTGACAAGCACGAAATTTGACACGAGTTTAACCGCCGCGCCGGCTGCCATCGCTTTTATCGGGACATCGGTTCTGTCCACAACCTGAAGCATATTTGTTATCGGCTGCGTAAGCGCAAGAAATACCACCGAAACGCCGTACATCATGAGAACAGGCGCGACGTAGGGGAGCGCGGGGGCGTTTATTTCACTCGAACCGTAGATGAGATTCAGCAGCTGCGGCGCGAGTGCAACCATGCCGCAACCCGCCGGATATGCAACGAGAAGCGTAAGCCGTATTACGGATTGAATGCTCTTTCCAACGGCGGCGGAGTTCCTGCTCACCCACGCGCGGGTGAGCACGGGAATCGCACTCAATCCGAACGTTATGGTGAAAGTGGGGACGATGTTTTTTATTTCCAAAACGGTATCATACGCACCATAGAGGTAGTCCTTGAAATTGACAGCCGTTTCGGGAGTGAATCCGCGTGCGGAAATTATGCCGGGATACATTGCCGCGACTGTATCGAAATCGGTCGAGAGAACGTACATGAGGCGGTTCGGAATTACCCAGTTGTCAATTAAAGTTGTTATATTGAAAATAAGTGAACTGACGGCAATCGGTACGGCAAGCGCGACAAGTTGTTTGGCAAGTACGCCGAACGGTTCGGGTTCGGGCGCAAGACGCAGATCATCAGCCGTGACTGTGCGTCTGTCTGTTTTGTGTCGGAGAACGAGAAACAAAAGTCCCATGAGCGAGCCGACTGTTACTCCGGCGATTGCGGCTGCCGCTGCCCATGCCTGTTGCTTTTCCGTGATAATATCTTTAAAATAGGGGATTTCGTCCGCAAATGATGCGCCCGTGCCGATGACAATGTTGATAAACAGCCACCCGAATATCAGTTTTCCGCCCGCTTCGAATATTTGCGATACAGCGGATGGCGTCATGTTGCCGAGTCCCTGATAATAACCTCTGTAGCCGCTCATCACGCAGCAGAAAAACAGCGACGGCGCAATGGCGATAATTGCGGGAACGGCGTTTAATGCACCGTCCGATACCGAGGATGCAAACGGAACGGCTACGAGTGTTATGACTGCCGTTCCGACCGCTCCGAGAAAAGCAAACAGCCAGAAAGACACTTTGAACAGCTTTTTGACGTCTTTGTAACGCCCCTGCGCCGCTTTTGCGGCAACCATTTTTGCCACGGCGGTAGGCAGTCCCGCGAGGGCGATGGAGTAAACGGGCGTGTAGAGCGCGTAGGCGGTCGCGTAGTAACTCTTGCCCTCCATGCCTATTTTGTATGTGACATATATCTTGAAGAAAATGCCGATAATTTTTACGGCAACAATTGCCATTGATAAGACAAGCGCGCCGTTTATAAGCGATTGATTCTTTTTTGCCATGTCGTGCCTCCCGTCTGTTTGATTTAGTCGGTTATCCGCAGTCCGCTTTTTCTCTTTCGTTCAAGCAGTTCGTCGAACCTGCTGATATATTCATACGGATATTTGAAGTTATATATTCGTTCCACTTTTTCGCCGCCGGGCGAGGTGAGTTTCGTCACTGCACCGCCGCCGCATGCCACGACGGAGTGAAGTTCTTCCATCATATAAATGTTGTACAGACTCTCCGTGCCGGGTTTGCTCCATCCGATGTTTTCGAGGTTGCCGATGCTTTTTGACTGGCGGTACATGTAATACGGCTCGTATCCCGCGTCGGAGAGTGTTTTTTGTGAAAAAGCCGTCATGCGGACCGTGTCGCGGCATACGGTATCCGTTTCATGTTCCGTGACAAGGCTTGCCGAACGTTTCAGTGCGAGTGTGTGCACCGTGATGTTTTCGGGAGCGAGAGCGACAGCTTTTTTGATGCTTTCGCAAAAATCGGCGTACGTGTCGCCTGTCAGCCCTGCGATAAAATCCATGTTGATGCAGTCGAAGCCGATATCACGCGCGAGGTGATATTTTTCGACCGCATCCGCACCCGTGTGCGGCCGACCGATATTTTTGAGAACAGCATCGGAGAATGTCTGCGGGTTGATGCTGATGCGCGTTACGCCCGCGTTTTTGAGTACGGTCAGCTTTTCGCGGTCAATTGTATCCGGTCTGCCGGCTTCAACCGTAAATTCACGTGCGATGCGCATGTCGAACGACGCGTTGAGCGTGTCTGTTATCTTTTTCAGGTCTTCCGCCGAGAGCGATGTGGGCGTGCCGCCGCCGATGTAAACGGTTTCGAGGCGAAGTCCCGCGTCGCGTGCAAGACACGCGGAGTATTCAATTTCGCGGCATAAAAGGCGGACGTATTCTGGTATTAGTTTTTTTGCCGATGCAATCGAGTGTGACACGAACGAACAGTACGAGCAGCGCGTCGGGCAGAATGGAATCGACACATAGAGCGAAAACGAGTCCGGCGTGTTGAAGGACTCGGCGCGTGACTGCGCGTTTACTACCGAAAGGGCAAGTTTCGATTTTTGTTCCGATACGAGATACTCTTTTTCGAATATTTCGACAGCCGCGTCGTTTCCCTTTTTGTCCGCAAGGCGGCGCATCAGTTTTGATGGCCTAACTCCCGTGAGGATGCCCCACGGCGGCACAGTGTCCGTCAGTTCGGAGAGCACGCGAACCATCGCCTTCGCGAGCTGCTTTTCACCGTCTGGAATTCCTGCGTCAGCCTCGTGCGGCGGCAAAACGAAAGAATATTCTGCTGCTTTTCCGTCAATTTCGGCTCTGCAAAAATACTCCGTGCCATTATCTTTAGCGGCTTCGTGTGTGAAAATGCGCCGCATGGCGCAGTCGGTGTCCGACGGCGCGTCCGAAAAAATTATCCTCTCGAGAGGGAAAAATATCCGCGTTATTTTTTCGCATTCATATAAATAAGTATGTCCGTCAGTGTAAATTATCATGATTAGAATTAGCTTTCGTTTGTTTTTTTGCAATTATTTTGACCGTTCGAACGGCGCTTGCGTACTTTTTTATTGTCAGTGTATGAAGCTGTTATGCGCCTTTTCGAACGACAGGAGCGTTGTGCTGCCGTGCCCGGGAAAAACGCGGTGTTCTCCGGAAATTTCGGCAAGTTTTTTGAGTGAATTTATCAAATCCCGTTTGTTGCCGCCGGGCAGGTCGACGCGCCCGACAGAAAGACGAAAAAGCGTATCGCCGGAAAAAATTCCACCTTCCGTGACAAAACAAACAGAGCCGGCAGTGTGCCCCGGTGTGGAAATCACCCTGATTTTTGTTTCGCCGAGGGTGATTATATCTTCATTGTGCAGTAATATGTCTGCTTGCGTCAAACCTTGTGCGGCGTATCCCATACTTGCGTTAAGACTTTTGTATTCGTCCGAAAGGCACGGCGCGTCATTCTCGGAAATACATATTTTACCGCCGTACTTCTCTTGCAAGGTTTTTACACCGCAGATATGGTCAAAATGACCGTGTGTAAGTAAAATATATTCTAATTGTGAAACATTTGCGCGGCGCAGCAGTCTTTCAAAATCGCCGTTGAAGACAGCACAATCCACAGCGGCAGAAAGTCCCGTCACTGTATCTGTAATAATATAACAATTTGTTGCATAAAGTCCTATTGCCGCAGCGGTAATATCAATCATGGCTTTTACCCGAATTTGCCCACTCAACAGTGTCGAAGACTATCGTCACGGGACCGTCGTTGACGAGCGACACCTGCATGTTTGCGCCGAAAACACCGTTGGCGACCTTGCGGACGCCTTCCTGCAAAAGGCGGTTTGCAAAGTATTTGTACAGTTTTTCCGCTTCTTCCGGCGGCGCGGACTGTGTAAATGACGGGCGGTTGCCCTTTTTTACATCGGCGCAGAGAGTGAATTGCGATATGCACAAAATCTCTCCGTCGATGTCGAGAATTGAGCGGTTCATTTTGCCGTTCTCGTCCTCAAAAATACGCAGCTTAGCGATTTTTGCAGCTAAAATATCCGCTTCTTTTGCCGTGTCACCGTTCATAACGCCGAGCAGCACCATGAAACCGCGGCCGCAGAAACCGACGGATTTACCGTCGACATCCACGGACGAGCGTACCACGCGCTGGACTACCGCACGCATCAGGCGTTGCCCCCGTCGAAGCCGTTTCGATGGTCATATGGGTCGCTGCCGTTGTTCATGTCCTGAAACGGTACGCTGTTGTCGGGTTCCTTTGGGATAACCAGGGCGCAGATGATATATGCCCAGAGTCCGATTGTGCCGGTAAGGCACAAAAACACGCAGATAATACGCACGATGGATGAATCCACACCGAGATATTCTGCGATTCCGCCGCATACGCCGCAGAGTTTTTCGTCGTTACGTGAACGGTAAAGCTTTTTTGTCATACAAATCACCAATCCTTGAAAAAATATTATTTCGGAGAAAATTATTGATACATTTCTTGCGCGTGTTTCGTCTGTTTTGCCCATTCCGCTGCGCAGACAAATACAGTCATTGTCTGCTTTATATATCCGCGCCGGAACGGTCGACGCCCAGCACGCCGTTTATCTTGCCGAGTCGGGACATAACGCTCTTCAGGTGTTCGAGGCTGTTTGCGTTAATTGTGAGATTTATCAGTGTTCTGCCGTCTTTTGTGTCGCGTGTGTTGATGCTCTGCACTGCAACGTGAATTGAATTGAGCGTATTGAAAATCTCGTTCATAATGCCCTTGGTGCTCAGACATGTAAGAAGAAGCGATGCATTGAAATCATTTTTAACAACCGAGTTCCAGAAAACTCTTATCCATCGATCCGGTTCCGCGCTTTCCGAAATTTTCTGCGGTACGTTTGAGCAGTCGCGTTTGTGAATCGAAACGCCGTGACCGCGTGTGATGAAACCTATAATTTCGTCGCCGGGAATGGGATTGCAGCAGCGCGAGAGCTTGACAAGACAGTTGCCGATTCCCTCGACCACAACGCCTTCGCTGCTGACTGTTTTCGGCTGTTTGGACAGCTTCGGCGCGGTTTGTTCGGGTGTCGCGGTGAATTTCATGTACTCGTCTTTTATCATCGGCATTATTTTTGATAGAATTATGCCGCCGTAGCCGAGTGCTGCGAAAAAGTCGTCCGCGGTTGCCTGTTTCTGTTTTTCTGCTATCAGATTGAGGAATTCTGTTTCTTTTTCACCTGTAAGCGCGATGCCGTTTCGGCGCAGTTCGCGTTCGTATTCCGCTTTGCCCTCGACGATATTTTCTTCGCGGCGTTCTTTTTTGAACCACGAACGTATTTTTGTGCGCGCTTCATTTGTCGCCACAATCTTGAGCCAGTCGCGCGACGGTCCTTTGCCCTGCTGGGACGACGTGAGAACCTCGACAATTTCGCCGTTTTGTACCTTGTAGTCAAGCGGAACGATGCGCTTGTCGACTTTTGCCCCCACCATTTTATTGCCGACGGCGGAGTGTATCGCGTAAGCGAAGTCGATGACCGTTGAACCGAGAGGAAGACATATAACGTCGCCTTTTGGAGTAAAAACAAACACTTCGTCGCTCGAAAAATCGCTTTTCAACGTGTTCACAAGGTCTGTGGGCTGACCCGATTCGCTTTGCGCCTCCAGCAGATTGTGCACCCAGCCCAGTCCCTTTTCAATGCGTTTGGTCGAATCCGCATCGGTGTAACCGAGCTTGTATTTCCAATGCGCCGCAACACCGAATTCCGCCGTGCGGTGCATTTCATGCGTCCTTATCTGAACCTCAAACGGTACGCCCTCTTTGCCGATAAGCGTCGTGTGCAGCGACTGATACATGTTCGGTTTCGGGGACGAGATGTAGTCTTTGAAACGTCCCTGAATGGGTTTGTACATGTCGTGAATCACGCCGAGGCAGTTGTAGCAGTCGCTGACGGTGTCCACGATAAGACGAACGGCGTATATGTCGTATATTTCCTCAAATGACTTGCCTTGCATGTACATCTTGCGGTATATTCCGTGCACCGACTTAATCCTGCCTTCGATTTCCGCATTGCCGACAACTTCCCTGACACGTTCGCTTATCTTTGTCTTGATTCCGTCGAGGAACTCTTTTCGCAAAGGCTCCTGCTCCGCAAGAGCTTTTTCTATTTCACTGTACGCGATGGGATCAAGGTAGCTTATCGCGAGGTCTTCAAGCTCCTCTTTTACGGGACGGATACCGAGCCGGTGCGCTATCGGCGCGTATATTTCGATGGTTTCACGCGCAGTGTCGCGCCGTTTTTGTTCCGGTACGAATTTAAGCGTGCGCATGTTGTGCAATCGGTCGGCGAGCTTGATAATTATTACGCGAATGTCTTCGCACATTGCGAGAAGCAGTTTGCGTAAATTTTCCGCCTGTTGCTCTTCTTTGCTTGCAAGCGGAACTTTACCGAGCTTTGTTACGCCGTCTACAAGCAGGGCAACGCTTGCGCCGAAATTCTTCTTTATGTCCTCCCCCGTTACGGGTGTGTCTTCCACTGTGTCGTGAAGAAGCGCAGCCTCAACACTTTGTGCGTCCATGCCGAACCCTATGAGGATATCCGCGACAGCGACCGGATGGATTATGTACGGTTCGCCCGATTTCCGACGCTGACCCGAGTGCGCCCTGTAAGCAAATTCAAATGCGCGTTCGATATCTGCAGCGTCTTCTGCTGAGTAGGCGTTTTTTACTTTTTTGTCGAGAGATTCATAAAATTCATATCCTTCACACATCTTCTTCACCTTTGTTTCGTTTGTTCATGTATCCCACCCGGCGCAGAATTTCATTTTGCGTGAGGTCGGTTTTTGCGTTCGTCTTTGCCGTGCAAAGTCCGTCGGCTGACTGCACGACGATACCTGCGTTTGTCAGTGCCGATACGCACAGTTTTATTTTTCCCGCCTGTTCCGGGACGCCTCCTATTCGCAGCGCGAGCACCTCGGGAACGGTGCGCAGCGGCTCGTTTTCTTTTATATATCTGTAAACTTTTGCAATATAGTTTCTGTCGGGACGCAGTTTTAACGCGTCGTCTTCGGATACGCTTTCACCGCGCAAAACGGCATCACACCTTGCAAGTCCGCTGAAAATTTCAGCGTCGTTGCAGCCCGACGGGCGCATGTCTTTTATCTGAACGGAAACGCCTGTTTTTCCGCGAAATTCGTTTTTTTCGGTTCGCACCGCCGCGTCAACCGTATCGCCGACGGCAAAAGGAAAATCGGACTCCGTAACGTTGAACCACACCGCCTGAACCGTTGCCCGTCCGCGGGAGAGCGCAACGCGCAGATGCCTTCCGCCGCCGAGCGGTTTTACGGCGGCGACCGTCATTTGAAACAGTCCGAACACGGGCGCGGGATTCGCCGCGCCGAACGGCTCCAGAATGTCGAGCGATTCAAAAATTTCCGGCGTGATGTTTGCGGGGTTCAGCCTGCAATCGATGTTCAGCGATGGAAAAATGTCGCCGACGGACGCGGCGTACGCGTTTATCTTTTTTCGGAATGCGTCGATGTTTTCTCTTTCTATCGAGAATCCCGCCGCAAGCGTGTGTCCGCCGAACTGAATCAGCAGGTCGGAACATGCATCGAGCGCGGAGTATATCGACAACCCGTCTATACTTCTGCACGAACCGCGGCACGCGCCGTTTTCGGGAACAGAAATGACTATCGCGGGTCTGGAATATTTATCGGCGAGCCGAGCCGCCGCAATTCCCACGACGCCCGGATGCAAATCTCTGCCGGATACGACTATTATTCTGTCGGATGCGTATTCGGGATGCGTTTCAAATATTTTTTCGGCGGATTGTGCTATTTCGTTTTCCGTTTTCTGACGTTCCGCATTGAGCCTGCAAAGTGTTTCGGCGCAATCGTGCGCTTCATCGGGGTCATCGGTCAGAAGCAGCCTCAGCGCGGTCATTGCATCTCCCATTCGCCCTGCCGCGTTGATTCTGGGCGAAAGAGAAAACGCAACGGCGGTGGATGTCAATGTTTTGTCGGCGGTTGAAGATGCCTCCAAAAGCGCGATAATTCCGGGGCGTGATGAATTTTGCAAACGCTGTAATCCTCTCGACACTATTATTCGGTTCTCTCCCGTCAGCGGGACTATGTCCGCTATCGTTCCGAGTGCCGCCAGCTCTCCGAGCTCTTCCGCCACGGTTTCGCTGTCCGAGTCTTCAAGAGCCATACACAGCTTTAGCGCAACGCCGACTCCCGCAAAATCTTTGTAGCTGCAAGTATCGTCTTCACGGTGCGGGTCAACCACTGCGTCCGCGTCGGGCAGCTCCGAACCCGCCTTGTGATGGTCGGTGACAACAAGAGAAACACCGTTTGCTTTGAGCGTTTTTGCCTCGTTTATTGCCGAAATGCCGTTATCGACAGTAATAACCAGTGTGTAATTATTCTCCAAAATGTAGCGAACGCCGGTATCCGTAAGTCCGTAACCGTCGTTAAGGCGGGACGGAATATAGAAGTGAACGTCCGCGCCTACGGCTTCAAGGTACGAATACAACAGTGCCGCCGCCGTGACTCCGTCGCAGTCGTAGTCGCCGTAGACGAGTATTTTTTCGCCGCCGGCGATTGCCGTGCGAATGCGCTCGACAGCCTTGTCCATGTCCTTTATTTCAAACGGGGACGAAAGCGGCTGTGCTTCGCAGTATACGAAATCACGTATTTTTTCTGCGGTGTCATATCCGCGCGACAGAAGCAAAAGGACGGCAAACTCATCAACGCCCGCCTCTTTTGCGAGGGCGAGCGCCTTGGTTTTGTCATACGGTATTATGTTCCATGCACGTCTGTTCAAATAAAAAACCTCTGTTCGCATCGGCCTTTGTTTTGACCGGAGAAAAATTCAAAGAATATTCTACTATTTTATCAGTATACCATATCCGCAAAGAAACCGCAATATGTAAATCGCTTGTTGCGCGGGCATTTTGTGTAACAAACGCTTGACAAGTCCGTTTTTATGCGGTATAATCCCGACTTTGACAGTTTGTAAAGAGTAAAGACCTCAGAACCCTATGAAA
>CAVKLD010000002.1:0-66538 GCA_963657065.1 bacterium
GTCGGTCTGATGCAATTTGCAGGCTATATCGGCGTTTTAGACTAAACGACATTGCACGCTTCGGCGGCGGGCACGGATTGTGTTCGCCGCCGATTTTTTTGCAGTGCAGGACAAAGCGCTGCGGCGAAAAAATGCAGCAGCAACTGTTAAAAATGGAAAAAACTTTTTTCCCGAAAGGTATTGCGTTCGAACATTGAATAGTTTATACTGTTAAATGGGTGTATCTTTATGCGTTTTGAACAAAATAACAAACCTCAAAACGCTGCGGATTCACCGCAAAAAAAGAACAGAAAGGATTGGAATGCATGAGAAAAATAAATAAATTCTCACTTTCAGCAACAGCATGCGCATTTATTGCGATCCTCCTTGCCGTCACTTCATTTGCGGCAATTAAACTCGGCGATGCCGACGGGGACGAAAAGGCAATCAGCGTTTCGGACGCCCGTCAGATTCTTCGCTTCGCTGTCAACCTTGACGAGCCGAAAAACGACGAAATCAGAGCGGCGGCGGATGTTGACAGAGATGGCAATATCACCGTAACCGACGCAAGAACCGTTCTTCGTGCGGCTGTCAATCTTGACACCATCCCCGACGAACCGGCAATCAAACAGGAAGAAACCACCGAAACCGAAAAGTGTGAACATAATTTTGTATACAAACCGATTGAAGAAACCGCGGGGTACTCCGATTGGTCAAACGGCACACACATTGAAACCTGCACAAAGTGCGGCGTTACAAGGAATAAGCCGATAGCATGCACGTTCGACGGCGACATTGAATACTTTAAAGACAGTAACGGGAACGATATCCTCCCGACATGCGAAAAAGCTGCAAACTATTACCAAACATGTTCCGTCTGCGGCGGAAAAAAGCAGAACAGTTCAAAAAAACTTCAGCACAAATTTAACTCTGAAAACGCGGAACTTGCCACCGTAACAAAAACCGCAACATGCACCGAAGCCGGTGAAATCACGGTCAAATGCGAAATGTGCAAAAAAGCGGTCAAAAAAATTACGGTTCGTGCACTCGGTCACGTAGTCGACGACAAGACGCTTGCGGAAGGCGAAACCGTTAAATGCAGCCGCTGCGGCGAAGTACTCAAGCCGGAAACTTTTGACTATGATGACAATGAGCTTCTTACATATCTGAGCGGCAAATACTACTTCAGCGGCAAAATGAAAACTATCGTCTATGACAGCAGCAACACGCCGGTTTACAACACAGCCACAAAGAGTTACGAATATGAAGAATCCGAGGTCACGATTGCGATAAATCCCGGGCAGTCCATCTATATGATGATGCCGATTGATGAGTCCGCAGATATAGGATACCTTGCTTTCACTTCCAAAAACCTGCTCGGAAAAACCGTCACCGAAAAGTACTTTGAAACCGAATATGAAGGAACCAGATACTATTTCCACCTCGACAACAGCATTCTTAAAACTATAGGTATTGATTCATCGGATGGCTTGTCATTCCCCGAACCTTCGGATCCGGAACTCAACACAAAAATCGAAGGCGTTGACCTTAGACAGTTGGAACAGGCTCAAGTCGTGTATCAGGGAAATGTCTGTACGAGATTGACGTACTCAAAAGACGCCGACAACACTCTGCGTTTTTACATGAACGGCAAGAAGCTGCTTCTCGTCGAAACATTGAACAAGGACGGCATTATCACAGGCGCAACCTACTTTGACACCATCACATCGGATATTCCGAAGTATATGACGACAACCGACGGCAAAGTTCTTTCCGGAGTAATCGGTTTGATGGAATTTGCAGGTTATCTCGGCATGTTTGCTGAATAAACATTAAAAATCAACACTTCGGCGGCGGGCGCTGTTCGTGCCCGCTGCTGTTTTTTATCTGAATGAACCCGCCCGTTTTTAAAAACAGAAAACCGCCGGCGTTGTAAGCCACCGACGATTTTCTGTTATTTTGCAGTTAAAAAAGTGGGTTTTATAGTTTAATAAGCATTACCCCAAACAACCATTTTCCATGCTTTTTTACCGCAACAAACGCATTTATCTGAAAGTTCCTCCTGGTCAAACGGAATGCAGCGCGAGCCGACACCTGTAAGCTCTTTAACTTTATCCTCACATTCCTCGTTTCCGCACCACATTGCTTTTACAAAACCGTCGCCGTGTTCGGCGAGAGATTGTTTTATTTCATCAATCGAAGTGCATCTGTAGGTTCTGTTTTCGATGTTTTGAGCAGCTCTGTCATAGAGAGCCTGACCAAGTTCGTCGAGAATCCTTGATATCTCCGTTTCGAGTTCATCGAGCGAAACCACGTATTTTTGGCGATTGTCACGGCGTACAATAACGCATGAGTTGTTCTGTATGTCTTTGGGGCCAAGCTCAAGTCGAAGCGGAACACCTTTCATTTCATATTCGGCGAACTTCCAGCCCGGCGAATTTTCACTTGTGTCACACTTGACTCTGAACTTTGCTTTGAGTTTGTCTGTCACTTCAAGAGCCTTCTCGATAACGCCCGGCTTATGCGCGGCTATAGGCAGAACTACCACCTGAATCGGCGCAATTTTCGGGGGAAGAACAAGTCCGTCGTTATCACCGTGGGACATGATAACCGCGCCTATAAGGCGTGTGGTACTGCCCCAAGATGTCTGATGAACATACTGCAGCTTGTTCTCTTTATCAGTATAGGTCATGTTAAACGCACGGGCAAAACCGTCGCCGAAATAGTGCGACGTGCCTGCCTGCAGCGCCTTTCCGTCGTGCATGAGAGCCTCGATGGCATATGTCGACTCCGCGCCCGCAAACTTGTCACTCTCTGTCTTTTTGCCTTTTATGACAGGCATATTGAGAACGTCGCGGCAGAAATCGGCGTAAACGTTGAGCATGCGTTCCGTTTCCTCGATTGCCTCCTCCGCGGTTGCGTGCACGGTGTGCCCCTCCTGCCACAAAAACTCTCTTGAACGCAGGAAAGGTCTTGTCGTTTTTTCCCATCTGACAACATTGCACCACTGATTATAGAGTTTCGGAAGATCCCTGTAAGAATGGATAATATTTGCATAATGCTCGCAGAAAAGCGTTTCGGAAGTGGGACGCACGCAAAGGCGTTCGGGCAGCGGCTCATTTCCGCCGTGAGTTACCCATGCGACTTCGGGAGCAAACCCCTCAACGTGATCTTTCTCCTTTTGCAGAAGCGATTCGGGAATGAACAGCGGCATATAAACATTCTCATGACCGAGTGCCTTAAAACGTTCGTCCATCTGACGCTGGATAAGCTCCCAAATTGCATAACCGTAGGGACGGATTATCATACAGCCTTTAACGCTCGAATAATCCACAAGATCCGCCTTTTTGCACACATCCGTGTACCACTTGGCGAAGTCATTCTCCATTGAAGTTATGGCTTCCACCATCTTTTTTCCGTCTGCCATAAAATTATCCTTTCAAAACCCTAACTGAAACGTGAAATTACTTTTTATCTAAAACAATTACTTGTTTTTGAACATATTAAAAATATCTATGACATCACTGTCATCGACACCGCGCTCGGACTGCGCCGGCGCGGCATGCTCTGTCTGAGCGGAATTCTTTGTGTCGTTCGACTGCGTCTGAGTGTCGCCGTCCGAACCGAAACCGGTAGCGATAACGGTAACAACCATTTCGTCGTCAAGCGACGTATCGGTAGAAACGCCGAAGATAATATTCGCATCAATGTCGGCGGCATCCTTAACAATGGTAGCTGCAACGTCAACATCGTCAAGCGTGACATCGCTGGACGCGGAAATGAGTATGATAACACCCTTTGCGCCCTGTATCGTCGTTTCAAGCAGCGGACTCGAAATAGCCGCGTTTGCAGCCGACTCCGCCTTGTCTTTTCCCTGAGCTCTGCCGACGCCCATGTGAGCGTGACCGGCATCTTTCATGACGGACGTGACGTCTGCGAAATCAAGATTGATTATTCCGGGAATCTTTATAAGCTCCGCAATGCTCTTTACGCCAAGACGAAGCACATCATCGGCAATCGAGAATGCATTGAGGAAAGTGATTTTCTGTTCCGAAAAAAGTTTAAGGCGTTCATTCGGAATTACGATAAGACTGTCGACATGCTGCGCAAGCTCCGCAATGCCTGACTCCGCCTGCTGCATACGGCGTCTGCCCTCAAACTCGAAAGGCTTTGTGACTATGCCTACCGTAAGGATACCCTTGTCTTTGGCGAGCTGAGCGATAACGGGAGCAGCTCCTGTGCCGGTTCCGCCGCCCATACCGGCGGTGATGAACACCATATCAGTACCGGCAAGAGCCTCGTTGAGAGCCTCCATGCTCTCCTCTGCGGCTTTTTTGCCTATCTCCGGTTTGGAGCCGGCGCCCTGTCCCTGAGTAACCTTTTCACCTATCTGAATTTTTGTGGTTGCCTTTGAACTGATAAGCACCTGCTTATCGGTGTTGACGGCTATAAACTCAACACCCTGAACATTCGACTCCACCATACGGTTAACGGCATTTCCACCGCCGCCGCCTACGCCGACAACCTTTATCTGAGTAACAACATCATATTCAGCCGACATTTCAAAAGCCATATTTAAAACCTCCGTGTTCTTGTAAAAACCCTGATTTTCAACAACTTACATTATAGTATCATATTTGTTTGCGGATTTCAAGAAGAAATACAATATTTTAGTAAACTTATCATGAACACGCGTACACTGCATATTCGCGATTTGATTGTAAAGTATTTCACTTTACAACAGCGCAACTGTAAAGACATCACCTTTACATTATTCGACCGTCGTTTCCGGCAAAGTTTCCGGAACATCGGGTTTGTTTTCGCTGCCGCCGTTGGCTTGAGCGATACTTGCGGCTTCGCTCGCGGCATCAATCGCCTTTTGCGAACGAACATACGCTTTTGTACCTTCCGTAATATCGATTACCGTTTTATCACCCTCGGCGGGTGATGCGGAATTATCGGCAATGACTTCTTTCGCGAAGCGCACTTTCGACGCAGCCTTTGACAGCACGCCGAGTTTCAAATCGATAATATAATCGATTTCGACGGTCAGACTGCCGTTTTCGGAAATCGTATACGCCGTAATATTGTCCATGCCGTTTTCGTCAAATGCGCAGGCGACATCCGAAATATACTGCAGCACGTTTTCGCCCTCGACCGATACCGTTTCACCCGGAACGCCGCCCGTGACATTGACGCCTTTAAGTACGGCGATACCGTCCGGAGGAAGAGCGGAAACATGTTCGAGCACCTTTCCGTTTTTGTCGATAAGAATGTATCCCGTCGCCATTTGAGCCGCCATCGCCGGGTATGTATATTCAACGCTTATCGTGACAGTATCCGGCAAACTCCGTTTTACAGTGCATTTTCCGATGTACGGAAGTTGTTTTTCAACTTTTTTCGCCGCTTTTTTTGCACTGAAGCCGAACATGCCGCCGTTGATTTTTACGCCGGAAACTTCCGTTATACTTTCATTCGTGTAACGCTCCGCCGTGTTTTCAACCGCGACGGATTCCACCTTGAAAAGAAATTTCAGCGAAAAAGCCGCGCCCACGGAAATGAGCAGCAAAAGTGCACACGCGACGATAAACGCGTCGCGTCTTCTTTTTCTTCTTTTCCGTCTTCCGGAACTTTGTTTCAACTGATTTCCGCGGCTCACGGACGCTAAACGCGCACCGCTTCGTCTGTCTTTTTCAATCATTCGTCCACCCTCTTTATCTTTGCATTCAATTTTGCAAGGACACGTTCGGGAAATTCGTACCCGCGGCCGATGTGTCCGTCGTCGAGCACGGTTGTCGTGCCCTCCGCCGCAAGTCCGGCAATTATCAACGCCATACCGCCGCGGAGATCGGGCGACACGACCGATGCGCCGTGAAGCGACGGCACGCCTTCGATAACCGCCATTCTCCCATCCACGTTTATCTTCGCGCCGAAGCGCACAAGTTCGCCGATATATTTGTATCTGCTCTCAAAAATAGTTTCAACAATAAGCGACGTACCTCTTGCAAGCGTAAGCATAGCGGCAATCGGCGCCTGGATATCCGTGGGGAATCCGGGATACGGCATTGTACGTATCATTTTAACGTTTTTCAGTCTGTTCGGTGCGCAGAGAGCGATTTTCCGCCCGTTCACATCCACTTTGCACCCGCTTTCCTCAAACACGTTGAGTACCGGTTCCAAATGCGCGGGAATCACGTTTGAAAGTTCAATGCTGCCGCCGGTGCATGCCGCCGCCGCGAGATAACTTGCCGCGACTATTCTGTCGGGAATTACGGTGTGCTCCGCACCGGACAATTCGTGCACACCCTCAATCACAAGCGTGCTCTCCCCCGCGCCTGCAATCCGTGCGCCGCCTCTGTTCAAAAAATCCGCGAGATCGCTTATTTCGGGCTCACGCGCAGCGTTCGTTATCACGGTGATTCCCTCAGCCGTCGCAGCCGCAATCATTATATTCTCCGTCGCACCCACGCTCGGAAAAGACAGATTTATCTTTGTCCCCCGAAGGCCGCCGCTTGCACGGCACGTCAGAAGACCGAAATCCGAATTGACCTCCGCACCGAGTTTTTTCATGCCGTCAAGATGAATGTCGATCGGGCGAAGTCCTATTTCACACCCGCCCGGAGTTGAAAGCGATACTTCGCCGGTACGCGATAAAATCGCGCCGAGGAATATGACCGACGAACGCATTTCACGCATCAGTTCATCGGGAATGCTGTTTTGCGTTATAACGGAGCTGTCCACGGTTACCGTGTCGCGTTCGCGTGTAACGGTACAGCCGAGATGGCGCAGAATATTAACAGTAGCGTCGATATCCGACAGTTCGGGACAGTTGCGGATAACATTTACACCCCTGCACACTATGGACGCAGCAAGAATCGGGAGTGCACTGTTTTTTGCTCCGTGAATTTCGGCGCACCCGCTTAACCGTCTTGCGCCCTCAACAACGTATTTGCACATAACTCAATAACACCCTTTCGTAAGGATAAACCTATAATATCCTATGAAAAACAGCGTTATTGCGTTACAGGATGTTCAATTTAGGTTTTTATTCCGCAAGCGATATAATAATATCGCATATTTTTTTCTGAGCGTCTGCAACGGCAAGGTTACGCGCGCTGTCGCCTATCCGATGGTACTTTTCCGGTTTTGCGACGAGGTCGGAGATAATCTCCGACACTTTTTCGCTCGTCAAATCCTTTTGCTCGATGAGAACAGCCGCATTTTTTTCGGCAAGTGCCATTGCATTATAGTACTGGTGATTTTCGGAAACATATGGAGAGGGAACGAGAATTGAAGTTTTTCCGAGTGCTTCGATTTCAGCAAGTGAACTTGCACCCGCACGGCTTATTACAAGGTCTGCGGCAGCCATGCAATCCGCCATATCAAAAACGTATTCGCTCACTCGGACATTTGAAATTTTTTCAGGGTCGTATCCCTTTTCACGCAGTTTGTCGGGGACAAACCTGCCGAGCTGCCCGTAGCCGTGAACAAAGAAAAGTCTTGCATCATCGGCAAAATGCTCAATCACGTCACACATGACATTATTTATCGATTCCGCTCCAAGACTGCCGCCGGTCGAAAGGATAAGCGACACGCCGTCGGACACGCCGAGTCTTTTTCGCGCTTCGGCCCTGTCGACACACAACAATTCCTTCCTTATGGGCAGTCCCGTAATAATGGGTTTTACCGCGCACTTCAACCGTTTCGCGGCATTTTCCGAAGTAAGCATAACAGCATCGGCATATTTCGAAAGAACGATATTCGTTTTGCCGGGAAAGGCATTTTGCTCGTGAATTGCCGTCTTTATGCCGAGTCTGTGCGCGGTACGCACCACAGGACCGCTGACATATCCGCCGAATCCGACAACAACATCGGGTTTAAATTCGGAAATTATACGCTTGCATTGACCGGTGACAAAAACAAGCCTGCGGAGAGTACCGAGGTTATGAATTATATCGGCAGGTGCAAACGAACGCTGAAACCCGGAAATATCGATTGTTCTGAAATCAAAACCCGCTTTCGGGACGAGCTTCGATTCCATTTTTTCGGCAGTCCCGACAAACAATATAGCCGCATCCGGCATACGTCTGCGCAGTTCCTGCGCAGCTGCAAGCGCGGGGTTTATGTGGCCGCCCGTTCCGCCTGCGGCAAAAATCACTCTCATACAACAACCTCCCGCATCAAATACGTTTCTTCATTTTCGACGAACGTGAAATGCTCAGCAAATATCCCATTTCGACCATATTCATTACCATGGCGGTTCTTCCGTAACTGAAAAACGGCAGCGATATACCGGTATTCGGCAGTGAGTCCGTCGCGACGGCAATATTCAAACAAAGCTGCAAAGCAAGCTGGAACGATATCCCCATTGCCACAAGCGAACCGTAGCGGTCGGCGGCATTTATTCCTATTACGAATCCTCTCCACACGAGAAGAGCAAAAAGCAAAACTATAAACGACGAAAAAAGAAAGCCAAGCTCCTCGACTACGATCGAAAATATCATATCGTTTTGCGGTTCGGAAACATAGAGATGCTTCAGCGTCGAAGCGCCGAATCCCTTGCCGAAGAAGCCGCCCGATGCAATTGCATAAAGAGCCTGATTTGTCTGCCAGCGTTCGCCGAGCGGACTGTAATCCTTATTGAGCCACGCAACGATTCTGTCCATCATATAATCTTTGAGAAGCCCCATCTTAAATACGGCAACGGCAGCCAGCACCGCAAAAGCAGTTCCCGCAATAAACCATTTGAAACGTATTTCTCCGAGATAAAGCATGACAACTCCGATCAAAAGCATCAGTATCGTACCGGAAAGATGACTGCCCCAGGCAACAAGACCCGCGTAAACAATCAATATCAAACCGCAAAGCAGAATGATTCCGAGTGATTTGTTAAACAACGGAACACCCAACCGATCGTTAATATTTCTTGCCGCCTTAAGCCGCAAAGTTTTTTTGCTCACAACGAGGTTGTGATATCTGTCGAGAAGCCATGCCAGAGTCAATATCAGCGCAAATTTCGCAATGTCGGACGGTTGGAACTGGAAACTGCCGAAATAAACATATCTGCTGGTGCCGCGCGATTTTTTCTCAAAAAGTGCAGCAATCAACAATATCACCGAAGCAACGGTGCCGAGCACGGCAGCGGGCATTTCGAGCGCACGGTAGTTAAGCCGCGAAATTATAAACATCAAAACGCCGCCGATGGCAACGCCTTCAAGCTGACTGGTAAAATAGGTAGCCGGATCTCCCGTCTTTGAGTTGTAAACGGCATAGACATACGTCGCGGAGTAAAGCATCACAAGCCCTATACCTATTACCGTCACAAGAAAAATGAAAAACAGCGTATCGAAACTTCCGGTTATAAACAAACCGCCTTTGTCCTTAATGTACTTTTTGAGTTTGCTCACAATTGCCATTTTAAATACCTCCAGTGCGTTTTTTCTTGTTTTTTTACATATCCCTTCCGAACCAGACCAGTGCAAGAGCCGCAACACCGCCGACAACGCTTATCAAAGAAAAGACGGTGCATATCTTTTTTTCGCTCCATCCGCACATCTCATAATGGTGGTGAAGCGGAGCCATCTTAAACAAACGCTTTCCGTTATGCGTCTTTACGTAGAAAATTTGAAGGATATCCGAGCCGAATTCAATAACATAAATAACGGCGATCGGAATTATTATCCACGGCATGTCAAGCGTAAAAGCAAACGACGCAACCATGCCGCCGATAAACAGAGAACCGACGTCACCCATCATTACACGCGCGGGGTTATTATTCCAAACAAAAAATCCAAGCAACGCGCCGAGCAATGCGCAGCAGACGATACTTAATCCCGTGAGCTGCCTTAACGCCGCAGTCGCCGCAAAGAAAACACAGATAACCGACGTAACGCTCGCGCACAGTCCGTCGACGCCGTCGGTAAAATTCGCCGCGTTCACCGTGCAGTAAATCGCAACTATCCCGACGAACCAGAACAAAAACGTGTTTTTGTAAACGCCGACATACGGTATCCACATAAAGTTCACTCCGGCGAACTTTGCAAGAGTGAAAAGATACACCACGGCTACCGCAAGCTGCAAAACCGTTTTTTGCAATTCGGTAAGACCGAGATTTCTCTTTTTTACGACCTTTATGTAGTCGTCGATAAACCCTATAAAACCGTTCGCCGCAGCAAAAAGTATTCCGGTGAAAATTTTCGTGTGAATCACATCAGACTGCAATTCGCGTCCCTTTGTCAGAATGCTGCCGCCCATAATTTTGTCGGTGACAAGCACAACCGTTAAACTTGCGGCAAACCCGATGATAAACAGGAATCCGCCCATTGTGGGTGTGCCCTGTTTTTTTTTGTGCCACGACGGACCTATGTCGAGAATAGTCTGTCCGAATTTCAATTTATGCAAAAACGGAATCAATCCGAATCCGGAAAGATATGAAACGGAAAAACCGACAGCGATGCATAATCCCACCGCAACCCATATATTCATCTGTACCAATCCTTTCAAAACACGTCGGAATTTTTTATATGCAATATATCTTTTACGGTTTCGGCATCGCTAAAACGAACCGAAGCGTTCTTTGACGTTTGAGTCATTTCATGACCTTTGCCCGCAATAAGCACCGTATCTCCGGCAGATGCCTTTTCAAGCGCAAGCTCTATCGCTCTGCGTCTGTCCGGTTCTTTGAGCAAAAAAGTTTTGTTTTTAATCCCCAATGAAATATCAGCGATTATTTTTTCGGGATTCTCCGACCGGGGATTATCGGACGTAAGAATAACGCTGTCGCTCGCGGACGATGCAACCCTGCCCATTACGGGGCGTTTTGTCGCGTCGCGGTCGCCGCCGCACCCGAACACGGTTATTATTTTTCCGTTTGTACTCTCCCGGATAGCTGAAAGCACCGCACTCAGCGCTTCGGGAGTATGCGCAAAATCAATACATACGCGGACACCGTCCGAAGACATTATCATCTCACTGCGTCCTCTGACGGCAGGCAATCGGCAAAGAGCCGCTGCGGCGGTTTTTGCGTCAACACCCGACATCATGCATATTGATGCCGCGCACAGCGAATTATAAACGCCTATTTTTCCCGGTGCAGATATACCGACACGTTCCGGCAGGAATCCGTCAAACAAAACGAACGACGAACCGCCTTTGCCGTCAGGTCTTATACTGCGTGCGGAGTAGTCGGACAGATTTGCACCCGCGCTGTACAGTTTGCAGGTTTTGCCGTCGGCCGCCGCAACAAACTCGTCGCGGTAGGCGTCATCGGCATTGACAAGTCCGGCTTTAGCCATCGAAAACAGCTTTTTCTTTGCGGCGACATAATCACGCACCGTTTTGTGATAGTCGAGATGATCGTGTCCGATGTTAGTAAGTACGGCAATATCAAACTCGGCGCAATCAACTCTGCATTGCGAAAGAGCCTGTGAAGAAACTTCCGTCACGCAATATCCGCATCCGCGGTCAGCCGTTTTCTTCAGTTCGGAGAAAAACGTAAAACTGTCGGGTGTGGTTCGTTCCGACGGAACGCGTCCGTCGCCGCAATCCCAACCGAGAGTGCCTATGATACCGCATCTCTCGCCCGCAAACGTCATAATATGGCGAACGTATTCGGCTGTCGTGGTTTTTCCGTTTGTTCCCGTGATACCGATCAGATTCAGTCTTTTGTCCGGTTTTTCGAAAAACGCACGGCTTAGAGCACATACGGCTTTGCGTGCGTCAGCTACTCTGACGTAACGAGGCGCATCGATATTTTCTTCACCGACAACCAACGCCGCCCCGGATGATACGGCTTCAAACGCTTTCATGTGTCCGTTGTAATTTTTGCCGTTTACACACACAAATATGCTTCCCGTCGAAACGGAATCGGATTCTTCCGTAACCGACGTTATATCGGCGTCGGCAACGCTCCCCGCGTCAATATCGAGTTCGGACGAAACAAGTAATTCCCTCAGCTTCAAAACAGATACCTCCGATTGAATAATAGTACCCGTTTCCCGCTCTTTCACACGCTGTACTCAGCGGAAAATCACTCCGCCGCAAAAGAAACATTTTAAATATCAATCAGTCGTGAACGCCGCTTGTTGTTCTGAAATAAACCGTTATTACCGAGCCGATGTCGACTTCGGTGTCCTTTTCCTTATCCTGCTTGTATGCCGCAACACCCGTGGACTCTGAAGCGGAACCGGAAATTTTCACGTTCAGTCCGTTATTCACCGCAACCTTGGTGGCTTCGCTCACCGACATTCCCGTAAAATCAGGGACTTTAACCTTCTCGACAGGCGTTTCGCTGTCGGTATACACGGCGACGAATCCGTTGACGGGCGTAGCCTTGCCCTCTTCGGGACTTTGCGACACGACGCTGTCGCCGTTGCCTATAACGCGCACGGTGTAACCTTCCGATTCGAGCGAATTCTTCGCCTCCTCGACCGAGCTGCCCACAACATTGGGAGTAGACACCGTCATCGCAGCAATTTCATCGTCGCTGTAGACGGGAGTAACACCGCGGTACTTAAGCACCTTTTCAAAAATTTCACCCGCGACGGGCGCGGCGACAACACCGCCGGAATAATTTTCACCCTGAGGTTCATCAATTATGATTACCACCGAAATATCGGGATCGTCATACGGGGCAAATCCCGCAAAAGATGCGATATACGCCGTATCGGCACTCCCCAGTTTTTCGGATGTTCCGGTTTTACCCGCAACTTTGTATCCGGGAACATAAGCGTTTTTACCCGTGCCGTCTTTGACAACCTGACTCATGTAATACGCAACCGTCGACGCGGTGTTTTCGGAAACAACCTGACGTCTTACAACGGGCGTTGTTTCTTTCACTGTATTCCCATTTGAATCAATCTGTTTTTGCACGACATAGGGTTTCATGAGCTTGCCGCCGTTGCCTATCGCGCTTATGGCTGTCACCACCTGAAGAGGTGTGACGGATATCGACTGTCCGAATGATGCGCTGACAAGGTCGGATTCGGTAAATGAAACATCCGGGTCATGATAACTCACGTTCACACGCGGCGTAGCATCGCCGGTGCTGTCCACACCGGTTTTTTCGGTAAAACCGAACGCCTCGAAGTACTTAAAATAGAGTTCTGTACCCATCTTCTGCCCCACGAACACCGAAAAGCAGTTGCATGAGTTTATAAGCAGCTTCGCGGGATTTTCCACACCGTGACCCGTTGTGTAATAGTCTTTTACGGTTCTGCCCGCCGTTTCAATCGTGCCGGTGCAATTGTATGTGGTTTCGGAAGTTATAGTACCCTCCTCAAGCGCACCTGCCACAAGAAAGACCTTATAAACAGAACCCGGATGATAAAAAGCCGAGAAGGATTTGTTTATCCACTGCTCATTTCTCGCGGCGGCTTCAGGATCGGCTTTTTCTTCTTCCGTTCCGTTCTCCTTAAAATATTCAATAAGTTCCGGATACAAAACTTCATACGGCGAATTGGGATCGTAATCCGGCAGATTCGCTTCCGCAAGCACCGCGCCCGTTTTCGTTTCCATCACAATGCCGTAAACATTTTTCGCATTCGTTTCCTTGAGAGCTGTTTTCAGAGAATCCTGCAAGATAGTCTGAATTTCGGAATCAATCGCAAGCACAAGACTGTTTCCGTCGCTCCCCTCGTAGGTTTCTTCGAACGAATTGGGCAGTTCATACTGCAAACCGTTTTTTGCGGTGACAATGCGTCCGCTCGTTCCGGTCAGAACGTCATCGTAGTAGTATTCAAGTCCAAACAAACCGTTGCCGTCAGTTCCGGTAAACCCCATAAGCGTCGATGCAAGCTCCGCATTCGGGTAGTAGCGTTTTGTATCGGGATCAATAAAAATAACGCTGCTGAGTGAATTTGTCTTTATGTATTCAAGCAGCTCATTTCGCTGAGTCAGCTCCACTTTGCTTTTTACCTTGTAATAAGCATACTGCGAGCGTTCCTCGATAGCCGTTTTGAGTTTCTCGGCATCCACGCCGAGTATACTTGAAAGTCCGTTCACAACGAGGTTTTTGTTTCCATTAACAAGATTGCCGTTTTCATCCACCGAATCGTCCGTAACCCTGCTGGGATCGACGTAAACAAGCCAGACATCCGCGCTTTGCGCGAGAATATTCATATTACTGTCATATATCGTACCTCTGCTCGCGGATACGGTTTTTACACTCAACTGCTGGTTTTGAGCTTTTTCACGGTATTTCTCCGCGCCTATCACGGAAACATACAACACGCGCAGAATACACGCCAGCATACATATAAAAATAAAGATCAACAGAATAACTCCCCTGCGCGCCGTAAGACTTAAACTGCTGATTTTTCTGTTTTCTTCACCACTCATTTTACAACACCTCCGTTAAAATGCATTGCATTGTCTTTTAAAAGTATGCAATGGGACACATCCGTATGCTGCCGTCAGTCGTTGCCGTCGCTCTGCAATTTTTCCGAGTCGTTCTTAATCGAAAGCGCGGACAAAATCTGCGACTGGGACGAATAGAGCACCTTGTCGCCATCCGAAAGATCAATGCATTTCACCTGATACTTTTCGGCTTTTGTCATACCGAGTATTTTTGTGGCATACTCGTCCACTGAACCTATACTCGTCATGCTGTTAAGTTTAGAATTGAGGCGTATATTTTCACTTTTTGCATCGGAAATCTGTGATTCGACAGAATTTATCTCACGAAAGAGCTCATACTGCTCCGTCAGCGCAACGATTTGAAAACTCAACGCCGAAAACACAGCGGCAAGAAACACCAATACGGCTGTCGCTTTCAGTGCATTCTGTTTTATTTCAAATCTTATCTGCTTACTGCTTTTCGACTCGACTTTTCTTATACGCGGCGTGCGCTTAACAGGTTCAACCGACTTTTGCCGCACAGCGGGAGCCGCAGACGAACGCACAGCACTCGAACGCGCGGCGGATGAACGCGACGCAGACGAACGTGCAGCGGATGAACGCGACGCGGATGAACGCGACGCGGACGAACGCGACGCGGATGAACGTGACGCAGACGAACGTGCAGCGGACGAACGCGGCGCAGACGAACGTGCAGCGGACGAACGTGACGCAGATGAACGCTCATCGGACGAACGTCCGGCATTCAAGCGGGATGCCGATTCACGTTCATGTATTTCAAAGAGTTCAAAATCATATGCGGTTGAATCATTATAATATCCATATCCTGCCATTTTTTGTTTCCTCTTCCTTTCATTTCTCCGCCCGCTTGCCAAAGCGGTTTTTTTCAGTTTCAAATGCCGTATGACAAAACAATTACGCTATCATACGGTTACTTTTATGATACTGCGCAAACGCGCACTGCGTGAACGGGGATTTTCTTTAAGCTCGTCTTCACTCGGAACAACGGACTTGAATTGAAGTTTTCCGCGCGGTGTTTTCCCGCACACGCATACGGGAAATTCTTTCGGGCATGTGCAGCCCTGCGTAAACTCCTTAAAGGCGTTTTTTACGGCTCTGTCTTCGAGCGAATGAAATGTTATTACCGACAGCACGCCGCCGGGATTAAGCATATCGAACATATCCGAAAGCGCTTTCGGCAAAAGTTCGATTTCGCCGTTCACCTCGATTCTGACAGCCTGGAACGTGCGGCGTGCGGGATGACCGCCCTCGCGCCGAGCCCGAGCCGGTATTGATTTTTTTACGGTTTCCGCCAACTCAAGCGTCGTTTCGAACGGCTTCTTTTCGCGATCCGAAATAATGTGACGCGCAATGCTCTTTGCGAATTTTTCCTCGCCGTAAACCGTAAGAACCCTGATAAGATCTCTTTCCGAATACGTATTCACCACATCGGCAGCCGAAAGTCCCGTTTTGCTCATACGCATATCGAGCGGCGCATCGGCATGAAAAGAAAATCCGCGCTCGGCTGTATCAAGCTGATAAGAACTCACGCCGAGATCCGCAATTATGCCGTCAAAACCGGCGATTCCCAAAGACGAAGCTATATTTTTTATCTCCGAAAAATTGTTACGGACAACCGTAACGCGTTCGTTTCCGCCGAATTTGCGAATGAGATTTTCGACAGCATCGGGGTCGCGGTCAATCGCTATAAGACGTCCGCCGTCACCAAGACGCTCCGCAATCGCAGAAGAATGCCCGCCGCCGCCTGCGGTGCAGTCGGCATAAGTAGCGTCGGATCTTATGTTTAAAGATTCTATTGTTTCCGTAAAAAGAACGGGAATATGATTAAACGCCATTTATACTCCCCTTAAAAAACAACATCCGGATAGTCATCATTCGATGATGATTCTTTTTCTTCCATAAGTCTGCCGTATTCCTCAGCATCCCATACTTCAAAATGATTCGCACAACCGAGAAGAACAACGTCATTTTTCAGACTTGCCGCCGTGAGATAATCGGGCGGGATTATAAAACGACCGGTTCTGTCGACCGTAACTCCGACGGTGTCCGAGAAGAAGTTTCTTATTTTCGCACGGTTGTTCAAACCGCTCTTTCCGCTTCTCACCCCGTCTGCGATTTTCGCGAATTCAGCATTTGAATAGAGAAACAAACAGCCCTCCGCCGCTCTGTACAAAACGGCATCGGAGCCTATTTCATCTCTGTATCTGGCAGGGACCGTCAGTCTGTTTGCCTGGTCTATCGTATGTCTGAATTCCCCGAGAATAAGCATTTGCCGTTCAACACCTCCGTCGTTTATTGTCATGCAGAACTCTGGAAAAACTCCCCGTAGGCACGGGTGAGTCCGTCATATCGCTGCATTACGCTCTTATTATAAGTGCTGCAATACAAAAAATCAAGTAGCATTACGAGTTTTTTACGATTTTTTTTGAAAAGTATTTACGCCTTTTCGATTGCGCCTTTTCAACCGAAAAGAACAGGCAAAAAAAACATACGGAATTGTCCGCCGCATTTCGAACCGCAGAGCGTTTCGAAAAAAAAGCGATTAAAATTACAAGACTGTAAGGTTTGCCTGTTACATTTTTGTAACACTTTCGTGAATATCAATATTTTTCTTAAAATTTTGCCTTTAAAAAAGTTATTTTACACAAATTTTTGTAATCACTTGAAACAATCGCTTGACTTTTTTTGCCAACGAGGCTATCATTTGCGTTGCCTAAGGCGAAGACCGTGTCGGCAAACAAACGAAACGGTCCGGTGCACGAGGCGTAAGCCTTGTGAAACAACACATATCAAATATTTCACCATTTGGGAGGAAACACACAATGAAAAAGTACATCGCACTTACAGTAGCAGCTCTCATGGCAGTTCTTTGCCTCGCTTCATGCGGCGGCAACACTACTGAAGAAACCACAGCTGCTGCGGACACAACTGTAGCAGAAGAAACAAAGGCTGAAGCTACCAAGGCTGACGAAACAAAGGCTGACGAAACAAAGACCGACGCTACCAAGGCTGACGAAACAAAGGCCGACGCTACCAAAGCTGACGAAACAAAGGCTGACGCTACCAAGGCTGACGAAACAAAGGCTGAAGCTACTACCGCTGCTAAGTAAGAAACGCTGCCATTCGGTTTGTTTTGATACATTCCGGGTAAAGCAAAAAAAGACCGCAGTTCACGGGTTCATCCTGTGAGCTGCGATTTTTTATTTTTTGCCGCAGGGAAAAGATAATCGCCCATCGGTTCGGTACAAAATACTTTTTATTGCAGTCATCTTTCGGTCAATTCCACTTTTTTTATGCGCGGGGGTTGACAACCGACCGCGGCGACCTTATAATGTAATATATTATCTGTATATTTACACTTAAAATATGTATATTTATACGAATGGAGGAATCGTTGTGAATACACTTAAAGGCAGGGATTTTTTGAAGCTTCTCGACTTTTCTACCGAGGAGATACTGTCGCTCGTAGTACTTGCCGAAAAGCTGAAGGCAATGAAAAAGAACGGCATTTCGCACAGGTTGTGCGAAGGAAAGAACGCCGCTCTGATTTTTGAAAAAACAAGCACACGCACAAGATGCAGTTTCGAAGTCGCCGCACGCGACCTCGGCATGGGCACAACATATCTGTCGCCCGACGCGTCACAGATAGGCAAAAAGGAAAGTATCGCAGACACTGCGCGTGTTCTGTCCGGCATGTTTGACGGCATCGAGTACCGCGGATACGGACAGGAACGCGTTGAGGAGCTCGCAAAATACGCGTGGGTTCCGGTGTGGAACGGACTCACAAACGAATTTCACCCGACGCAGATACTTGCCGACCTGCTGACGCTCAAAGAACAGTTTGGCGAACTTGAAGGGTTGAATTTCGTATACATGGGCGACGCACGTTACAACATGGGCAACTCTCTCATGGTAGGATGCGCAAAGACGGGAATAAACTTCACGGTCTGCGCTCCCGAAAAATATTATCCCGATAAAAAGCTCATCGATAAGTGCAAAGAATTTGCCGCCGCAAACGGCAGCACGCTTACTTTCACACCGTCGACAGACAAGGCTCTCAGCGGTGCGAACGCCGTATACACCGACATATGGGTGTCAATGGGAGAACCTACGGAAGTATGGCGGGAAAGGCTGCGCGATCTGTCGCCTTATCAGGTGAACGCGGACGCAATGTTAAAAGCGGATAAAAATGCAATCTTTATGCACTGCCTGCCGTCTTACCACGATTTGAACACGGAAGTCGGAAAAGCGGTATGTGAAAAATTCGGTCGCACGGAGCTTGAAGTAACGAACGAGGTATTCGAAAGCAAAGCGTCGGTCGTTTTCAGAGAAGCGGAAAACCGCATGCACACGATAAAAGCGGTAATGGCAGCCACGCTTTCGGAGGATAGTATTATATGAAAAAAAGATATCTCGCGCTGTCCGACGGCACTGTTTACGAGGGTGAAGCATTCGGGGCGGACACCGAAAGTGTCGGTGAACTTGTTTTCACTACCGGCATGGAGGGTTACACCGAAACGCTCACCGACCCGAGTTACTACGGACAAATAGTAATGCAAACATTTCCGCTGATAGGCAACTACGGCATTATGACGGAGGATTTTGAAGGCAGCTGCTGCGTAAAAGGTTATGTCGTGCGCGAATACTGCGACGCGCCGTCAAATTTCAGATGTGAAATGACGCTCGATGAATTTTTGAAGAAAAACGGCATTCCCGGCATCTGCGGACTCGACACGCGGGCGATAACGAAAAAACTGCGTGAACAGGGCGTTATGAATGCTTTTATCTGCGACAGCGTGCCCGAAAACACGGACGTAATAACAAATTATACGATAACAGATGCGGTTGAAAACGTGTCATGCGCCGTGCGCCATGTATATCCCGCAGAGAACAAAAAAAATTACAGCGTTGCGCTTATCGACTACGGCGCGAAAAAGAACATAATCCGCAAACTCATGTCACGCGGCTGCGAAGTGACGGTGTTCCCGTGCAAAACCGCGGCAGAAGAAATTTTGTCTGGTGAGTTTGACGGCGTCATGCTTTCAAACGGACCGGGCGACCCCGCCGACGACAAATTTCAGATTGAACAGATTGCAAAACTTTTCGGCAAGCTCCCTCTGTTCGGCATATGCCTCGGTCATCAGCTGACGGCACTGTCGCAGGGCGGCAAAACCGTCAAGCTGAAATACGGTCACCGTGGTGCGAATCAACCCGCCAAGGATCTCAAAAACGGGCGGCTTTACATTACGAGCCAGAACCACGGCTACGCGGTCGTATCGGGCAGTGTACAAAACGGCGAAGAACGTTACATGAACGCGAACGACAACACTGTCGAGGGTATCGACTATCCCGGCGCAAATGCGTTCACCGTACAGTTTCACCCCGAAGCGTGCTCCGGTCCGCACGACACCGAATTTTTGTTTGACAGATTCTGCGATATGATGGGAGGCGCAAAATAATGCCGCGCGACGAAAGTATAAAAAAAGTGCTGATGATAGGTTCGGGACCGATAGTTATCGGTCAGGCAGCCGAGTTTGATTACGCGGGTGCGCAGGCATGCCGCGTTCTCAAGGACGAAGGCGTTAACGTAGTGCTCGTAAATTCAAATCCCGCCACGATAATGACGGACAAGTCCATGGCGGATGAAATTTATCTCGAGCCGCTCACCGTCACCACGCTGAAAAGGATAATAGAAAAAGAAAAACCCGACAGTCTGCTTGCAGGTCTGGGCGGTCAGACAGGTCTTACGCTCGCGACGGAGCTTGCGGAGGACGGTTTCCTTGAAAAACACGGCGTTCGCCTTATCGGAACAAACATTGAAGCGATAGCAAAAGCGGAGGACAGACAGCTTTTTAAGGATACGATGAACGAAATAGGAGAACCTACAATTGCATCGGACACGGCGGAAAACGTTTCGGATGCGATTGCCGTCGCGAACAAAATCGGTTATCCCGTCATAATCCGCCCGGCATTCACACTCGGCGGCGCAGGCGGCGGAGTCGCAAACAACGAGGAAGAGATGGCCACCGCGGCGCAAACCGGTCTTGACGCTTCCCCCATACACCAGATTCTCGTCGAAAAATACATCTACGGATGGAAAGAGATTGAGTTTGAAACGATGCGCGATGCGGCAGGCAACGTAATTGCCGTTTGCAGCATGGAAAATCTCGACCCGGTCGGCATCCACACGGGCGACAGCATCGTAACTGCACCCGCGCTTACACTGTCCGACAAGGAATATCAAATGCTGCGCAGTGCGTCGCTGAACATAATAAGCGCATTAAAAATAGTCGGCGGCTGCAACTGCCAGTTCGCTCTCTCGCCCGACAGCTTCGATTATTCCGTAATCGAAGTTAACCCCCGTGTGTCGCGTTCATCCGCGCTTGCATCGAAAGCAACGGGATACCCGATAGCGAAAGTAACGACAAAAATTGCGCTCGGCTACACTCTCGACGAGATCACGAATGACATAACCGGCAAAACATGCGCGGGCAGCGAACCCGCACTCGACTACGTTGTCGTAAAATTCCCAAAGTGGCCGTTCGACAAATTTGCGGGTGCATCGCGAAAACTCGGCACGCAGATGAAAGCGACCGGCGAAGTCATGGCAATAGGCACGTCATTTGAAGAAGCTCTCATGAAAGCCGTTCGCGGCGCGGAGATAAATCTCGACACGCTCAACGCCGCGCCGATAAGCACGCTGCCGCTCGGCGAAAGACTGAAGATAAACGACGACAGACGTATTTTTACGGTTTTCGAAGCCCTGAAGGGCGGCATGACCCCAGAAGAAATTCACGATATCACAAAAATAGACAACTGGTTTCTTTATAAACTTAAAAATCTTGCGGAATACGAAAAAAGCATTGCAAACGGCTGTTCGGACACGCTGTACGCAAAGGGCAAAAAACTCGGCTACACCGACGCGGCTGTAAAGCGTCTGTCCGGGACGGAAAATCTACCCGAAGCGAAAGCGTCATACAAAATGGTTGACACCTGCGGTGCCGAATTTGACGCCGAAACGCCTTATTTTTACTCGTCATTTGACGCGGAGTGCGAATCGCGCTCATTTAAGCGTTCGGGCAAACCCACAGTACTCGTGCTCGGCTCGGGACCGATACGCATCGGTCAGGGTATTGAATTTGACTATTCGTCGGTGCACTGCGTCCACACGCTCAAACAGATGGGATACGATGTTGTGATAATCAACAACAACCCCGAAACGGTATCCACGGACTACGACACTGCGGACAGGCTCTACTTCGAACCGCTCACACCCGAAGACGTCATGCATGTTATCGATGTCGAAAAACCTGTCGGCGCGGTGGTTGCATTCGGCGGACAAACGGCGATAAAACTCACGGATTACCTCGACCGCAAAGGGATAACGATACTCGGCACGTCGGCTAAAGGTATCGACATTGCGGAGGACAGAGAGAAATTCGACGCGCTGCTTGAAAAACTCGGCATTTCGCGTCCGTCCGGTTTCGGCGTATCGACACTCGACGAAGCTCTTGAAGCCGCCGAAAAACTCGGTTATCCCGTCCTTCTTCGTCCGTCGTACGTCATAGGCGGACAGAACATGAAAATAGTCCACAATGAAAAAGAAGTGCGCATCTACATGGAGCGCATTCTCGCAAGCGGCATCGACAACCCGGTGCTCGTTGACAAATACATGGAAGGCACCGAGCTTGAAGTCGATGTTATTTCTGACGGAACGGACATTCTCATTCCGGGCATAATGGAACACATCGAACGTGCAGGTGTGCACAGCGGCGACTCGATAGCCGTATACCCGCCGTATAATCTCAACGACATGATGACGGAACAGCTTGCCGAATGCTCCGCAAAACTTGCTCTTTCGCTCGGAACAAAGGGACTTGTCAATATCCAGTACCTTATTTATCAGAACAAGCTCTACGTTATAGAGGTCAACCCCCGCGCATCGCGCACCGTACCGTACATAAGCAAGGTTTCCGGCGTGCCGATGGTCGACCTCGCGTCGCGCGTCATGCTCGGCGAAAACCTTAAAGACCTCGGATACGGAACGGGACTCTACAAAACTCCGCCGTACTGCGCGGTAAAAGTGCCAGTGTTCTCATTCGAAAAGCTCACGGACGTAAACTCCTACCTCGGTCCGGAAATGAAATCGACGGGAGAGGTCCTCGGCATCGGAAAAAATCTGACCGAAGCTCTTTTCAAAGGGCTGACATCTGCGGGAATGACCGTTCCGACCGCAAAAGCGGGCGAACGCGGTGTGCTTCTCAGCGTCGACACGCACGATCTGCCGGAAATAGTATCACTTGCCAAAAAGCTCGATGACCTCGCATTCAAAATATACGCGACGCCCGAAACCGCCGCCGAAATATCAACGCTCGGCATTGATGTAGAAACGGTGAGAAGCAGCACCGAAAGCGACAGAATTTTCCGTCTTATCGAGAGCGGACGCATAAATTACATTGTCTACACAGGCGCACTGCTCGACTCGACGGTCGACGATTATATCGCGCTTCACCGACGCGCATTGCGCAATTCCGTTCCCTGCTTTACCTCGCTCGACACGGCGAATGCACTTGCCGATATAATCGCGGGACACTACACGCAGCTCAACACAGAACTTGTGGATATAAACAGGATGCGCACATCGTACCGTGAACTGCCGTTCCAAAAATTACAGGCAGCAGGCGACGACTACATATTCATCGAAAATTATGACGGCGAAATAACCTGTCCCGAATCACTGAGCGTTTCGATATGCGACAGACACAGAGGCATCGGCGCATACGGTCTTGTGCTGATTGAAAAAAGTGATATCGCTGACGCAAAAATGCGTATTTTCAACCGTGACGGCACCTTTGGCACAACGGGCGGCAACGCTATTCGCTGTCTGGGCAAATATCTGTACGACAGCGGCACGGTAAAAAAAGACACCGTAAGCGTTGAAACGCCGGCGGGAATCGTTAAACTGAAGCTATACACTTCTTCCGGTGAAGTGTCGCTCGTGACGGCAAACATGGGCAAAGCCGATTTTTCAGCCGCTGCAGTCCCGGTAAAAGCGGATAAGACTGAAGTCGTGGACATGCCGTACGAGATTGCCGGAAAAACGTATGATATCACATGCCTTTCGGTTGGAAATCCGCACTGCGTCGTTTTCGTGGACAGAGTCGACCGCGTCGATATCGAAAAAACGGGTCCGCTGTTTGAGAACGCGCCTATTTTCCCCGAACGAATCAATACTGAATTTGTAAGAGCCGTCAACAAAAACATGCTCAAAATGCGGGTATGGGAACGCGGCAACGGTGAAACGTACGCATGCGGCACGGGAGCATGCGCCGCTGTGGCAGCTGCCGTAAAGATCGGTCTTTGCAGCATGAACGAACCTGTTACCGTAAAGGTTCGCGGCGGCGATCTTACCGTCACGATAACCGATGACGGCATACTTCTTACGGGCAATACGGTTCGCACGTTCGGCGGAACGGTCAGATTCTGATTTCATGAACGGTTTGCAACCCGGGTCATGCTTTTTCGGCGATATTATTCAAAAAAAACTGCACAATATTTCCTTTCGCTTTTTGTTGAGATTCAATAACGGAAACGGGATTTCGCACACGAAAAAAAATAAAAAAATTTTTTTCGCATATATTTTTAAATTAAGGCTGTTTTAAGGTTGTCCCATTATACTTTGAACTGTCAACAGGACAAAGATATTTAGTTTGCTACCTCGTTTTTCTTCATAAATTATCTCCTCAAACGGAAAGCGCCGTGAGTTTCTCACGGCGCTTTTCGTCGCAAGAAAAAGATGTTTCCGGCTTGGCTGACGAAAATTGAACCCATGCAGCCCGTCAGCTTTATTTTTTTCGGGCGCAGCTGTTTTAGTTTTCCAAAACTGTTGACTTTGGACTTTTAAAGGTTATAATTATTACGCAAATGAAATACAGATACAAACTTTTCGGAGGTTTTGAATATGAGCGAAGAATGCACACACAATTGCAGCACATGCGCTTCGAGCGGCGGCTGCCAAAGCGCGGAAAAAACAAGTTTTGCAGAACCCGAGAACAAACTCTCGCATATCAAAAACGTAATAGCCGTTGTCAGCGGCAAAGGCGGCGTCGGGAAATCGACGGTCACTTCGCTTCTTGCCGTTGAAAGCCGCAGAAAAGGATTCGACACCGCAATAATCGACGCGGACATAACGGGTCCGTCGATGCCTCAGAGCTTCGGCGTTCACAAAAGAGCCGAGGCAAGCGACGTGGGACTTTTCCCCGTGCAAACGGCAACCGGAATCAAACTTATGTCGCTCAATCTTCTTGTTGAAGACGAAACGGACCCCGTAATATGGAGAGGTCCCGTTATCGCGGGGGCGGTAAAGCAGTTCTGGACGGATGTTGTCTGGGGCGACGTTGACTATATGTTTGTGGATCTGCCGCCGGGAACGGGCGACGTTCCGCTCACGGTTTTCCAGTCACTCCCGGTAAAGGGCATAGTGGTTGTCACAAGTCCGCAGGAACTTGTGTCAATGATTGTCACAAAAGCCGTAAAAATGGCAGAGCTTATGAACGTACCCGTTCTCGGAATAGTCGAAAACTACTCTTATTTCACCTGTCCCGACTGCGGCAAAAAACACTTCATCTACGGCGAGAGCCATGTTGAAGAAATTGCATCAAAGCACGGTATAAGAAACACGGTTCGTCTTCCGATAAACTCCAAACTGTCCGCAGCGTGTGACAAGGGCATGATCGAACTTTCGGACTGCCCTGAGTTTGCGGAATTCGCCGATAAAATACTGAAATGACAAACAGTACAAACCGTGCATTCATGGGCAGCCGTCTTGATATTTTCCCCGACACGTTTGTCTGTTTCGACATTGAAACAACGGGACTCAGTCCCGCGCGTGACGATATAATAGAAATATCCGCGCTGAAAGTCGAAGGCAACACGGTTACCGACAGTTTTTCAAGGCTTATCCGCATAAACCACACTCTGCCGCCGTTCATACGGTCGCTCACCGGCATCACGGATGAAATGCTCCGTGACGGCGACTGCATTGAAAACGTTCTTGCGGATTTCTGCGATTTCACAGCGGGATACACGGTAATGGGGCACAATGTTCGTTTTGACCTGAATTTCGTCTATGACAACTGTCTTGAAAAACTCGGGACATTTTTTGACAACGACTACGTTGATACGCTTTCGCTTTCGCGCAAATTGCTGAAGAATTTAAAGCATCATAAGCTCGATGACATCGTTGATTTTTTCGGCATCGAAGGACGTACGCTGCACCGCGCCCTCGGCGACGTGGAACTTACGGTAAAATGCTACAACAAACTGCGCGAATCGGCGGAAAATACTGCCGTGAACGGACGGCAATAATATAAACACAAAACAACATATTTTATTAAGCATCACTCGCCGGAAACGGTTTTGAATCCGATTCATCCGACGCATCAGAAAGAAGTGAATAAATATGAACACAGACCAGATTTTACTTTCAACCGCAGTGAGCCTTTTTGCGGGACTCATCATGACAAGAATTTTGAAGCCGTTCAAACTTCCCGACGTTACATCTTACCTTATTGGCGGTGTTCTCATCGGCACGTTCTGTCTTGGCAGATTTCTGTTCAACGGCTATGCAATAGGTTTCAACGACACTGTCGCACCGGCGGACGCTTTCGGCATCGTGTCCGATGTCGCGCTCGGATTCATAGCGTTTGACATCGGCAATGAATTCAGAGTAAGTGAATTAAAAAAAACAGGCAGACAGGCAACCGTAATCGGCATTTTGCAGGCACTTGCCGCAACCGCACTCGTTGACATTGCACTTCTCTGCACACACGCGGTCATACTGAAAACGATAGGCGAAGACCTGCTTCCTGTTCCCGCCTGCATAATTCTCGGAGCAATAGCAACCGCAACCGCACCGGCGGCGACACTTATGGTCGTAAGGCAGTACAAGGCGAAAGGACCTCTCACCGACCTGCTTTTGCCGATAGTCGCACTCGACGATGCGGTAGGACTTATTGTGTTCGCGATATCTTTCGGCATAGCAAAAGCACTTCACGGCGGCAGCATCGACGTTATTTCCGTCGTAGTCAATCCGATAATCGAAATCGTAATGTCGGCGATTATCGGCACGGCGGTCGGATTTGCCGTGTCACAGCTCGAAAAACTGTTTCACTCGCGCTCGAACCGTCTTACGCTGCTCATCACTTTCGTTTTCATAACGGTAGTGCTTGCGCATCTGTCATTTGACATAGGCGAAGTGGAAATTGCGGCATCCCCCCTGCTTACATGCATGATGTTCGGTACTGTTTTCTGCAACGTTTGCAAAACTTCCGAGGAACTGATGTCAAGAACGGAACGTTGGACAAAGCCCATTTACACGCTCTTCTTTGTGATAAGCGGCGCAAGTCTTGATTTGTCGGTTTTCAAACAGCCGATATTCATCCTCATAGGCGTTATTTACATTCTGTTCCGTTCGCTCGGCAAATATCTCGGCGCGATGGGGAGCGCAAAGTTAATGAAGTGCGAACCGAGTATCGTAAAATATCTCGGAATAACGCTTTTGCCGCAGGCAGGCGTTGCGCTCGGCATGATAAGCGTTGTGGCGTCGGATGATACATTCGGTCCGATGCATATAGGCAGCACAGTTCGTTTTGTCATTCTCTTTGCAGTACTCGTATATGAAATTATAGGCCCCGTGCTCACAAAGGCTGCGCTCACAAAAGCGGGCGACATAACGGCAAAACCGGAAGGCAAAACAGCACGTGTGGAAAATACGTAATGGAGGAAACATGAGAAAAACAAAAATAGTATGTACAATAGGTCCCGCGAGCAGCGACGAAAACACACTGCGCGAAATGTGCCTTGCCGGAATGAATGTGGCGCGGCTCAACTTTTCGCACGGCACACATAAAACGCATCTGGAAACGCTTAACCTTATAAAAAAAGTCAGAGCCGACCTTGGACTTCCGATTGCAGTGCTTCTCGATACAAAAGGACCGGAATACCGCGTGGGCGTGTTTGAAAAAGGCAAAATTAAACTGCAGCCCGGAGATAAATTCACTTTCACGTCCGATGACATAATCGGCAACGACGAGCGCGTGAGCGTAAGTTACAAAAACCTTGCGGCAGAACTGAACCCCGGCGACAAGGTGCTGCTCAATAACGGACTGCTGATTTTCACGGTCGAGGAAACGACGGATACGGATGTCGTATGCCGCGTCGAATCCGGCGGCACGCTGTCCGACAGAAAAAGCATGAGTTTTCCGGGAAAAGTGTTGAAACAGGTCTATCTGAGCGAACAGGATAAATCGGATATTCTTTTCGGCATTGAAAACGGTGTCGATTTTATCGCGTGCTCGTTCGTATCATGCCGTCAGGACTTGCTCGACGTAAAAAATTTCATGCGTGAACACGGCTGCAGCGACATTGAACTTATCGCAAAAATCGAGAACCGCTCAGGCGTCGACAATATAGAAAGTATCTGCGAGGAGTGCAGCGGAATCATGATAGGCAGAGGCGATATGGGAGTTGAAATTCCGTTCGAAGAACTGCCGTCGATTCAGAAACAGATAATCACAACGTGCCGTCTGCTCGGCAAACGGGTTATCACCGCAACCGAAATGCTCGAATCCATGATAACGAACCCGCGTCCCACAAGAGCCGAAATATCGGATGTCGCGAACGCAGTTTACGACGGCACAAGCGCGACCATGCTGTCGGGAGAAACAGCAATGGGCTGCGACCCCGTGCGGACGGTTCGCACAATGGCAAGCATTGCCGAATACACGGAAAAGAGCATCCGCTACGAACGCAAATTTTACACGACGGATTTTAAAATAAAAAACACCGTCGATGCGGTGTCGCATTCCACATGCGGAATGGCTATAGATATAGGTGCAAAAGCTATCGCCGTGTGCACGATTTCCGGAATGACTGCACGGATGGTGTCACGTTTCCGTCCGCCGGTTGACATATTGGGCATAACCACCACCGAAAAAACGTGGCGTAAACTTGCCCTTTCATGGGGCGTGACACCCGTCATGTGCGAAATACACAGTTCTCTCGACGTGCTGTTTTACGAAGCAAAAAACAAGGCAAAGAAACACTTTAATCTGCAGCAAGGCGACAAGCTTGTCATAACGGGCGGTCTGACAAACGGCAAGACAGGAAACACAAACGTAATCAAAGTCGAAACGATATAACACAAACGGGAGTGCCGACAAAAAAAACGTCGGCACAGTCATTTCAGTCGAATAAATCACAGAGCGTCGAAAACACAAATTCGACGCTTTTTTCGCGCACCTCATTACGTCCGATATTGCCGAATTTCTCCGTAAACGACGATACTTTTCCGTCAACATAAAAACCGAAGCAGACAGTACCGACGGGAGTCGTTTCCGTACCGCCCGTCGGCCCCGCAAAACCCGTGATGCCGACTCCTACACCGCAGTCGACGCGTTTTGCACAGCCGGCAGCCATTTCACGCGCCGTTTCCTCACTCACAACGCCGTATTTTTCGATAACGGACGCGTCGACGCCGACAAGTGCGGTTTTCATTTCTTCGGAATAAGTCACAAACGAGCCGTCGAACACCTTTGACGCATCCGGAACGGAAACGAGCGTCGCCGCCGCAAGTCCGCCGGTGCAGGATTCCGCAAATGTAATTTTTTTATTTTGAGCCGCAAGCATTTTAACCGCTTCCGCTGCTTTTTGATTATTCATAAAATCCCTCAAAAAAAACATTTATTTTTGATATTACAGATAAATCTTACCGTCTGAAAAGAAATCTGTCAAGTACAAAATTAAAAAAACGCCCCCGTGCTTCGTACATGAGAACGTTTTTTCATAAAAATCAAAAATCAAGCCAAATCATATTTTTTCAGAAAATCGGATACATATGCAAGTTCGGCTTTTACGGCATCCGCGCCCGTGCCGCCGGCGGAAATACGTTTTTCGACGCAGTTCTTGATATCAATCGCTTCATAAAGGTCATTATTAAATTCCGCTGCGAAATCATGATACTCATCGAGCGTCAGTTCCTCGAGCGTTTTACCGGTTTTCACGCAGTAGCCGACAGCCTGTCCGACCGCCTTGTAAGCCGTACGGAAAGGAAGCCCTTTGCCGACGAGATAATCGGCAAGATCGGTTGCGTTTATAAAACCTTTTTTTGCCGCCGAAAGCATATTTTCGGGAACTGCCTTCATCGTTTCAATCATCGGTGCAAACACCGACAGACATTTTTTGACAGTGTCTACGGCATCAAACACAGCCTCTTTATCCTCCTGCATATCCTTGTTATACGCAAGCGGGATACCCTTGAGAACCGTGAGCATCGCCATGAGATCACCGTATACTCTGCCGGTTTTGCCCCTCACAAGCTCCGCCATGTCGGGATTTTTTTTCTGCGGCATGATGCTCGAACCTGTCGTAAAAGCATCGTCAAGCTCTATAAACTTAAATTCCCAGCTTTGCCACAAAATAATCTCTTCGGAAAAACGCGACAAGTGCATCATCAGTGTCGAAAAACACGACAGCAACTCGACGCAGTAATCGCGATCAGATACACCGTCGAGCGAATTCATTGAAATACCGTCGAATCCGAGCGCGGCGGCGGTCATGTTTCTGTCAATCGGATATGTTGTGCCGGCGAGTGCGGCGCAGCCGAGCGGCGATACATTCATACGTTTAACGGCGTCCTCAATGCGTGTAACATCTCGAATCAACATCATCGAGTACGCGCTGAGGTAATGACCGAACGTAACAGGTTGAGCGCGCTGCAAATGCGTGTAACCCGGCATAACGGCATCGGCATACTCCGCAGCTTTAGCATTTACCGCGCAGATAAGTTTCAGCAGCAGCCGTTTTATTTCATCAGCTTCATCGCGCAGACAAAGACGCAAATCAACCGCGACCTGATCATTGCGGCTTCTGCCCGTGTGCAGCTTTTTGCCGACGTCACCGAGCCGTTTTGTAAGTTCCGCTTCAACAAACATGTGAATATCCTCGGCGTTCATATCTATCGCAAGGACTCCGCTGTCAATATCGTCGAGAATGGTCTGCAAGCCGTCGATTATCTGCGCACTCTCACTCTCTGTAAGCACGCCGCACGCGCCGAGCATCGCGGCATGCGCCATTGAACCTTTTATATCCTGCCTGTACATGCGGCAGTCAAAGGTTATTGAGGAATTAAAATCATCCGCTTCGGAGTTGAGTGCTTTTGAAAATCTGCCCGCCCACATTTTATCCATTGATATCTCTCCTTTACATGTAAAAAAAGCGGCTGCCGCATCGCACAACTGAGGTAATGCAGCAGCCGCGGGAAAAAGCTGAAATACTACGCGTTATAGCTAAACTCAGTCAAGTCCCGACTTCTTTTTCATTTTGGCGTAAACCTTGGTGGGAAGTCCGAAAAGGTTTATAAAGCCGGTAGCATCCGCCTGATTGTAAACGTCGTCCTCGTCAAAGGTTGCAATCTCGGGGTCATAAAGCGAATAGGGAGATGTAACGCCCGCATTTATCATGTTGCCCTTGTAGAGTTTAAGTGTAACGTCACCGGTAACGGTTTCCTGAGTGCTCTTAACGAAAGCGAGAATCGCCTTTGTGAGAGGTGAGAACCACTGTCCGTTGTAGACAAGCTCTGCGAGTTTCTGGGCGACAAGAGCCTTGTAGTGAGAAGTTTCCTTGTCCAGAGTAAGAGTTTCAAGCACCTCGTGAGCCTTGTAGAGAATGGTTCCGCCGGGAGTTTCGTACACACCGCGGCACTTCATGCCGACAAGACGGTTCTCAACGATATCGAGAAGCCCTATGCCGTTTTCGCCTCCGAGCTTATTAAGAGCGGTGACAAGTTCGACGGAATTCATCTCCTTGCCGTCGAGAGAAACGGGAACGCCTTTCTCAAAGTGGAGCTTGATGTAGGTCGGCTTATCGGGAGCCTGTTCAGGCGACACGCCCAGTTCAAGGAAACCGGGAGTATTGTATTTAGGCTCGTTCGCGGGATCTTCAAGGTCAAGACCCTCGTGCGACAGATGCCAGATGTTTTTGTCTTTTGAATAGTTCGTTTCGCGGCTTATCTTAAGCGGAATCTTATGAGCCTCGGCATATTCTATCTCTTCCTCACGGCTCTTGATGCTCCACTCACGCCACGGTGCTATAACGGGCATATCTGGCAGAAGAGCTTTTATCGCAAGCTCAAAACGAACCTGGTCGTTGCCCTTGCCTGTGCAGCCGTGCGCTATGGCGTCCGCGCCTTCTTTTACCGCAATCTCCGCAACGCGCTTCGCAATCGGAGGACGTGCAAACGATGTGCCGAGAAGATAATCCTCATACTTCGCTCCCGCCTGAACACAGGGGAATACGAAATCATCGAGAAATTCCTTTGTAAGATCTTCGACGTAGAGCTTCGACGCGCCCGTTTTGATTGCCTTTTCTTCAAGTCCGTCAAGTTCATCCGCCTGTCCGACGTTGCCGGAAACGGCGATAACTTCACAGTTGTTGTAATTTTCTTTCAGCCACGGAATGATGATAGATGTGTCAAGTCCGCCCGAATACGCAAGAACCACTTTTTTTATCTTTGACTTATCCATTTTGGTTGCCTCCGATTGAATTGATTTTAATTCTCTGTTTTTTATTGTGCGATTGAATGTTTATTCATCTGTTGTGCATAATGATACAGTATAATCAGCCAAATGTCAAGTATATTTTTTGGTTTTTATGACTTTCGGCGGGTTGGTCACATTGAATCACCTTACAAGACTGTTTTTGTGTACAATCCATAAATATACGGCGTTTTTCGCGTGCAATTCACATATCACGGCGCATAAACGAACGGCAAGCCGAACAGCCGCCGCATATGTGATATACAATTACGACTGTATAAATACATATTTTCGGATGAGAATATGCATATGACGCGCCTTATTTCAGTTCGGCGGTAAAAATTATCGTTCTGCCGTCGGGACTTGCCGCCTTTATGCTGCCGCGATGCCCCTCGGCAATACTTTTTGCAAGCGAAAGTCCTATCCCAAAGCCGCCGGAAGAAGAACGCGATTCGTCGGCTCGGTAAAAGCGGTCGAACAGCTTATCGAGTTTCGAAGTGTCTATTTCGCCGCATTCGTTTTTGCAGCGTATCGAAACGCCTTTTTTCTCTTTCGCCAGCGAGAATTCGATGGGACTGCCCTCGGACGCATACTTCACCGCATTATCGATAAGCACGCTGACAAGTTGGCGAACGGCATACTCGTCGCCGTTGTAAATAATGTCGGGAGGAATATTCGCTCTCAGTATATGGCCTTCCGTTTCGGCGTAGTCGGAAAACGACCCGACCGTTTCGGAAAGAGTTTCGCTTATATCGAATCTTGCAAAATTAAACACGCCGCCCTCATCCGTTTTTGCAAGCGCAACGAGCGAATTTACAAGCTCCGTCAACTTTTCAGTCTGAGCCTGCGCCTTGTCTATCCATTTTTGTTTACCCGTTTCCATTTCGAGCACTTTAAGGCTCGTCGCTATGACGGTTATAGGCGTTTTCAGTTCGTGACCCGCATCCGTGATAAATTGCTTTTGCTTTTCTGCTGCCTTTACGACAGGGTCAATGGCGCGGCGCGAACACAATACTATTATAACATACACGACCGCCACGCAGGCGATAACTGCGGCAAAAGACAGGACAGCGGTAATTTTAAGATTCCTCATGTCGCGGTAGCAATCGAGAAAAACGGCGGTGTATTCGTCATCCCCCGTGCTTTTCACACAATACTTGTATCCCGAAATATAACCATAGCCCTCGCCGTGTTTCATCGCGATATCAATATACTCCGCCGCGTCTGCCTCCGTGACTGCGGCTATCATGTCAAACTGCGAATCGGTAAGTTCCCCCGCCGAATTGTATTTTATCATAAAATAGCGCGTCGAGAATGGCGTTTCCGGTGTAAACTGTCCGTCATGACGCTCGGAAATGCCGATAAACGGGATAATACCGCTTTTTTCACCCTTCGCATCGGTGTCGACCTGCGCGTTCATATCACCCGTAGGTTTTTCGGGAGGAGCTTCGTGCTCCGTGTCATTCGGCGACGGGATATGTCCCTCGTTATTGATTATAACGTCAAGCATCTGCTTCAATTCGGAATTTACCGACGCATAATTCGCGGAAATCACTATAAGGCACAGCACCAGCATAACCGCAGTGACAGCAGCCGTCGCGATTATAATGAAGCGTTTTCTGAGACGTTTTATCATTTTTCAGCCTCCAGCACATACCCCATTCCCCTGTTCGCCTTAACGGTAACGGAAGACCCGATACCGCGCAGCTTTTTGCGAAGATTTGAAATATGAACCCAAACAACGTTTATTTCGGAATCGGAATCCCAACCCCATATTTTTTCCATCATGCGATCCGCGGAAAAAACGACGTTCGGGGAGCGCATGAACATTTCGGTCAGCTGAAATTCTTTGCCCGTAAGCCGCACGCTTTTATCGCCGCAGCGAAGAAGTCCCGAACCGCAGTCAAGCGAAACGTCGCCGAATGTCAGCACCGTCGGTTTGTATTCCGAACTGCGCCTGAGCATGGCGCGGACACGGCAGATAAGCTCATCGGGCTCAAACGGTTTCGGAAGATAATCGTCCGCCCCCGCATTAAATCCTGTTATCCTGTCATCTTTCTGCGTCTTTGCGGTAAGCATCATGACCGGCGTGTTTATATGTTCCTCGCGCAGTTTTTTCAAAACGTCTACACCGTTCATTTTCGGCATCATTACGTCCAATATAATGGCGTCGTATTCGCTGGAGGACGCGTACTCGTATGCGGCGAAGCCGTCGCCGACAGCGTCTGCGGAAAACTGATTTTTTTCAAAAAGCACCGTGAGAGCCTCCGCGAGATCCGGCTCATCCTCGGCTATAAGAAGTCGCATAACACCGCCCCTTTCGTGTGTTGTGTTTGTGTGTTGTGTTTGTGTGCTGCATTCGTGTGCTTGTATGATTGCAACGTATATTGTATTGCAAATCGAAATTAAAATCAATATAATTCTCAAAGCTAAAGGTGAGCTAAAGACATTTTGCGTTTTATCTTTAGCTTGTCTTTAACAAGGGCGGTTACAATGACAGCAACAAACACAAAGGAGACGATCGCTTATGAAATGCAAACAAATCTTATCCGTATTCATGTCACTTCTGCTCATTCTCTGCGCTGTTCCTCTGTTTTTTTCGACCGCAAAAGCCGCGGAATACGACGAGAGTGGCGCAACGGTATTCACATTTTCCGATTCGGAAATAACCGCCGCCGACGGCAGTTACACGGGATACAAAATCAAAGGTACGGCTCTCACAATCAATTCCGCAGGAACATACATTCTCACGGGCACATGCTCCGACGGTTCCGTCACCGTAAAAAAAGGAACGTCCGGCGTAACGCTCGTACTGAGCGGACTTGACCTCACAAGCTCCGACACCGCGCCGATAGCGTGCAACAAATCGACCGAAGTTACAATCATAGCGGCAGCCGGCACGGAAAACACGCTGACAGACAGCGAAATGAACAACGATGAAAATTACCCCGACAACACAAATGCCGAAAACGCCGTCATAAAATGCAAAGACGGTTCAACCGTAACCGTATGCGGTACAGGCTCAATAACGATAATCGCAAACGGCAAAAACGGCATCAAATCAGGTGCAACGACAGAAACCGAAGGCGAAGCATCACTCACAATCAAAGACGCAACGCTTGACATCACCGCTGTAAACGACGCTATAAACGCCGAGCAGCTTCTGAATATCGAAAGCGGCAATATAACGGTATCGGCGGGTGACGACGGCATTCACTGCGACCTCGTTATGAACATAGGCGTTCTCGGCAGCGACGGTCCCGTAATTGACATCAAAAAGAGCTGCGAGGGAATAGAAGCAGCAAGCCTTACGGTAAACGCGGGTGACATTTCGGTATTGTCCGAAGACGACTGCATGAACGCGGCAAATTCCGACCTCACGGATTACACATTCGACATTACGATAGTCGGCGGCACTCTCTGCATGTATTCGACTTCAGGCGACGGCATCGACAGCAACGGTACTCTCACGGTATCCGGCGGCTTCACACAGGTTTTCACGGCAAACTCCGCCGACAATGAACCTCTTGACGCGGACAATACGGTAAGCATAACGGGCGGCACGGTGCTTGCTGCGGGCGGCAGCGCGGGCATGGGCATAAAACTCACGTCATCGCAGGCTTACATCTCCTACGGCGGTTCGGGCATGGGCGGATTCGGCGGCATGGGCGGATTCGGCGGCGGTCAGCAGTTCTCCGGCATTTCGTCGGGCAGCACCGTAACCGTTTCAGATTTATCTGGCAATACGCTCATATCAACACCTGTTCCCTGCAACGTTTCTTACCTTGTCTTCTCCTCTCCCGAAATGACTTCGGGTGAAAAGTACACGCTTTCATCAAACGGTTCAACTGTTTCCACGCTCACGGCGCAGACAGGCTCGTCAGCGGACGGACGTCAACCCGACGGCAATGACTTCCCGAACGGCGGGAACGACACGAATGCCGCAGGATTTTTCGAAAAGCTGATAACGTTTATAAAAATGATATTCGAAAAAATAAGGTCGCTGTTCAACGGCATATCCGCATAACGGCACTCCGGGAAAATCAAAAGGAATCGTTAAAAAACCGACGCGGCTCGTGCAACAAAGGCACGCTGCGTCGGTTATTTTTTGTCCCGGACACCGCACGTGCGGTGCTTATTTATTCGTCAATCAAAACACTTTCTATGATGTAACGCGGCCGATGCTTCGACTCAAGATAAATCTTGCCTATGTACTCCCCTATTATACCGAGAGCGGAAAGCTGCAAGCCGCCGAGTGCCCACACGGAAACCATAATCGAAGTCCAGCCGCTGACCGTGTTGCCGGTAAAATGACGTATAAGAGAATAGACAAGCATAACGGCAGCAGCAAGGAAAATCAAAATTCCGAACACGGAAATAAGCCGTATCGGCTTAACGGAAAACGAAGTAATCCCGTCAAACGCAAACGCAAGCATTTTCTTGAGAGGATATTTGGACTCACCCGCGAACCGCTCACCGCGTTCGTATTCCACCGTCGCGCTCTTGAACCCGACAAGCGGAACGATTCCGCGCAGAAACAAATTCACTTCCCCATAGCCGGAAAGAGCCTCAAGTGCACGTCGGCTCATAAGGCGATAATCGGCATGGTCGTACACCAGCTCAACACCCATAACGGACATCAGCTTATAAAACGCATGTGCCGAGGAGCGTTTAAATGCGCTGTCGGTAGCGCGTGAGGAACGCACGCCGTACACGACTTCGTTGCCCTCACGGTATTTTTCAAGCATCCTGTCAACGGCGTTTATGTCATCCTGCAAATCGGCGTCCATGCTGATACAAACATCGCACTTATCCTTTGCCGTCATATATCCCGCAAGCAGCGCATTTTGATGGCCTCTGTTTTTCGAGAGAAACACACCGCCGAACATACTGTTTTCACTGTGAAGTTTTTTGATAATCTCGGCTGTTGCGTCCTTTGAACCGTCGTTTACAAACACAACCCGGCTGTTTTCGGATATTTCGCCGCGTCCGATAAGACTGCGCAGTTTTTCTTCAAGCCGCCGCGCCGTTTCGGGCAGCACCTCTTCTTCATTGTAACACGGCACGACTACATACAAAACCATAAGAGCACCTCCGAAAAAGATAATTCAGCTGAAGGGAATCGAACCCATGCCGCCCGTCAGCCTTACACAAAATTACGACAAAAGCGAAAGCGAATCGGCAAAAGCGAGCGCAGCGTCACGCAAATATCCCGAAAAGTCGCAATATTCGTAGAGCAGTGCAAAATTGACGGTAAGCGACAACAATGCCGCAATCGGGAACAGCGTCCGAAGCAGCCGCTTCGTCTGATGCACGCAGATACGGTCATAAACAATAAACAAAACCGCTGTCCCGCCGAGGACTATCTGCCAGAAAAAATCGGCGCAGTAGCGCACTCCGTAGCCGCTCTCCCAAATCGAAAAGATTATAATCAGCGGAGCTATAATGCTCACAGGCAGCACGAGGAACATAAGTTTGCGCCTTTCATCGCGGTCGAGTTTTTTCCAAGCCGGCACGATACCGAAAAGACCGAATGACGTTAGCGCACGCCAGAATATACCGACCGCGTTTTCGTTCGCGACAAAGTAATAGCCGTTTGCACCGAGCCGTGAAAAATTCGATGACACAAAGGGAAATGTCGATTTGACGACGGGAAATGCAAGGATGAAATTATGAAATGAAATATTGAAGAAATCCGCGTAAAACTGCGATTGCGTAAAATCATTTATCGTAAGCGAATACTGAATGCCAAAGTCGAACGGAGAACCGAAACGCGCGAAATTGTACGCGCACTGAAGACCGCCGAACACCGCATACGGAATAAGCGCACAACACAGATATTTTATACTGCCCTTTGATAACAGCTTTTCGCCGTTGTCGGACATGTTCTTTTTTAGTCCGAACCAAATGAACACGAGCGCGGTCACGCAGTAAAGCGCAAGCGTCGGACGCGACAGCACCGCAAGCGACATAAACGCCGACGACCATGCAAGCGACGGCTTGCGTATTTTTCCGCCGCCGACAACGTTTGAACGAAGCAGGAAATAAAACCCGCCGCAGGTAAACATGAAGCCTGCGCTCTGCGCTATTTCGTAGAAATTGGAAAAACAAAGCGAGTACCATATTCCCGACGAGAAAACAATTATCAGCAGCGCGGAAACAAGCATGCCAAGCGTAATATTTTTACAAAAACGTTCCGCGTATTCCCTGAAAAGCAAAATGAGGAACACGGTGCCGACGATTGAAAACAGCAGAACCGCCAAAACGCTTGCGAAATACACTCCCGTTACCGCATGGAAAGGCAAAAACAAAAGCAGCACAGGCGCGATACCGTAATACGAATAATACTTACCTTCATAAAGCAGATGATCCCAGCTCGCGGTAACGCCCGCCTTACTGCGCTGTGACCAGTCATACGGATTGTCGAGTGACAAAAGTTCGTCGGACGGAATCTCGGCAAGGTACAAATGACCGCTTTCGAATGCGTCCACAAGCTCTTTCGTCATTTGATTGCCGTCCGTTTTGCTGAAATCAATCGGATATCTGCCGTAATTATCGAAACGCGCGGCAAATGAAAGCACAATGCACAGCATCACCGACACCGCAATTATGATTTTTGTGTACTTACGGAACTCCTCGCGTCCGTCGGAATATTTTTTCCGCATCACGGGCAGCATTATGAGCGCATAAAGTCCCCACACGACAAATACGGCGGCGGCAATTCTCCAAACGGAGAACGAAAACGGAATTTTTTCGTTGAATCTAAGTTCCGTTACTTCTACGGACGACTTGGCTTGGGTTTTTACGGAAATTCTGAATATGCTGCAATCGCCCGTCAATTCAACCGGCAAAACTTTAGGTTCTGCGGTAGGCGAAACGGTTTTTTCCGCAGTTATGGGACGGCACGATTCACTGTAGGAATCATCCGCCGCAAAAAGAACAACCGTTGCCGAAGCGGTATTATCCTCGTCATACGGACGCATCACCGGCGTTACGGATACGACACGTCTGTCAACGCCGTCAACGGTGACATACATTTCGCTGCCGTCCGACTTTGTAACAGCCGCTCTGTCCGCAATCGAAGAATCATTGTCGCGTACGGACACGTTTTCATCGGTCACCGAAACGGAAAATACCTCTTCCTTTTGAAAAAGCGAACGCACCGCGTTAAAATTCATTCCGAAAACTTCGATAAGGAGCATCGCTCCGAGAAAAATGCAGGACAATTTCTTTGTCTTCCGCTCTTTGAAAGCAAAAAGGGAAACAAGCAAAAGCACTGCGAATACAACGAACCAGGCAATCATTCTCCGGCTCTCCTCTCACAATATCTTTCTGTATACAATATGTTACCATATGAACACAACGATTGCAAGAGCTCATTTTTTTAACTTATTATTAAAACCAACAAAAAGCGAACTCATACGCTCGTCAGCGTCCTTTTTCGGCACTTTTCGCCCTTTGCGTTTAATTTAAAGCGGCTGACCGTTCGACAGCTTTTTCAGTTCCGGAATAAGCATCGGCAGAGAAATCGCCGCCGAAATAATATCGGCAATCGGCTGACATATAAGCGCACCGGTAAGTCCGAAAAAGCGCGGCAGGACAAGAACAAACGGCAAAAACGCAATTCCCTGACGCGACACGGCAAGCGTCGTCGCCTTGGCGGATCGTCCGAGATTTTGCAACAGCATACTGCCTATCATGTAAAACGCGCTGAAAGCGGCGGGGACAAGCTGATACCTGAGCGCAAGTGCGGCAATTTCCACCGTTTCCGGTTCGTTCGCAAAAATTCCTACAACAGGTTCGGCAAAAATGCTGCCGAACAACGCACCGAGCGACAAAACAGCCGTACCCGACAAAACGGTTATTTTGAATGCTTTTACAACGCGGTCATACTTTTTCGCACCGTAATTCATGCCGCATACGGGTTGGAACCCCTGTCCAAAGCCGATGAGCACCGACATCAGTATCTGTGTAATGCGCGACACGACCGTCATTGCGGCTATCGCACAGTCGCCGTAAGGCTTCAGCGCAAAATTGAGAAGAACCGTTGCGGCAGAACCTATAGTCTGTCTGCCGAGAGACGGAATGCCGCCCTTGAATATTTCTTTTGCGAATGCTTTCGTGAGAGTAAATCTGCCGAGCTTCATCGGCATGTTGCCGCCGATAAACGTACAGCCGGTCAAAATAAAAAAGCTGACAACCTGACTTATCATCGTTGCAAGTCCCGCGCCGTCGGTATCCATACCGAAACCGAGGATAAAAAGCGGGTCGAGTGCCATGTTGAGCGCAGCTCCCGCACCGAGTCCCATAAGACCGTGTTTCGTGTTTCCCTGAAAGCGAAGCTGATTGTTAAGAGTCAGAGAAGCAGTCTGAAACGGTGAAGCGATAAGAATGTACTTGAGATAATTTTTTGCATACGGCAATATGGTGTCGGTCGAACCTAAAAATCTCGCAAGAGGTTCTATAAATATCAGTCCCGCAACGCCTATTGCAAGTCCCGTGGCAAATGACAGCACGTATGACGTTACGGCAATTTTTCCCGCACCGTCGTAATTTTTTTTGCCAAGCTCACGCGACATATAATTTCCCGCGCCGTGCCCGAACATAAAGCCGACCGCCTGCAAAACTGACATAAACGAAAAAACCACACCGACGCTCCCCACCGCGGTATCGTTTACCGTTGATACGAAATACGAATCCGCCGCATTATAGACGGCTGTTATCAGCATTGACAGCACTGCGGGCGCGGAAAGAACGGTAAGCAGCGGAAAGAGCGGACGCGTTGTCAATCTTATAAACTTTTCTTCGGTTTTATCCATTTAAAACTCCCTGTACAAGCCGGCACAGGTTCGACTCCCGGCAGCTTAAAAAAATGGGGACCTCGTAAGGTCCGATTTTCGGCAGAACTTTCAAAATTACGGGCAAAACGCACTCGTACGGCATGCACGGTGCGTTTTGTCCGTTTTCGTTTCCGTAAAAATTTATTTCACGGTAATTTTCAACGTAGGATCGGTCATTTTTGAAATCACGCTGTCGGTTTTCTCGCCGCTTGCGGTTTGACCGATTTCATATTCCTTCGATTTGCCGGAAAAGGTTATCACGTCGCCGGATTTCGCATCTTCGGGAACGGTAAACGTAATATCGGCTATCTTTGAGTTGTCGATATCAATGGTAGTCGCGATCATTCCCATAATTCTGCAGGTGTTTCCCGAACCGTTGCCCGCAATCTGCATGGCGGAAACGGTTGCCGTGGCAATTTCATTTAAAGCCACGCCGCCTTCTGCGGTTACGTAAAAATCGAAGCATGCGGTAAGCGGAGCGTTTTTCAGGCTCACCGTAACAACGCCTGTCTCGCCTGCGGCATATTCGGCTTTATCGGAAGACAAAACGAACTGCGGCGCATCTTTTGCGGACTCTGCGCTGATGTTGCCGTCGGGAATGTGCTCGTCATCCGTACGACTTTGCGTAATCGGCACTTTTGTTTCGGCTTCCGTCGCCTCGACGGTTGTTTTGTCTGCATCCGCTTTGTCCGCAAACGTTACAACTGTGTTGCCCGAATTTGATTTGTCGTCCGATTTGCACGAAGAAAATGCAAACACGGCGGATACCATAAACACCGCAAGCACGGCACACATTGTTTTTTTAATCTTTTCCATAATTTTTCTCTCCTGTCGTTTTTTAATGCATTAAACAAAATCTCTCAAACGCTTGCTTCTGTTCGGATGGCGGAGCTTGCGCAATGCCTTCGCCTCAATCTGACGGATGCGCTCCCGCGTGACATTAAATTCCGCTCCAACTTCTTCGAGCGTGCGCGGATGACCGTCCTCAAGTCCGAAACGAAGCGCAAGCACCTTGGCTTCACGCGGTGTAAGCGTGTTCAGCGCATTGGCTATTTCCTCTTTAAGCAAGGTCTGACTGGCGGCGTCAACAGGCGCCATTGCATCCTCATCCGGAATAAAATCGCCGAGATGGCTGTCTTCTTCCTCGCCGATGGGCGTTTCCAGAGAAACAGGCTCCTGCGAAACGCGCATTATCTCGCGAACCTTTTCCGCCGGCATGTCGAGCAGCTCCGCTATATCTTCGGCGCTCGGCTCTTTACCGAACTGATGAAGCAGCTGCGAGTTGGCTTTCTTAACCTTGTTTATCGTTTCCACCATATGAACGGGAATGCGAATCGTACGCGCCTGGTCGGCAATGGCTCTCGTAATCGCCTGACGAATCCACCATGTCGCGTATGTCGAAAATTTGAATCCCTTGGTATAATCGAATTTTTCGACGGCTTTTATCAGACCGAGATTGCCTTCCTGAATGAGATCCAGAAACTGCATTCCTCTGCCCGAATACTTTTTTGCGATGCTGACGACAAGACGCAGGTTCGCCTCTTCAAGGCGGTGCTTTGCGGCTTTGTCGTTCTGCCCGATACGCATGGCAAGGTCAATTTCTTCCTCCGATGTCAAAAGCGGAATTTTGCCTATCTCCTTAAGATAAACCTTGACGGGGTCATCCATTGTAAGGTTTTTGTTATCCTCACCCGTGTCGTAGGCCTTTGCGATATCCGAGTCGAAACTCAACGCATCGAGTGCCGTTTCGGACATATCGTCGGCGACTTCCACGCCGTTTTGCTCGATAAGCTCGTACAGTTTGTCCAGTTCCTCAATCTCAAAATCGTATTCGATAATGAGAGAGTCAATGTCCTGCGTAGACAGCTTTCCCGCAGTTTTACCCTTTTCTATGAGATGATTTATAGCGGTTTTTTTGTCCATATCTTTCGTTTCCTGCTCTTTCTTTTACTGCTGTTTTTTGCGTTTGGCTTCCATCGCCTTAAGCCAATCGTCATCGGAAAGTCCGCGCATCGTCTGCGGACGCGACAGCCTCTCTTTTTCGGATATAAGCGTTTGAATGCACTGTTCGCACCCCTGCGGGTTTTCGTCCGTAAACTTTCCGAGTGTAAACAGATACGAAATGTATGATATGTCGTCGTTTTCGGCATCATTGCCGAACGCCGCAATATCAAGACTTCTGCCCGACATTATCCGCTGCGAAATGTCTTCAAAAAAGCGTCTGTTGTACGGCGTTACAAACAAATCGGCTGACAGCCGCGAAGACAGTTTTTTCAGATAATCGGGATTTTTGATAAGTGCGGCAAGCAAAAACTCCTCCGCTTTCGCCGCTTTGAGATATTTTTTTCGGTCGGGATTTTTAATTTTTGCATCTTCCCCCGCCGCCGCCCTTGCGGCGTTTTCAAATTCAGCCGTCGCTTCCCTGCGGCGTTCCCGTCTGCGGGATTTCTTTATCTGGGTTTTGAGCGAATCCGTCGAAACCGAAAGTTCGGACGCAAGCCGTGAAGCGTAGATATCCCGCGCCATTGCGTTGCCGACATCGGCGAGAATGTCGACCGCGTCATTCAAATAACCCAGCCGTCCGTCATCTGTCGAAATGTCGTACTTTTCACGGGCGCGCTTCAACGCAAATTCGGTATCGTTATCGGCATGCGAAATGACTTTTTGCATGCGTTCGCGCCCATGCTCTTTTATAACCTCGTCCGGGTCTTTCCCCTCGCCGGTATAGTCGAGCACTTTTACCTTCATCGGCGCATTTTTCAAAAGACGAAGTGCACGTTCCGTCGCCATGTGTCCGGCTTTGTCGGAATCAAAAGACAGATACAACTCGTCGCAGTAGCGCGACAAAAGGTTTATCTGTTCACCGGTAAACGCCGTACCGAGCCCCGCAACAGCGTTAGTAAACCCCGCCTGATGCATTGCAATGACATCCATATAACCCTCACAGAGAATAAGTTGACGGCTGCCGTTGTTTTTTGCAAAATTCAGCGCGTAAATTCCCTGTCCCTTTCGGTAAACCGGAGTGTCGGAAGAATTGAGGTACTTCGGCTTCGAGTCATCGAGCACGCGTCCGCCGAACGCCGCGACATTGCCGCGCAAATCGATTATCGGAAACATAAGCCTGTTTCTGAACGCATCAATCGTTCCGCCGTTTTTTGTTCTCCGCGCAAGGTTAAACACCACAAGCTCATCTTCGGAAAAACCTTTTTTCTTCAGATGCTTCAAAAGCGCATCCCATCTGTCGGGCGCGTACCCCAAGCCGAACTTCGTAACCGTTTCGGGAGATAATCCGCGTTTTTTTATGTATTCATCCGCAGCCGCAGCCTCCGGCAGCGACAGACACGTGTGATAAAAACGCGCGGCGGCGCGGTTCGCCTCATAACATCTGCGGCGCATTGAAATGCGGGCGTCATCCTCACTTTCCGCGGGCATATTCATTCCCGCCTTTTCACAAAGAAATTTCACGGCATCCGTAAAATCAAGACGCTCTATATTCTTTATAAAAGTGATGGCATTGCCGCCGGCGCCACAGCCGAAACAATAATAAGACTGCGTATCGCGGTAAATAACGAAGCTCGGAGTTTTTTCGGTGTGAAAGGGGCACAATGCAACGGGCGTGCGCGTCCCTCGATGCCGTATTTCCGTATATCTGCCTATGAGTTCTTCGATATCGATGCGCGACCGAAGCTCCGTAAGAAAATCGTCGCTGAAACGCATGTCCGCACCCCCATCCGTAAAAAAAATGGCTTTCGACTATTATATACCGAATAAAAACGGAAAATACTCTGTTTATTAAAAATTTTTCGAAAACGCGTTCAAACGCAAACATCAAATTTTTCGCCGATTTTCACCGCATCGATTGCGCCGTAGCTCATCTCGGTGAGTTTTTTGCGCATTTCACCGCTTTTATCGGCATGGATACGAAAAATAATGCGGACGCGATCCGAAAAATCCGTTTTCTCCGCAGTACCGCCGCACGAAACAATCAGCTTTTCGACGCGCTCGTACCTGCTGTAGTCGGAATTTATTTCAAAAACTTCGCAAAGTCCCATTTTCACGATTCCGGCACTTTCAAGAGCAAGACTTGCCGAGTGAGAATACGCCCTGACAAGTCCGCCTGTTCCGAGAAGAATGCCGCCGAAATAGCGTGTAACAACGATGCAGACATCGGTAAGTCCGTTCTTTTTTATCACATCGAGGGTCGGCTGTCCCGCAGTGCCCTGCGGTTCGCCGTCGTCGGAATATCGCGAATATTCGGGACTGCGCACGGCATAAGCATAGACATTGTGTCTGGCTTCACGGTGCTTTGCACGGACGGAATTTATGAAATCTACCGCATCTTCCGCAGTTGAAACGGGTGTGCAATATCCGATAAAACGCGACTTGTTTACAATATACTCCGTTTCGGCGTACTTGCCGACAGTCAAATATTCCACTTCCGTCCTTCCCTCCGGTTTTTTTCTCAAAAAATATTTTGCAATAAAAACAATCAAGCGGCAACGGATGTTCCGCTGCCGCCCCGTGTTAACCCGTGTTCAGAATCAGTTGTTGCCCATATTATAACGCTTCTTGAATCTGTCAACGCGTCCGCCGGTATCTACGAGCTTCTGCTTGCCTGTAAAGAACGGGTGGCAGTTGGAGCAAATATCAACACGAAGGTTGTCGCTCGTTGAGCAAGTCTCGAACGTTGCGCCGCAAGCGCACTTAACGACGACGGGCTTATAGTTGGGATGGATTCCCTGCTTCATAATATTTTCACCTCTTTCGGATGATGATAATACAACTCAAGAAAACAGACGGGACATCATACAGCCGCAAAAGGGCACACGTATCCCCGCTTTAATAGTAAAGGTATTTTAACACATCCTCAAGTCAAAATCAAGAGTTATTTTAACTTTTTTGACCGTAGTCCGGCGGGTTATTTTGTTCTTTTTGTCAATTTAAACAACGCCGTCAAAAAAGCAAACCGGCGTCAACCTCTATCGCTTTTCTGCCTTTCAGCGAGTATATAACGCAGCATGAAACACGGCATTTGAGCGTGCGTTCGGCGGCGCGGGCATAAAGCGCAAGCTGTTCGCGGTAACGGTTCACGAGTACGTTTTCATCGGTCACTGTGTCTGTCTTGTAGTCAACGATAACAGCGTTGCCGTCTTTAATGTAAATGAGGTCTATCTTGCCTATAACCACCGTGCGCTCGTCCGCAAAACGTTCGGGAATGCTTTTATCAAGCGTGCACACGCTCTCACTCACGGTAAAACGCTTTTCGCGGTATACCGTGTCGGCATTTTTCATTTCTTCAAAAACCGCACTTTCGGTAAACGCCTTTACCGCGCCGCAGTCAAGGCAATCCGCCTGTGCTGCGGTCAATCTGCCGAGCGCGGCAAGACGCGATTTTTCTTTTTCGACGTCGTTTTTTGCCGCATAAAAATCGCAATACTGCAAAAACAGATGTGTTGCCGTGCCTATCTCAGCCGGCGACAAACCGTTTTTACCGAGAAAAGCCGGTGTTTTATCACCGAAAAATTCCGGCGAGAACCTTTCGGCGTGCAGCGTGCTTGCCGTATGTTTCGCAAGTGCGGACGCAACCGGCAGATACTCGTATCTGAGCGTCATCCGTTCCGCAAGATGCGACGCAAGCTCACCGTCCGGGACGGCTTTCTCTTTCGATTCGCGCTTTTCTTCGTCTTCTGCATCGGCATGCGCAATTTTGAAGACTGCCGGAAAATCGGCTGGAACGGTATCGACGTTGCCGCTTCGAAGACAATACGCGTCGGGATGATGCATAAAAGCGTACAAAAACCACTCAAAACGATTCCCTACATTCTGTGCAAGGTATGACGGCAAAGGCGCGGCGGTCGGTGAAAAAGCATTTTTTTCACTCAGTTTTTTCAGGTCGGATGCCGCCGTCACGAACAGTTTTTCGCGTGCACGCGTCATGGCAACATACAAAATTCGCAGCTCCTCGGAGCGGTTTGCGCGTTTCTTCAGAATACGCAGCGCGGCGCTTGACAGCGTGGCGTAGCTTTTTACCTCGGACGGTTCACGGACTTTAAGTCCGACGCCGAGTGTATGTTCCGTCACAAGAACATCGTCAAGATCCCTATCGTTGAATTTCGTTGCGGTCCCCGCAATAATCACAAAAGGAAACTCCAGTCCCTTCGAGCCGTGTACGGTCATTATCCGCACACTGCCGCCGCCTGTACCGCCTGCTCGTTTTATTGATGCACCGTTTTCGCGGAGAGCATCAAGATAACGAACAAACGCACCGAGAGTACGCGACGAATCAACCGAATAACTTTCGGCAAGCGTAATCATGCGGCGCAGATTCGCACGGCGAAGCTCACCGTCCGACAGTGCGCCCATGACGGAAAAAATTCCGACGCAGTCAAATATATCGCGCACAGCACCGCCGGCATTGTGCAGCGACGCACCGCGGCGAAAACCGCGCACGGCATCACGCAGTTCGCTCCACCGTTCAATACCGTTTTCGGCAAGCAGTGAAACGCGTCCCCACAGACTTGTTTTTTCCGGCATTGCATCGGCGGTATCAAGACGTAGTTTTGCAACTTCATCCGGAGTAAAACCGAACAGCGGCGACATCATGACGGCAAGCAGCGAAACATCATTCAACGGATTGTCGGCAATACGCAGAAGACTCATTGCAAGGCGAATTTCGGCGGACTCGAAAAAACCGTCTTTCGCCTCGACGCTTACGGGGATGCCGTGTCGGCGAAGCGCGGCGGAAAACAGCGCCGACGTTTTTTTTGCGCTTCTCAAAAGTATGCAAAAATCGCCGTAATCGGCTTTTCTTTCGCGCTCCGTTCCTCTGTTGACAACCGCGCCTAAGGCTACGGTATCGGCGATAAGACGCGCCGTGTATTCGGCTTCGTCTTCAATGGCGTTGCTGTCGACGACGTGCATCTCGAAATCCGGCGTCGGCTTTTCGTTTTCTTTTCCGGGCGGCGGCGACAGACGCTCGTTCCCGTTGTACTCTATCTCACCGCACTCTTTCGACATAACGGCGGCAAACATGTAGTTTACCGCGCTCAGCACTCCCGTGCGCGACCTGAAATTATTTTTGAGAATTATTTTCGAGCAATCGGCTTTCCCGTCGTACAGAGGATAATTTTCGCTCTTTTCTATAAATATTTCCGGACTCGCAAGACGGAAACGGTAAATGCTTTGTTTCACGTCGCCCACGGTGAACATGTTTTTTCCATTTTTCGACAGGCACGAAAAAAGCATGTCCTGCGCACGGTTCGTGTCCTGATATTCATCTATAAGTATCTCGTGAAATTGTTCCGACAGCAATCGCGCCGCGTCGGTCTTGCCGTCGGAGGCTGAAGGATCGTACAACAACCCCAACGCAAAATGAAGGATATCGGAAAAATCGTAAGCGTTGCGCTCTTTTTTTCGACTCAGCAGCTCCGCGTTAAAACGTTTTACGGCGGTTATAAGCAGCTTTGCATCCGGTGCAAGTCTGCGGACGTCGTCAAGATGTTCGGCAGCTGTCGCGCACATGAGTTTCGGAACAGTTTCGTCAAAAAATTTTTTTATGTAACCGAGGCGGGCGGCGCAGGCAAGTTTTGTCGGGTCTTTGGTGTACGCCCTCGGTACGGTAAATGCAGGAAGTTCGTGCAGCTGCTCCGATACTCCGTTCAGAAGTTTCAATGCAAAGTCCCACGAAAGCGTATCGAATTTATCGGCGGCGCGTTTACATATATCCGTCGTGGAATTGAAAATATCGGCAACATTCTTGTAAGAATATATGTCTGGGATTTCCGAAAGTTCCTCAACGCACATCGCGGAAAGGCGTTTCATCTCCTCAAGTCCAGCTTTGACCTCGCCCGCTATTATTTTGCCCCATTCGCTCTCATCGGGCGACTGTTCGGAGTAAAGCGCGGTAACGCCGTCGAGCCATATCTCCGGGTCAGGCTCAGCCATTGAAAAATCCGACAAATCGACAACCGCATCTATCAGCTTATCATCGGTTCTGCCAAAGTAAAACAACTTCGCAAGCGACGCAGCCTGATCGGGAAAATCGGCAAAAACCGTTTCGACGACATCGGCGGCGGTCTTTTTTTTCAAAATATCGCTCTCACCGCTGTCAAGCAGAGTAAAATCGGGCGCGACGCCGCATATATGAAAATTTTCGCGCACGAGCTTTATACCGAAAGCATCCATCGTGCAGACATTCATCTCGTCAAGCCGCGACAGCAGAGCCGCAAAAAACCGTCTGTCGGCACCGTTCGCGTACATCAATTCCGAAATTCTCGAATACACACGCGAACGCATTTCCGCAGCCGCCGCATTTGTGAATGTCACCACGAGCAACTCGGACGGTTTAACGGGAGATTCGTCACGCGTGAGCAGTCTTACTATTCTCTCGACAAGCACGGCGGTTTTGCCGGAACCTGCAGCGGCGGAAACAAGCAGCGTTCCCGTGTCGGCGTTTATCGCGTCGCTCTGCGCCGGCGTCCATACTCTGTCGCTCATATTTCTTCCTCCCTCAATGCTTTTATCGCATCTGCATTTTTTATCTTGACGTAATTTTGCTTCGCGCCGTCGCTCTCACGGCGGCATACGGAGGAAAATTCGCAGTACTCGCAGGTGTGTTCGTAATCTCCGTTCACAACGGGCAGTGCCCCGACTTCGCCGTCAAGCATGCTCCCGACCTCGTCAAGTATCACTTTCTCGATTTTCCTTTTGATTCGATTCATATCATCAAGCGTGTAAAAATCGCCTTTCATCACGCCGTCTTTTATACTCTGTTCGATAAATATACCCTCGGCGTCATGCTCCATTGCACGCAGGACGCTCTCGTTTTCGAGTATGATTCCGTTCATTTTGCCGTTTTTGAGTTTCTGCGCTTCAATCTCCTCGTGCCCCGCACGGCGTCCGACGTTATCACCGCCGGAACGCGCCGGAACATACAAAATACCTGCAGGAACCGCACCCTCATACTTGCCTTTCCCGTTCACCCACAGCGCGATAAGATATATAAGCATCTGCATGTTGAGTCCGCCGAAAACGTCGCCGAGAACAAATTTTTTACCGCCTGTCTTGTAGTCGATAACACGTATGTAGAGCGTGTCGCCGTCACGAAAAGTATCGACCCTGTCAACTGTACCGTGAAGCGTCACTTCAATCTCACCGTCGGTAACGGTAAACGGTTCGGCATCCGCTCCGCGTTTTATCTCAAGCTCAACGTCGCTGACCTCAAAAGATGAATTCCCGAACTCCGCAATAAGCCTATTCAGGATATCGAGCAACGTCCGTTTTTGCCGTTCGATCTGTCTTTTCGTATCCGTCCCGAGAAAATCATCACCGCCCATATTCAGACGGATATATTCGTCCGCCGTTTCGTCGACAACAGCCTTCCGTCTGTCGAACGGCATGGCGGCAAGCTCCTCTTTTGAATATTCGTTCAAAAGAACTTCAAACACGCGGTGAACAAGAAGACCGTTCACACGGGCGTCAAGACTTACGGACTGCTGCGTCTTCGCCTTGACTCCGTATCGGCAAAAATACATAAACGGGCACTTCGAATACGTTTCGAGCCTTGACGGTGAAATGTACATTTTTTCTCCGAACAACTCCCGCGCAAGCGACTTGTCGGAAAACGACGCCGGAATGCCGCCGTAGGCATAGCCGACTGCAGCCGCTTTTTCCGCGTATCCGGGGAAACGCTCCAGTGCGGCTCGAAGCGATTGCTCAAATACGCTGTTTTCACCGATATGCGCCGCGTACATGTCAAGTCCGGAAGACGGACTGAATACCTTTTCAGCATCGGTAAGCTCATCAGCCCTTTTTATCTTGCGGCAGGGTACTCTTTTTTCGATTTCGGAAACAACTTCCGATTTTTGTTTTTCCTCTCCCGACGGCGAAACACGCGGGTAAGACATAAAAAGCATATCCGACGCTGAAGTTAACGAGTTATACGCAATAAGTCGTTCTTCGCCGTATATTTTTTCGGGCGTGCTCTCGATGCCGATACCGTTTGCGATAAGCTCACGTTTCTCGACGGCGTTAAAAACACCGCCGCGCACCGAATTTTGAGGAAAATCGCCCTCCGTCAACCCCAGGACAAAAACTACTTTCGGATTCAGAAAACGCGTTCTGTCGGCGGTGCCTATGACAATTCTATCAATGCCCGCGGGAATATCGCCGAGCGAATCTCCGCAAAAAATCAGCGTCAACAGTTCATAAAACCGCTGCGGCGGCACGGGAGCATTGCCGAGAGCACCGTAAAGAGCATCGAGCGCATCTGCGGTTTCATCCCATACGCGTGCGCATACCATCGCTTCTTTTTCCTGTCCCGCGCCGTTCAGCTCCGTTGCAAGCCGCAAAAATTCTCCTTTTGCGCCCGTATCCGATATAAGTCCGTAAACGGCGGCGCAGCTGTCGTACGGTTCGCCTTTGTTCAGCGCATTTTTCAATTTCAAAAGCGGGTTTACGGCTCTTTGTCTGATTGAATTTATCTTTCCCAGCTCAGCTTTCCGTTCGTCGTCAAATTCGATACCGTAACCGTCGGGATTGCCCCGAAAATCGTTCTCCCACGCTTTTCCGTCAATCCCCCACAACGTGACGTAATTTTCAAGCAAATCGCAGTCCCCGTCGGAAACACCCGCCACGCCGGTTTTCAAGTACGTCAAAACGCGTTGAGTATTGAGTCCGTGCACGGCTGCTTCGACTCCGCACAGTATCATTCTTACAAGCGGATATTCGCCGAGCGATTTGCGCGAATCCTCACACACGGGGATGCCGCATTTTTTTAACTCCGAAATAAGAGAATTCGTATATATGTCCGAACGCTGAAAAACGCCGATGTCACGGCAGCGGTATTTGCCGCTCTCGACAAGGTTTTTAATGCACATCGCGGCGAATGAGCACTCGTCCGCAACATCGGAAGCCTCATATACGCATATGTTTTCGCCGCCGTTTTCAAATATCTCGTCCGTCGCGGAAAACAGGTTGTCGCGAAGAAATGCAAAAACATCGTTTTCATCTTTTCCGCCGTCGGTGTTTATCTCGCGGCAGGCGACTCCGTATCTTGCCGCCGCAACTCTTACGGCGCGGGCATTGCGCCTTGCATGTCCGAACGCTTCGCTGCCGTCGGATTCACCGAAATCCGGAGCGGATACGGAGAGAAATACATTATCCGCGTCGGCGCACAAAAGCGATATCAAGCGAATCTGTGCCCCCGTAAAACCTCTGAAGTCATCAAAAAAGAAAATGCAATTTTCAAACAGGTGTTTCCCTGCCGAGAAATCCAAGAACCGCGATATGTTATCCGACGGGTCGTCGAAACGCTCGTTTACAAGCGCATCGTACGCCGAAAAAATCAGCGCAAGTTCTTTTGCTTTTTTCTTAACGCCGCCGTCGCGTACGCCGCCGAGCATTTCCGCAGACGCGCACGCCTGTTTAAGTTCGCCGTAAGTCGCCAGCAGTTCGTTTACGGAAGACGCCCGAGCACCGTGGCGTGAAAATATATCGAGCGAATCGGCGACGCTCTCGACAGCCATACTCATTGCAACCGCTCTTGCGGCGTTTTCCGCCTGCGGTTTTTGACGAAGTCCGTTTTCTTCAAGCATTTCACAGACGAAACGCTCAAGGCCCGTAACACAGAGCGCGTCGGAATCGCGTTCGCCGAAAGTCAGAAGCAAATCCCTGTCACGGTTAAAGGCGGACTGCTCGGGCACTATAAGATAAACTTTGTTTTTTTCGGCAAGAAAAGAAAGCATTTCGTCCTCGATATATTTTTTCTTTCTTCGGGTATCCGTTCCCGTTAACAATGTCAGCAAAATTATCAGTCCTTCTTTTTCGTTGCGTCCATTTTATCATAAACAAAGTATCATTTAAAGTACTTCGCACTTCAGCTGCCGTTTTTTTTGCTCAAGGCAAAAAGAAATTCCTCTTCCGAAACAAAAACGACATGCTTTTCGCGACGAAACACGTCTTTCAGAAACCGAAGTGAATGCTCCGGCAATCCCCTGTCGACACACAGTATTCTCATTTGCCCGATTCCGCCGGAAACGGAATAAACCGAGAGATAATAACTTATCAACGCCGCCGGCGATTTCGTTTTGCCGTCAAGCATTATAACGGTAACAGCGTTTTCACCGCAGCGCGGACGGACAGCCATAAGCAAAATACGCTTAAACACGGCGCAAAGTCCTATGACAAAAACAACCGCACCGACTGCACATGCTGCGTTTTTGAAAAATTCCATTTTTTCCGCCTCCTCTTACACAGTATATTGCGGTTCTGAAAAAAAGTGACGAACCACTGTCGGCACATAAATCGCACACTTACGTTCTGTTCATACAACAACAAATTTTTGATATTTTTATTAAAATATTAGGTATTGAAAACAGCTGAAAATAGTTATAAAATATCTGCGGACGGCGATATCGAAACACAGTGCCGTCTTACAAAAAAAACAAACAAACGAAATAATGAGGTGTAAAAATTATGGATAAGGTCAGAGTAGTTGTCGTCGGTTACGGCGGCATGGGTGGATTCCATGTCAACGAATTGCTTGAAATGGACAAATTTGAGCTTTTGGGCATTTATGACATAAAGGAAGAAAGACGCAAACTCGCCGAGGAAAAAGGCATTCACGCTTATAATTCCTTTGAAGAAGTCCTCGCAGACGAGAGAGTGGAGCTTATCACATGCGCCGCTTACAACGACTGCCACAAAGAAATTGTTATCAAGGCACTTGAAGCCGGAAAGAACGTTATTTCCGAAAAACCTGTTACGCTGTGCTCCGCAGACCTTGAAGAAATGATCGCGGCAGCGGAAAAATCGGGCAAGCTGTTCACCGTTCACCAGAACAGACGCTGGGACAACGACTACAGAACGATTAAAAATATCTATGACAAGAACGAACTCGGCAAAGTCCATCAGATAGATTCAAGAGTTTACGGTTCACGCGGCATCCCCGGTGACTGGCGCAGCGAGAAGGAACACGGCGGCGGCATGGTGCTTGACTGGGGCGTACATCTTCTTGACCAGATACTCATGCTCAATGAACACAATCGCCTTACTTCGGTTTACGCCACATTGACACACGTGACAAACGAAGAAGTCGACGACGGATTCAGAGCCGTTTTGAAGTTTGAGGACGGTCCCGAATGCCTTGTGGAAGTTTTCACCAACAACTTCATCGAGCCTTCGCGTTGGTACATGACGGGCGAGAACGGCACGGCGGTAGTCGAGAGCTGGGAGCTTGAGGGCAAAATCGTAAAAATCAAAGACTGGGAGAAAATCGACGCAGTGCCCATTCGCGCAGGCGCCGGCATAACAAAGACAATGGCTCCGAGAACAGACGAAACAATCAAAGAATTCCCGCTTGAAAAAATTCAGGTTCGCTGGTCCGAATACTACGACAATATTTATGATGTCATCCGCAACGGCGCCGCTCCGATCGTAACTCACGACCAGCAGCGCAGACTGATGAAACTCATGGAGGCCATTTTCGAATCCGCATCGAAGAATCAGGTCGTTGCGTTCGAATAATTTCCTTTTTTCCGGAGTTCCGACAATATTCCGGCAACAGACAATATTTTTGATAAAATAACTAATACCGAAATTACTGCCGTCGGGCAGCAAAATAAAAGCATTCGTTTACACATCGTCGTATTTTGAAAGATGTGTATTCGGGTGCTTGTTTTTTCGGAGATTGTTTGTTATCAGCCGCATCTCGGAAAATTATAAATTTCTTGTGTTTTGAACGATTTTTTTTATCAACCTACTTGCTTTTTTCTAATCAAGTGCTATAATTCCGTTCGTTGTTTGGGATTTTGCGACGCCCGTAAAAGTTTCTATGAAACAAATGCGGTTTGAAAGCAATAACACGGTGCCGGTATTCGGCGGATTGCAACGGAATATCGCGCTTTCAGTCGGATATTTTCACGCAAACGATGCAACGCAAATTTATTTTTACAGAAGGCTTAACAATGAAAACAAAAGACATGACGGTCGGCAACTCTTTTTTGACTTTGCTGCTATTTTCAATTCCGATGATATTATCCGTTACTTTGCAGCAGTTATATAATCTGGCGGATAATTTTATCGCGGGGCACTTTATCGAATCCGTCGACAGCTTTGATGCCGTCGGTATTGTGTACCCGATAACGGTAGTTTTTCTTGATATAGCCGTCGGATTCGGCGTTGGTTGCGGCGTTGTAAGCGCGAAATACTTCGGTGCAAAAGATTATACATCTCTGAAGAAAACTTACAGAATCGGTCTTATCGGCACTCTTGTATTGGGGTTGGCTACAACGGTTCTCGGTCTGGCTGTTATACACCCGCTGCTAAAAGGAATGATTAACAGCAACGGAGGCGAAGGATGTTTTAATGAAGCGCTGAGCTATATGCTGATATATATTGCGGGTGTTATCTTCCTGTTTATATACAATTACGCAATGTATATGTTTCAATCGTTCGGAAACTCAAAAACCCCTTTGTACTTTTTGATTTTTTCGACAGTACTGAACGTCGGATTGGATTTGCTGTTCGTTGTGCCAATAAAGATGGGCAGTGCGGGTCTGGCATTGGGCACAATTATTTCCGAGGGGATTGCCGCTGTCCTGTCTTTGGCTGTACTGATAAAAAGCATCGGCAAATTAGACAGAGAGAAAGTAAAAGGTTTTGACAAACCGATTTTCAAGGAAATAATTTCGATTTCAATCCCCAGCATTTTACAAGGTCTGTTTATCTCCGTCGGCGGAGTTTTGATAACCGGCATTTTAACGTCAACAGGCGGAAATTACGTAGCCGGCGGCTATTCCGCGGCATACAAAATATGTTACATCGTAATAAACATATTTACTGTCTTATGTAATGCATTGTCCAATTTCGGCTCTCAGAACATCGGCGCAAAGAAATTTAACAGGCTGGCAGAAGGTTATTTTTCAACATTTGCATTATGCTTACTGTTTTGTGCGTTGGCTACAGTTGCAATTCTCCCTTTCAAAGAGTTTTGGGTCGAAATTTTCCTGTCGGACAAAAATGACGAAAACGTTGATCTTATTATCAGCTCAGGAAAATTGTTTATCTCCTGTATCGTCCCTTTCTTTGTCTTCGTTGCCGTAAAAATACCGCTTGACGGCATATTAAAGGGTTCGACCGACATGCTCGGTTTTACACTGGGGACATCGTTTGATCTGGTTATACGCGTAATCGGGGCGTTTGTCTTGGGCAAACTTTTCGGATACGAAGGAATCTTTTTCGCATGGCCGCTGGGATGGGGCGTAGGTATGGCAGTATCCGTTATTATGTTCTTTGCCGGCAGATGGAAAAAGAAATGCGGCTATCCGTCGAATTTGAAATTCAAGCCGACGGGAATCGAACAAAATACCGGAATTTCAAAGAAACACGCTTAAGCTGACGGCATGATAACAAATCTGTCACACGGCTTTCTTATACAGCGAATCTTTTGCAATGGATTTCGCGGCACAATTCGAGCTTATTTATATTGTTTTTCTCTTTTCCTTCATCTGCTTTCACGGTATCGGAAAAGTAAACCGCACAGAAAGCGTTCTTTACAAAATCAGAATTTTGTGATAGAATGGTTCAAGCTGCAAAATGTGCAATCCATTGAAATTAAAGGAGATCAAAAAATATATGAAATTAGGTATCGTGGGACTTCCGAATGTCGGAAAGAGTACGCTTTTCAACGCACTCACAAATGCGGGTGCGCAGGCGGCTAATTATCCGTTCTGCACTATAGAACCCAATGTCGGCGTTGTTTCCGTACCCGACAAACGTCTTGACGCGCTTGCAAAAATGTATTCACCCGACAAGATAACGCCGGCGATGATTGAATTTGTGGACATTGCTGGACTTGTAAAGGGTGCATCCAAAGGCGAGGGACTCGGAAATAAATTCCTGTCGCACATCAGAGAAGTGGATGCGATAATTCACGTTGTCAGATGTTTTGAGAACGACGATATCACGCATGTCGACGGTTCGGTCAACCCCGCACGCGATATCGAAACAATAAATCTGGAGCTTATTCTCTCCGATGCCGAAGTGCTTCAACGCCGCATTGACCGTGACACAAAAGCGATGAAAGGCGACAAAAGTCTTGCGTCCGATGTTGCTTTTTTCAACCGTGTCAAAAACGAGCTTGACAATGCGGTTTGCGCACGGGCAGTGGAAATGACGGATGATGAACGGTCACTGCTTTCTTCGGTCGCCCTGCTTTCCTCCAAACCCGTCATATACGCCTGTAATATGAGTGAAGATGACTTCACTGCGGGCAACATTGAAGAGAACAAATTTTACCAAAAAGTTAAAGCCATTGCGAATGCTGAAGGCAGTGAAGTGCTGCCGATTTGCGCCGAACTTGAGGCTCAGATAGCGGAACTTCCCGTTGACGAAAAAGAAATGTTCTTAAGCGAACTCGGCATAAAGCAGGCAGGACTTGATACGCTTATACAAAAAAGCTATGATTTACTCGGTCTGATGAGTTATCTTACGGCAGGCAAACCGGAAGTAAGAGCATGGACCATCAAAAAAGGCACAAAAGCACCGCAAGCAGCCGGAAAAATACACTCCGATTTCGAGCGCGGATTCATCAGAGCGGAAGTGATTTCTTTTGATGACCTCATGGCAAACGGCTCAATGGCAGCGGCGAAAGAAAAAGGTCTTGTAAGAAGCGAGGGCAAAGAATATGTAATGCAGGACGGCGATATCGTTCTGTTCAGATTCAATGTCTGATAACAAATAGACAGAACCGATAATTGCATACAAAAAAACAACAAAAAGACTTCCTGTGCGGAGGTCTTTTTTTATGTCAATCGGCATTACAACAATTACGTTAGACATTTTCCGGCTTCACGCATGATGATTTAAACGCAAAGAACACCTGCAGTGCACGAAACACCGCAGGTGCAAATGATGAAAACTCTAAGCTACAGAATTATTCGTTGATAGCAATAACAACGCCCGAACCAACCGTTCTGCCGCCCTCACGGATAGCGAAACGAAGTCCTTTTTCAATAGCGATGGGTTTAAGAAGTTCAACGTCCATGTCAACGTTATCGCCAGGCATGCACATTTCAGTTCCTTCGGGAAGAGAAATTACGCCTGTAACGTCAGTTGTTCTGAAATAGAACTGAGGACGATAGTTGTTGAAGAAAGGAGTATGACGACCGCCTTCATCCTTGGTAAGGACGTAAACCTGACCTTTGAACTTGGTGTGAGGATGAATTGAACCGGGTTTTGCAAGAACCTGTCCTCTTTCGATTTCAGTTCTCTGAACACCACGAAGAAGGCAACCGATGTTGTCGCCGGCCTCTGCATAGTCAAGGATCTTTCTGAACATTTCGATACCGGTGCAAACAACCGATCTCTTCTCCTCGACAAGACCAACGATTTCAACCTGCTCGTTTGTGCGGAGCTGACCTCTTTCAACTCTGCCGGTAGCAACAGTACCACGACCGGTAATCGTGAATACGTCTTCAACAGGCATAAGGAAAGGCTGATCCGCCTTGCGGTCGGGTGTGGGAATGTAGGAGTCAACAGCATCCATGAGTTCCCAGATGCACTTAAGCTCGGGAGCATTGATGTCATTGCCGCTGTATTCAAGAGCCTTGAGAGCGGAACCCTTGATGATGGGTGTGTCATCACCGGGGAATTCATACTCGCTGAGCGTTTCACGGATTTCCATTTCAACAAGCTCGATAAGTTCGGGGTCGTCTACCTGATCGCACTTGTTCATGAATACGATGATATAGGGAACGCCAACCTGACGGGCAAGAAGAAGGTGCTCTTTTGTCTGAGCCATGGGACCGTCGGTAGCTGCGATAACAAGGATAGCGCCGTCCATCTGTGCAGCACCTGTAATCATGTTCTTGATATAGTCAGCGTGACCGGGGCAGTCAACGTGAGCATAGTGACGGTTGTCAGTTTCATACTCAACGTGAGCAGTGTTAATCGTGATACCACGAGCTCTCTCTTCGGGAGCCTTATCGATGTTTGCATAATCAACGAAATCGGCGTCGCCCTTCATAGCGAGAGTCTTTGTGATAGCAGCGGTAAGGGTGGTCTTGCCATGGTCAACGTGACCGATGGTACCAATGTTTACATGGGGTTTGGTTCTTTCGAATTTAGCTTTTGCCATGAGAAATGTTCCTCCTTATGGTAGAATATCAAAATTGTTGTCTTTTGCATTATAGCAAATAAATGTTTAAATTTCAATAGCTATTTAAATAATCGTCAAGATGAACGGATTATTTTTTGCAGATTGATTCAGCTATTGACTTGGGAACCTGTGCGTAGTGGCTGGGTTCCATGACGTACTGACCGCGTCCCTGTGTTTTGGAACGAAGGTCGGTAGCGTAACCGAACATCGAGGAAAGCGGAACATCCGCGTTGACCTGTGTTGCGCCGTTGCGATTTTCCTGATCTCTTATCATTCCGCGACGGGAGTTGATGTCGCCGATAACGGTTCCGAGATAATCGTCGGGCACTGTAACGGCAATCTTCATGATAGGCTCCATAAGCACACATTTCGCCTTCTGAAGAGCATCTTTGAGAGCCATTGAACCGGCAATCTTGAATGCCATTTCGGAAGAGTCGACTTCATGATAAGATCCGTCGTAAACCGTGCACTTGATGTCAACCACGGGATAACCGGCAAGAACACCGGCTGAAAGCGCGCCTCTGACACCTGCTTCGACAGCGGGAATGTATTCCTTGGGAATAGCACCGCCGACGACTTCGTTGACGAACTCGAATCCCTTTTCGGGATTCGGCTCAAGTCTCATCTTAACATGACCGTACTGACCGTGACCGCCGGACTGACGCGCAAACTTCGTATCCGTTTCGGCGGGCATAGTAGCCGTTTCGCGGTATGCAACCTGAGGAGCACCGACATTCGCCTCGACCTTAAACTCGCGGAGCATTCTGTCGACGATAATTTCAAGGTGCAGCTCGCCCATGCCGGCGATAATGGTCTGACCCGTTTCCTCATCGGTATAATATTTGAACGTGGGGTCTTCTTCGGAAAGCTTCATGAGAGCTATGCCCATCTTTTCCTGACCGGCTTTGGTCTTGGGTTCAATGGCAACTCTTATAACCGGTTCCGGGAATTCCATCTGTTCGAGAATAATGGGAGCTTTTTCAGCGCAGAGAGTGTCACCGGTGGTGGTATTTTTAACACCTACCACTGCGCAGATATCGCCGCAGTAGCACTGCTCGAGGTCTGCTCTGTGATTCGCATGCATCTGAAGAATTCTTCCCAGACGTTCGTTTTTGCCCTTTGTCGAGTTATAAACGGTAGAGCCTGCGACGGCGATACCGGAATAAACTCTCGTAAAGCAAAGTTTGCCCACGAAGGGGTCTGTAGCTATCTTAAATGCGAGAGCGGAGAACGGAGCATCATCGGACACTTCGCGTGTTATCTCATCGCCCGTTGCGGGATCGACGCCATGAACAGCGCCGATGTCGAGGGGCGAAGGAAGATAATCCACAACCGCGTCAAGAAGTTTCTGTACGCCCTTGTTGCGGTATGAGGTGCCGCATACGACGGGAACCATGCTGTTTGCAATGGTGGACTTACGGATAGTTCTCTTTATTTCATCAATGGTGAGTTCTTCACCGTTAAAATACTTCTCCATAAGTTCGTCGTCCATCTCGGCGACATGCTCAATAAGAGCACTGCGGTAAGTTTCCGCAATCTCTTTCATGTCATCGGGAATCGGGACAACTTCAGTCTTAAGACCCTCTTTGTCGTCGTATATGGTTGCGTTCATTTCCACAAGGTCGATTATGCCCTTAAAATCGTTTTCAGCGCCGATGGGGAGCTGAATCGGAACAGCATTACACTTGAGCCTGTCCTTCATCATATCGAGAACATTGTAGAAATTCGCACCCATTATGTCCATCTTGTTGACGTAAACCATTCTCGGCACGTGGTACTTATCAGCCTGACGCCAAACCGTCTCGGACTGAGGCTCAACACCGCCCTTGGCGCAAAGCACCGTAACGGAGCCGTCGAGTACGCGCAGCGAACGTTCAACTTCAACGGTGAAGTCAACGTGACCGGGAGTATCGATTATATTGATGCGGTGACCTTTCCAAAAACAAGTCGTAGCGGCGGAAGTAATTGTAATGCCTCTCTCCTGCTCCTGTTCCATCCAGTCCATAGTTGCGGCGCCGTCATGAGTTTCGCCGATCTTATGGTTGATACCCGTGTAGAAAAGAATTCTCTCGGTAGTGGTAGTTTTACCGGCATCGATATGAGCCATAATACCGATATTTCTTGTTAAGTCAAGTGATACCTGTCTTGGCATAATTTCCTCCAAAAAATTGAACTTAGAATAATGATAATCGGCTGATTACCAGCGGAAATGCGAGAAAGCCTTGTTGGCCTCCGCCATCTTGTGGGTGTCTTCACGCTTTTTATAAGCGGAACCTGTCTGATTAACGGCATCCATGATTTCGTTTGCAAGTCTTTCCTTCATAGTCTTCTCGCCTCTGTTTCTCGCATAGAGAGTAATCCAGCGAAGACCGAGCGTCTGACGTCTTTCGGGACGGACTTCCATGGGTACCTGGTAAGTTGAACCGCCGACTCTGCGAGCCTTGACCTCGAGCAGGGGCATTACGTTCTCCATAGCTGCCTCAAATACTTCGAGAGGTTCCTTACCTGTTTTTTCTCTGATGATGTCAAACGCATCGTAAACTATTTTCTGAGCTACGCCTTTTTTGCCATCATACATAACACTGTTTATAAGACGTGTTACGAGTTTTGAGTTGTAAAGCGGATCGGGCAAAACATCACGTTTTGCTATATTGCCTCTTCTTGGCACTTTACTTCCCTCCTTCATAGTAATGATATCATAGGTACTCGAGTGACAAATTCCCGTTGCGCCAATGAGAGGTTTACGTATATTATAAACTCACATTGGTGATAAAAATCATCTTTGCAAGAAGATTTTGTCTGAATCGAATCAACGCGCGGGCTTATTTTTTCTTAGCCTTTGCTTTCTTTGCCCCGTACTTGGAGCGAGCCTGCATTCTGCCGTTGACGCCCTGAGCATCGAGCGTTCCGCGAACGATGTGGTAACGTACACCGGGAAGATCCTTAACACGTCCGCCTCTGATGAGGACGACGGAGTGCTCCTGAAGGTTATGACCTACGCCGGGGATGTAAGCCGAAACTTCGATACCGTTTGTGAGACGAACTCTGGCAAGCTTACGGAGAGCGGAGTTAGGCTTTTTGGGCGTGTCAGTCTTAACGACAGTGCAAACGCCACGCTTCTGGGGAGAGTTGTGATCGGTCATAACGTTCTTTTTGGAGTTAAGACCCTTTCCGAGAGCGGGAGCCTTTGACTTCTTCTCAAGAGTTTTTCTGCTGTTGCGCACAAGCTGGTTAAACGTTGGCAAGTGATGTGCACCTCCTTACAAGTAATTTATATATCGAAAAGGGAAATATCCGTACGAATACCCCCCTCTTGATAATTTAATCTTCGCACGAGTAGGTATTGTAACATTTTTAAGGTAGTTTTGTCAACACCTTTTACAAAGATTTTATTTAATTTTCGTCAAAACTGCCCAAAGAATACTCCGACTCATTGGCGTATTCGTCATGAACGTGTTTTACCTTGACGTCACTGTAACATTTCATGCCGGTTCCGGACGGAAGGAGCTTGCCCAAAATGACATTTTCCTTAAGACCGACCAGCGGATCAACCTTTCCTTTGATGGCAGCATCGGTAAGGACACGTGTCGTTTCCTGGAACGATGCGGCAGAAAGGAAAGAATCTGTTGCAAGGGACGCTTTTGTTATACCGAGAAGAACGGGTTCGCACGTGGCTTCGATAGCGACCGTGCCGTTTTCCAGCGCTTTCTCGCGAACTTTCGCATTCGCCTGTTTGAAATCAAACTTATCGACGGTTGCACCGGGGAGCAGATCGGTATCACCGGACTCTACGACCTTTACTTTGCGCATCATCTGGCGGACTATAACCTCGATGTGCTTATCGTTAACGTCAACGCCCTGTGTACGGTACGTCCTCTGAACTTCACGGATAAGGTAATTGTGAACAGCCTCAACACCCATGACATCAAGAATGTCATGCGGGTTAACCGAACCCTCGGTAAGCTCTCTGCCCTTTTCTATAATATCGCCTTCCTGAACGGTTCTTCTGTAGCCGTAGGGAATGGTATACTCTTCGCGGCCTTCTTCGCCCGAAACAAGGATGTTCTGAGCACCTTTCTTGCCCTCGACGAACGATACGACACCGCCGATTCTCGCGAGAATCGCAAGGGTTTTTGGTTTGCGCGCTTCAAACAGTTCTTCAACTCTGGGAAGACCTTGTGTAATATCGGCTGTGGTCGTAACACCGCCGGTGTGGAACGTTCTCATTGTAAGCTGCGTACCGGGTTCACCGATGGACTGCGCGGCTATGATACCGACAGCTTCGCCTATGGAAACGCTTCTGCCGGTTGCAAGGTTTTTACCGTAGCATCTGCGGCACACGCCCTGCTGACACTCGCAGGTAAGCAGCGAACGAATAGTAACTTTCTTGTACCCCGCGTCGACTATCTTCTTTGCATCGGCTTCGGTAAGCATGTGATCTTTGTCCATGACAAGCTCACCGTCGGAGCTTACAAGGTCGTGAAGCAGATATCTGCCGGTAAGTCTTTCCTGAAGACCTTCGATAACATTGTCTTCATCGCCGAAGATATCGGAAACATCAAGTCCCTCTGTGCATCCGCAGTCATCTTCACGGATAATGACTTCCTGCGAAACGTCGACAAGACGACGGGTAAGGTAACCCGAGTCAGCTGTACGAAGAGCCGTATCCGCAAGTCCTTTACGCGCACCGCGCGACGAAATGAAGTACTCAACAACGGTAAGACCTTCGCGGTAGTTCGCCTTGATGGGAATTTCAATCGTCTGACCTGCCGTATTTGCGATAAGTCCGCGCATGCCGGCAAGCTGGTTCAACTGTGATGCGCTGCCTCGCGCACCGGAATCGATCATCATGTGAATCGGGTTCGTCATGTCGAGGTTTGCCTTGAGCTCATCGGAAACTTTCTTGGTGCACTCGGTCCAAACCTTGATAACTGCCTGCGAACGTTCGGCGTCGCTGTAACGGCCGCGGCGGTAGTTGTTCATGATAACGTCGATTTTCGCCTGTGCGGCGTTAACATATTCTTTTTTCTTTTCAGGAATAATGGCATCAAATACCGAAACGGTGATACCGCTCCGTGTGGAATATCTGTATCCCTGATTCTTAATATTGTCAAGCACCGTGGCGGCGATATTCGTACCGTGCACCGCTATGCACTTGTCTATTATTTTGCCGAGATTCTTTTTGTCAACAAGAAAATCGACTTCGGGTTTAACCATGCTTTCGGGGTCGGACGGGTCACGCACCACAAAACCGAGATTCTGCGGAACGGGGTGGTTGAATATAACCTTGCCGAGCGTAGTGGCTACAAGCGCGGTATACACTGTGCCGCCGACCGTCTTGCTCATGCGGATTTTAACGGGAGCGTGAAGACCGAGATCGCCCTCTTCATAAGCCATAACGGCTTCATCTTCATCTTTGTAGATATGTCCCGCTCCCGGTTCGTTATCTCTCACAGTAGTAAGGTAGTAAGAACCGAGAACCATGTCCTGAGTGGGAACGGTAACAGGTTTACCGTCGGAGGGTTTGAGCAGGTTGTTCGCGGCAAGCATGAGGAATCTCGCCTCCGCCTGCGCCTCCGAAGAAAGAGGAACGTGAACAGCCATCTGGTCGCCGTCGAAGTCGGCGTTGAACGCCGTACAAACCAGCGGGTGAAGTTTAATTGCTCTGCCCTCGACAAGAATCGGCTCGAACGCCTGAATACCGAGTCGGTGAAGCGTGGGGGCACGGTTGAGCATTACGGGATGATCTTTTATCACGATTTCGAGCGCATCCCACACATCGGGAGTCGCTCTGTCAACCATCTTTCTCGCGTTCTTTATGTTTGTCGCTTTGCCCAGTTCAACAAGACGCTTCATCACGAAAGGCTTGAACAGCTCAAGCGCCATTTCCTTGGGAAGACCGCACTGATATATCTTAAGTTCGGGACCTACAACGATAACGGAACGGCCGGAATAGTCGACACGTTTACCGAGAAGGTTCTGACGGAAACGTCCCTGTTTACCTTTGAGCATGTCGGAAAGAGATTTGAGAGGACGGTTGTTGGGACCCGTTACGGGGCGACCGCGTCTGCCGTTGTCGATAAGCGCGTCGACTGCCTCCTGGAGCATTCTCTTTTCGTTTCTTATGATAATTTCCGGCGAACCGAGTTCAAGCAGCTTTTTAAGACGGTTATTTCTGTTTATAACGCGTCTGTACAGGTCGTTAAGGTCACTCGTCGCGAATCTGCCGCCGTCGAGCTGAACCATGGGACGGATATCCGGCGGAATTACCGGAATAACATCGAGAATCATCCACTCGGGACGGTTGCCGGAAAGACGGAACGCGTCAACGACTTCAAGACGCTTGAGCAGCGCAGTCCTTTTCTGACCTGCGGCTGTCTGAAGCTCCTCGCGAAGTTCGGCTGCAAGTTCTTCCACGTTTATTTCGCTCAGAAGCTCCTTTATCGCTTCTGCGCCCATTTTGGCTACAAACGCATCCTCGTCGTACTTCTCGACCATCTCGTCGTACTCTTTATCCGAGATAATCTGATATTTTTCAAACGGAGTTTCACCCGGATCGATAACGATGTACTTGGCAAAATAAAGCACTTTATCAAGATCGCGCGGCGACATGTGAAGCATAAGTCCGATTCGCGACGGCGTACCCTTAAAATACCAGATGTGCGATACAGGGCATGCAAGTTCGATGTGTCCCATGCGTTCGCGGCGAACCTTGGATTTCGTTATTTTAACACCGCAGCGTTCGCATACCTTGCCCTTGTAGCGTATTCTCTTGTATTTTCCGCAATGACATTCCCAGTCTTTTGTGGGGCCGAAAATTCTTTCGCAGAAAAGGCCGTCCCTTTCGGGTTTAAGTGTTCTGTAGTTTATTGTTTCGGGTTTTTTAACCTCGCCGTAAGACCATGCTCTGATGGTATCGGGCGAAGCAAGTCCGATCTTTATAGACTCAAAATTAAGTTCGTTGTAATTGTTTTCCGTATATCTTTTTACGGTTACCGCACCTTCGCTCATTAAGTCAGCAACTCCTTTTTTCTAAAGTTCGGGATGGCAGGAAATATCAAAACTCGTCCTCTTCAAATTCATCGGTAACAAAGTTTGACGTTTCGCCGAAATCATCGAAAGAATCGTCATCGTCAACGTAATCACCCGGAACAGTGAGCAGGTCATCATCATCGTCATCGGGTTCAGTATCCGTATCGCGGTAGCCGCCCTGCGCTTCTTCGGTATTCTCAACGGAATATCCGACGGCGTTCTCCATATCATTAATGGTGCGGAATTCTTCTGTCACGGTCGTTTCCGTTTCATCGTCGTCATAGTCCTGTTTAAGGTCTATTTCCGCGCCGTCATCGTCAAACACCGAAACATCGAGAGCCAATGCCTGAAGTTCCTTAACAAGAACTTTAAACGATTCGGGGATTCCGGGAGCAGGGACATTAAGTCCCTTTACAATCGCCTCGTATGTCTTTACACGGCCGACAACATCGTCGGACTTGACGGTAAGAATTTCCTGAAGCGTATATGCCGCGCCGTATGCTTCGAGTGCCCAAACTTCCATTTCACCGAAACGCTGACCGCCGAACTGAGCTTTACCG
>CAVKLD010000003.1:0-66476 GCA_963657065.1 bacterium
TTTTTGTCAGAATTAAGAAAAAACCCTTGAAAAAAGCTGAAAGTCGATGTATAATTGAAATATATACTGAGATAATATGTGCCAATTAACACTATTTTTACATACATAAGACTTTTTTTACCATTCTTATGAGGCTATGTGCAAATGCAGAAACAAGGGGTTGGTAATTTTTAGGGGGTTTTTTCTTGGGCGGCGATTTGCATTGCCACACACGGCTTTCCGATGGTTCGGTCGGAATCGAAGATATTATTGCTCTTGCGAGAAACTGCAAGATTGAGACAATTGCCATTACAGATCACGATTGCCTTGCCGGCGCGGTACGGGCAAAAATAATCGGTGAAAGGCAGGGAGTGCGCGTTATTCCGGGCGTGGAGTTGTCGGCTGTCGACAACGAAACCGGCAGATATGCCCATATTTTGTGCTATCTCCCCGATTATCCGGACAGACTCGAGGATCTTTGCCGCAAAAACACAACGGCGCGTAAGAGATCGACACAGTATATGATGGGCAAGGTCGCGGGCAGATATCCCGTTACCGCGGAGCTTATTCGCAAGTGCGGGGCGGGTTCAACCTGTCTTTACAAGCAACATATTATGCATGCGCTCATGGAGTGCGGCGTTACAGAACATATTTATTCCGATATTTACTTTGATTTGTTTTCGCCCGAAAGTGAGAATAATATACTTGTAAAAACGGCGTTCGCTCCGGTAGAGGAAGTCATAAAAGCTGTTCATGAGGCGGGCGGTATTGCCGTGCTTGCGCATCCGGCGCATTATGATAACTTTTCTTTGCTTGAACGCCTTACGGACGAGCTTGACGGCGTTGAAGTCTGGCATCCCACGGCGGATGAAGAAACCGTTGCGCGGCTGCTTGCTTATGCGAAAGAACATAAACTTCTTACCACCGGCGGCAGTGATTTTCACGGTATGTATGGCCGCCGTGCGTCGCTGCTCGGCTCTTACCGCACGCCGAAACCGCAGCTTGCGGAGCTTTTGGGTTACAAGGCGAAAATGAAGCGTATCGCAAAGAAAAACGCAGCGGAAGCAGAAGCGAAGAAAGCTGCCGAAGAAAAAAACGGAGAATAACCGTGCAAGCGGTGCGATTTGATTAAACAGGAGTCGAAAATGAACGGATTTGATGACAGCGACATTAAAATCGCAGGTCGTGCGGGCGGTGCTCTGCCTGCGGATGATATCGATACGATAGCGTTTATCGAGGAAACAAGGCGGCAGCATTTCAACGGCAACACGGCGAAGGCGAAGCGGCTCGGCAGCGACATTGTCAGTGCGTTTTCGTACAAAAGCGCATCCGACGAACTTTTTGACGCTGCAAAACGTCATGGGATTGAGCCGACATCGAAAACGTTTCATCAAATCAAATTCCTGTCCGTTTTCTCTGCCGAATACAGCCTTGAGCACTTTTTGCCGTCGCAGCATCTGTCGGCGGTTGCGGTGGACGCGATGTATGACGTTATGCGCGAGAACGAACCCGAATTTTTCGACTGTCTTGCAAGAAGCTCGGCGTTTTCGTTCTACTACCTGTGTACGTCGTACGGCGGCTCGGTCGCAGAGAACGTTGCGCGTGAGTTTGCGAAACTGTGCGGACACGCGGACGACGACAGATACGTTTCGCTCGGAAAAGAACTTTTTGAAGCAAATGTGAACGTTTTTCGCCGCGCCGTGAACGGGTTCGTGTTTGTGTGAACCGCAGCGGTGCGCGTCGGCGCATAATTGTGTAAAACGGCTGCAAAAAAAGTCTTGACAAAAAAGGTCTTTGTGTGGTACACTTGTTATACCTCTGCGAAGGTCTTTTTTTTGTACCCGGTTTTCGGCGGACCTTAGCCGTCCGAAACAAGCCAGAGGGAGGCTAACATTAAAAATGGAGGTGCCGTTATGAGAGTTAAGATCACTCTTGCATGCACAGAGTGCAAGCAGCGCAACTACAACACAATGAAAAACAAAAAGAATTCCCCCGACAGACTTGAGATGAACAAGTACTGCAGATTTTGCAGGAAACACACTCTCCACAGGGAAACCAAGTAATTGACTTGCCGCACAAATTTCTTTTGCGGACAATTCAACCGAAAGGAATGAAATTGCATGGCTGAAAACAACGCCGACAAGGAGGCTCAGAAGCTCACTAAGGAAGCTGAAAAAGCCGCCGAAAAGGCTAAAAAAGAGAGAATTAAGCAGAGCAAGCCCAAAAAAGAGGGCAATGTGTTTTCCCGCGCAGGCGCCGGCATCAAAAAGTTCTGGAAAGACTTTACCGGCACATGCAAAAAGGTCGTGTGGCCGAGCGGTAAACAGGTGCTTAAAAGCAGCCTTGTCGTTCTCGTAAGCATCATCGTCGTCGGAGCGGTAATTTTCGGGTTTGACACCGGAATAAACGCCTTGTTCGAACAGGGCGCAAAGCTTTCCTCGTCGCTTGGTGAAAAAGCGGCGGGCGACAGCACAACCGCAGCGGAAACGACCGCGGCGGATTCGACTGATGCGGATTCCACGGCGGCGGATTCAACCGCAGACGCGGAAGAAACGGCTTCATCACAGGCGGATGCTGCCGAAACGACCGAAGCCGGCACTTCGTCCGAAACAACGGGCGCTGCCGAAACAACAACGGCGGAAAACACAACCGAAGCATAATTTGTTTCGGCGCGGCTGTCTTGTGCCGCAAAACAGGCAAAATCACTCGGCGGATTTAAATCCGCATATTGTTTGGAGGACAGTATGGCTGAAGACTATAAATGGTATGTGATTCACACATATTCCGGCTACGAAAACAAAGTTGCCGATAACATACTGAAAACCGCAGTCAACCGCAACCTTACGGATCAGATATTGGAGGCGATTGTTCCCACCGAAACCGTCTACAGTCTTAAGTCTTACAAAGACAGAGCTGCCGACAGAAACGCTGAGATAAAAGCCGCCGACAACAAGATTCCCTATGTAAAGGTGATGGAGGGCGACGGGACGATGTACTACCTGCCGCAGGAGCTTAAAAACTGCGATTACGATTCTGATGAAGTAAAAGAGCAGATGTATGTTGTCCGTGATATCGCCGGCGATCTTGCGTTCGAAGCAAAGGAAACGGTAACACGCAGAGATTTGCTGTCGCACTACGGTGTAAAAAACAGTGTCTTTAAGCTCAATAACGATTTTCAGAAATATGTTCCCGGCTACTTTTTCTTCGAAAACGCGAATTCATCGCCTGTCCTTCACGATGACATTGAAAGCAGAGTTTTCTATACCACCAAGATAACGAGGTGGCCCGAAAACTATTTCAATGGAAGAAATACGGCTCGTCTTGGAGACATAATCGAACACGGCGGCGAAAGAAACACGATCAAAGCCGCCACGTCGAAGCTCATGCCCGGTTATGTTCTCGTAAAGCTCGCTGTGAGTTATCACGAAAAAGCGGGTGAGGACAGAATGACGGACGAAGTGTGGTACATTATCCGCAATACGCGCGGCTGTACCGGTTTCGTGGGTCCCGAAGGCGTTCCGGCTCCGCTCACCGAATCCGAAATAGAGAAGTTCGGCGTTGAAATACACACCGTTGAGATTAACTTTGAAGAGGGCGATCTCGTCACGATTGTTGACGGTCCGTTTGCCGGTTATTCGGGCGTTGTGAGCAAAATCGATATCGATAACGATGTCGTTTGTGTCATTCTCCCGATTATGGGACGTGACACGCCTATCGATTTGTCGCTCGACCAGGTCGAGTCGGCTGTCGATTGACATTTTTTTTGGTAAACCGACCGCAAGGTCTTTTTACGGCGTCGCTTCAGACGCTGTGGGAGGAACGTTCGGTGCGTTCCGCCACTACCACATTTTTTTTGGAGGTGCAATATGGCACAGAAAGTAACAGGCTTTATCAAGCTTCAGATCCCCGCAGGCAAGGCAACTCCCTCGCCCCCTGTAGGCCCCGCTCTTGGTCAGCACGGCGTCAATATCATGGCGTTCACAAAGGAATTTAACGAGAGAACGAAAAACGATATCGGTCTTGTCATTCCCGTTGTTATCACCGTTTATGCGGATCGTTCTTTCACATTCGTAACCAAGACTCCTCCCGCAGCCGTTCTTATAAAGAAGGCTTGCGGCATTGAAAGCGGCTCCGGCGTTCCCAATAAGACGAAGGTTGCCACTATCACCAAAGAGCAGGTAAGAAAAATCGCAGAACAGAAAATGCCCGACCTCAACGCCGCTTCGGTTGAAGCTGCTATGAGCATGGTAGCCGGTACGGCTCGTTCCATGGGCGTTACCGTTACAGACTGATTGAGGGAGGCGTTATATAATGAAACACGGTAAAAAATATGTCGACAGCACAAAGCTCGTTGACAGATCAAAGTATTATGAGTCTCCCGAGGCTCTTGACCTCGCAGTCAAGACGGCTAAGGCGAAGTTTGATGAAACTGTGGAAGTTCACATCCGTCTTGGCGTCGACTCTCGTCACGCGGATCAGCAGGTCAGAGGCGCGGTCGTTCTTCCCAACGGCACAGGCAAGAAAATCAGAGTTTGCGTTTTCGCAAAAGGTGACGATGCAAAGGCTGCCGAGGCAGCAGGCGCAGAGATAGTCGGTGCGGAAGATCTCGTCGCGAGAATCCAGGGCGAAGGCTTCATGGATTTCGACGTTTGTATAGCTGCTCCCAACATGATGGGACTAGTCGGACGTCTTGGTAAAGTTCTCGGTCCTCGCGGACTCATGCCCAGCCCCAAAGCAGGCACGGTTACTCCCGATGTCGCAAAGGCTGTCAATGAAGCGAAAGCCGGTAAGATTGAGTACCGTCTTGACAAAACCAACATTATCCACTGTCCCATCGGTAAGGCATCTTTCGGAGTAGACAAGCTCTATGAGAACTACGCTACGCTTATGGATGCTGTCATCAAGGCAAAGCCTGCTGCATCAAAGGGTCAGTATATTCGCTCATGCGTTGTAACGTCAACTATGGGTGTCGGCATTAAGATTAATCCCAACAAGGTTCTTAAGTCCGCCGAATAATTAAAATGAATGCGAGGGGCGCGCTGTTTGCAGCTCCGCCCCTCGATTTCAAAAAAACTATTGACAAATGAGTTTTTATATGATAAACTGTTTGTCGTTGCTGTTCTAAAGACAGTAGGTGCTTTTAAGCATAAAGGCATTCGCCGCCTACCGAGGAATGTGCGCACATCACATTTTGTGTATCGTTGTGCTCTTTCGTCGGTTTTGGCGAAAGGGTTATTTTTATTTTTCAGAAGGCAGGTGAATTCATTTTGCCAAACGCAAAGGTTTTAGAAGAAAAGAAGGCTCAGGTCGCTGCTCTCAAGGCTAAGTTCGACAGTGCCGTTGCCGGTGTTATCGTAGATTACAAGGGCACGACGGTTGAGGACGATACCAAGCTCCGTAAAGAGTTGAGAGAGGCAGGTGTCGAGTACTCCGTAGCTAAGAACACGCTTATACGTCTTGCTATCGACGGCACCGCTCTTGCGGCTATGGATGATATTCTTAACGGCACAACGGCTGTTGCCACAAGCGATGCCGACTATGTCGCCGCCGCAAAGATACTTTCCAAGTTCGCAGAGAACCATGAGAACTTCACAATCAAGTCGGGTTTCCTCGACGGTGAGGTAATTTCTCTCGAAAAAATCGAGTCGCTTGCAAAGCTCCCCTCCAAGGAACAACTCCTTACGTCGGTTGCTTTCGCATTCCAGGCTCCCATGGCATCGTTTGCAAGAGCGATCAAGGCTATCGTCGACAAAAACGGCGAGGGCGACGCTGCACCCGCAGCGGAAGAAGCCGCAGCGGAATAATTCCGACGCTGTGCGCGTAATTACATTAAAAACTATTTATATTGGAGGATAAAAAAATGGCATCCGAGAAAATTGTTGCTATTGTTGATGAAGTTGCTGCACTTTCAGTTCTTGAACTTGCAGAGCTTGTTAAAGAAGTTGAAGAAAGATTTGGCGTAAGCGCTGCTGCGGCAGTTGCAGTTGCCGCTCCCGCTGCAGGCGCAGCCGCAGCCGTAGAAGAGAAGACCGAGTTTGACGTTGTTCTTGAGTCCTTTGATGCTGCTGCCAAGATCAAGGTAATCAAGGTTGTTCGTGAAATTACCGGTCTCGGACTTGCAGATGCTAAAGCTGCTGTTGAAGGTGCTCCCAAGACCCTCAAAGAAGCTGTCGGCAAGGATGAAGCTGAATCCCTCAAGGCAAAGCTCGAAGAAGCAGGCGCAAAAGTCGCTCTCAAGTAATTTCGGTTTACTTAAAAAAACACGGACTGTCGCACAACGCGGCAGTCTTTTTTTACTATGTACCGCGATTAAAACAAAGACGCGAAACGTGTACAAAACGATATCGTACACGTTTTGTGCTTATTGGTGACAATTCTTGTCCCCGCTGCACCCGCAGCGGAAACAAGAAGTAATAAGCGCGCAAACGGATACGGTGTACATGTGAGCGATAAACGGCGTTGCCATGTTTCGGTCTGAGGGAAGTCCGGGTAAAGCAAAGACTGTATTTCTTGTGAAGCCATTAGTTGTGAACTTCGCGAAATACAGTCTGTTTTTGTTTTGTGCTTTAATTTGCGCGTGTGATTTTATTCTGTGGGATTTATATAGGTCGAGGGTACTTCAATTACGATGTCGGACAGTGCGAATGTTGCGCACGGGTGGATATATCCGTTTTCTTTGTCGGAGTATCTTCTGCCCTCGTCGTTTTCTTTTGGCACGTATACATTTCCGGCAAGGAGTTTTGAGCGGCACCAACCGCATTCGCCGCTTCTGCACCGTGACGGTGCGGCGATTCCCGCGCGTTCGATTGCAACGAGAATCGGTTCGTCTGCGGAAACCGTGATTTTTTCTTCGCCCGTGTTCGTTCGTACCGTGGCGGTGAAAGTCCGTCCCTTGCATTCGGACGGGTAGTCTTCATTCTCACTCACGTTTTTGGTGACGCCGAGGAGTTCGCGGCGAACGTGTTTTCTGTCAAGACCGAGTTTTTCAAGCTCCTTTTCGACAAAGCGGTACATTGCTTTCGGTCCGCACATGAACACGGAAAATTCTTTTCCGTCAGGCGCGTATTTTTTGATGATGTCCGCCGTTATGAAGCCGTGTTCGCAACCATCCTTTTCCTCGTCGGAGAGTACGTGTACCGTTTTCACGCGGTGACATCTCGCGGAGATTTCGTCAAGTTCGTTTCTAAACAGAATACTGTCAGATGTTCTGTTGCCGAACAGTATCGTGAGATTGAAGTCTTCAGTGCCGTCGCACACGGCATGCGCCATTGACAGAAACGGCGTGATTCCGCTGCCGCCTGCAATCGCGATGACGTCCTTGCAGTCACGAAGCTCTTCGTAAAAGAAGTTTCCGAGCGGTTCCGATACCGTGACCGTATCGCCGACTTTCATTTCCGAAAGAAGATAATTCGACACGAATCCGTTCGGTTCGCGGCGAACGGTTATCTTGTATTGCCTGTACTCTGTGAGCGACGGCGCGGAGCTTATCGAATACGGCCGCGTTACGATACTGTTGCCTATTTTCAGGCTGATGCTCAGATACTGTCCCGCTCTGAAATACGCCGCACTGTCTGCGGAAAGAGTAAAAGTCTTTGCGTCCGCTCCGACGTGTTCCGTTATGTCTGTGATTTTCATAATCTGGTAATCGGGATGGAGTATTTTCGCGTGTTTATTTATCGGAAACTCCGCCGATACCGCTATTTCGGGCGCGGCTTTGATAACACGGTTTTTCTCCGTTATATGGCTTATGAGCTTCTTTATGTCGCAAAATCCGTTTTTACCCACGTTCAATTTGAGTTCCATCAGTTTTTACCTCCCTTGCCGTTCAGCTCTTTTAACGCCGCCTTTGCGACGATGCTGCCGCACATGTATGTCGAGCTGTAGCCGTCGCCACGCTGTCCCGATGTGCCTATCGGTTTGAGTCCTTTTATGGGGAAGTCCGCGCCCTGCGACGCGATTCTTGAGAGAATGCTATCCCAGTCCTTCGTCATGTAGCCGTATACACTGCCTTCGGGCACGCCGAGATAACGCGCAAATGTCAAGGGAGAGGCTATTGAAATTTCTTCGATGTACGGTGTCAGTTCTATGCCCGTCTTGCTCTCGAAATTCGATATGATTTTCTTGGCAAGGCTGTTTTTCAGTTTTATGTATTCCTCGTCCGTGACGTTGTTCCAATCATCGGCGGTTGTGAACATCGTGGTAAAGCTGCACATCGACGTTCCCTCGGGGGATGCTTCGGGGTTCACAATGTTGTAGCAGAGAAAAATCGAATAGTTGTTCGTGTCTATTTTCTTTAAGCTGTTGAATTCTCTTTCCGAATTTGCGGAATCGGACAGAAAAATGCTGTAGTCCTTTATGCCAAGCTCTTCGGCAGTCTTGTTAAGGCCGAGATATACTGTGAACATTCTCGCGCCGAAATCACGGTTTCGCGCCGCGGAGAGTTTCTTTTCTCTCGCGGGGACAAGGGATTTCGGCATCATTCTGCCGTAAATTATGTCGGGGTTGATGTTCGCGAAAATGACATCGGCGTAAAAATCGCCCGCGTTTGTTGCTACACCGCAGCAGCGATCGCCGTCAAAGATAAATTCTTTCGCGCAGCAGTTGAATTTTATGTCGCCGCCGAGCGAACGGAATCTTTCCGCCATTGCGTTGCTTATCTCGTGTGAGGTGTGCGTTGGGATGTAGGCGCCAAGGGTAATGTAGTTGTAAACCATTGACGCGTAGTGGAAAAACGAAAGATGATTGATGTCAACTCCGAGATATGACCAGTATACAGAGAGAATATCCTGACATTTTTGGGGAAGACCGAGCGCGTCGAAAACCTCCGCGGATGAATATCCAGCCGATTTGAATACGTTCTTGTAGCTTTTCAGCAGGTGGCTGACAGATATTTTCGGACTGTCAAGGTATTTCACGAGTTCGTTAAGTTCATGAAGAAGCTCGAAAAAAGCTGTCATCGGCTTACGACTGCCGGGAACGTATTCCTCTATCTTGTCAACAAAAGCGTCAACTCCGGCAGGAAGCGTAACATCCATCGGCGTCCAGTCACTGTAGCGTGAAATGCATCTAAAGCAGTCGTCCACGCGCTGCCATTGAACTTTTACACCGTATCTGTCCATCAGCGTGCGCACGTCGCCGGGATTCTCTTCGCTGCCGACTCCGCAAAGCTCGTGCAGCGACGGCTCGAATTCAAATCTGCCTCTGCAAAAGCTCGATGCGCATCCGCCCGGCAGGTTGTGCTTTTCAATGAGCAATGTTTTTTTACCGGAAGTTATCATTTCGAGTGCGGCGGCAAGTCCCGCGCATCCCGAACCGACAACAATTGCATCGTATGTTTTCATAAAACACCTCAAGCTATATTATTTTGTAAGTACATTTTACCACACGCGGCGCGGAAATACAACATGCGGCCGATGAAAAAAATACGCTTCGTCGGATTTCGGCGAAGCATGTGTGCATATGTAAGTTTTTTTTGTTGATTTATGCTGCAAATGCGGTGTGTATTGTCGTTGTGTCGTTATTGTATGTGTACGTAAACGAGAAACGGTAGGTTTTTCCGCTTTCGAGCTGCTCGACCTTGTAAAAATCAAGCGATGCGGTTTCCGTTGAGTTTTCGCCGCTTTTTACGGTTCTGAACGAAGTAAATACATTCGCGCCGTCTATCAGCTGCGTGTATTTGCCGTCCGCTTCGACGCGGTCGACCCACGGCACGAACGTGAACGGAATTTCAATGTCATGTGCGGAGTGGTTCTCGATAAGCGCACCTACTTCGTTCTTTTCAGCGTCGTACGACCATGTTATGCGGATGTCTTCGCACAATGCCGCGTTATTTCCGGCTTTTTGCGCGTCGGTCATTTTTCGCGGCGTAAAGTTGTGCATTATCACAGTCTTGTTGATGTCAGAGACAGTTCCGTCATTATCGTTGCGATAATACGGCAGCGTCAGGCGGTATACCGTGTCAGTTTCAAGCGTCGTTATTCCCTCGCGGGACAGAGAGATTGATGCCGCGCCCGTTTTTCCTTTGTCGATGGACAGCCTGTTTGAAAATTGCGATATCTTTTCGATTGTCGTTGAAAAATTCCCGTTCTCATCGGCTTGTTCAAGCGATACGGACGCAATGTCGGCTTCGATTCCGTGAGAAGACCTGTTGTCAATGTCAACGGAAAGCTCGTTTTTATCCGTATCATATGACCACGTTATGCGGACATCTTCACCTTTGCCGTCGTCCTTGGCAACCGTGCATGAACAAAACAATATCGCAAGAATCATCACAACGGAACATAAGTGCATTGTAATTTTCATGGCAAAACGGCTCCTTCGAATTTTATTGTCACTTGTATTTTATCACAAACTGTTTTTTTTAAGAGGTTAAAGTTTACAAAATTTTCATCTTTCGATTGTGTAAGATACAAGTTCTTTATCGGCAGGTGTTGTTACAATCCACAAAACGCGAGTTTGCAATTTGTGGAACATACCGAAAAATTCCGCAGTCGATTGCAAACGCCGGCGCGGGGTGTTATAATCATGATATATTATTTTAACTTGATTTAAACAAACGGAGTTGAGAAAACATCATGAAAAAAACGTCAAAGTCATTTATTGCGGTTGTGCTCACGCTGTGTTTCGCGTTCTCGTGCGCGATTCCCGCGCTTGCCGCGCCGTCTGCGGGCAACACGGGCGTTACCGTTGCCGAAGCGGCGGCGGATAAAATTTCTTCCGCGACGGCAAAAACCGTCGGTTTGGTTGCCGATAAACTCGGCAGTTTCGGCTGCGATATGCCGGATGCCGACGAAACGGGCAAAGCGGATTTCGCAGCGACCGCGAAGAAGCTGTTCGCGAAGCTCATAAACATGCTGAGCGACTTTTTTATCAATTTTGTTGTTGCGGGTTCGCTTAAAACGGTGATTCCCAATGCAAACACGGTTGAAAATCTTGACGATTTTGACCTTGACGAATACGCGGGATTTTTGCCCGGAATGGAAACGTTCATCGATAAACCCGCCGGAAATGCGGTGTGGAGTCTTGGTTATTCGCGCAAGTCGATAATGCCCGCAAACTTCGGCGAAAAATCTTACGCGAAAGGCGCGTATCTTCCGTATATTTTCGGTAACTCGATGTACAAGGATGACGACGGCGTCGACGAGGAACTGAGAGTTCGCACGGTTGTCATTAACGACGGTTCCGGCAGAGGAAATGCCGTATTTTGCGCACTTGATGCCATGGGGCTTTGCAATGCGGACGTGAGAAAAATACGTGTCGCGCTGGAAGAGTTTGCGAAAACTAACAATATTGTGAGCATAAATGTTTCGTGTACGCATATTCATACGGGTATCGATTCGCAGGGTGTTTGGACAAATCCCGCAGGCGATCTGTTCCACAACACGATAAGACAGGACGAAACCGTTACGACGGGCGTCGACCCGGATTTCCTTGAAGCTGTGATAAACGGCTGCAAAGAGTCCGTCATTGAAGCGTTTAACGGCATGACGGAAGGCAAACTCATGTATTCGAAAATTGATATCTCCGAGTATCTCCGCGACCGCACCGCACCCAAGTGCTATGACGAAAATCTCTATAAACTTGCATTTGTTCCGTTCGACTCGTCCGCCGCTCCCACGATTATTGCGACATTCGGCTGCCATCCCGAGTCTTCGAGCTACGACTGGAACAACGGTGACGGGACGAAATACGACGAGAAATTCACCGCCGACTTTGTCTGGTATATCGAAAAACTGCTCAATTCGCAGGGGTATAATTTTATCTATCTTCAGGGCAACGTCAGCACGACCACTTCTTCGAGAGGACTTACCGGCGACGGCATTGACGGCAACGCGCATTATTCGGCTGTACGCTACGGTTACGAGATAGGTTACATTCTTCTTGGCATGGAAATGGATGAAGCCGGCAGAATCGCACTCAACGCCGCAACGGGTGATAAACTCGGCGTAAAGGAAAATGCCGCAAAAGACGGATATTCGATATGGTATGAGGGACTTCCGACAGTTGCTGCTCAGGAAGTGAAACCTTTGCTTAACATCGCAAATCGCGCCTTTGCTGTTGAAATTTCGAACAACGCTATGGCGATTATAGGCAAAACGTCAATTTCAAATAATTTCGTTCTGCGCGGCAAGCTCGGAAAGTACTACACCGTGTCAGAGGTCGGTTACATGGAAATAGGCGACGTTCTTAAAGTTTACATGAGCCCCGGCGAAACGTTTACCGAATTGCTCAAGGGCGGCTACGGCGCGGAAGGATTCGAGTTTAAGCCGCTGCGCGATGAGTACGGCGAAAACGTCATAATTATGGATCTCATGAACGATGCCGCAGGTTACGTCGCGAATCCGGAAAACTATGTAATGGCGGGTCTTCAGTACAACCCCGAAACGGGCAAATATGACAGCGACACATGGTGTCTTATCTCTTACGGCAAGAACGCTGCGAGCGATTTCATCGGCAATTTCCGCGAGCTTGTCAGAAGCAAACGCGGATAATTCGAATTGACTAAAAAAACAAAGGGATGTGAAAGAGCCGATTTTTCACATCCTTTTTTATTGAAAGAAAAAAGCGTCGAGTGTTGTGAAACATTCGACGCCGATGTTTTTATCGGAGATTAAAGCTCTGCGAAATACTTGATGGTTCTGACCATCTGGCTTGTGTAGGAGTTTTCGTTGTCGTACCACGAAACGACCTGAACTTCGTAAAGACCGTTGCCGAGATCAGCAACCATTGTCTGAGTTGCATCAAAGAGAGAACCGAATTTCATGCCGATAACGTCGGAAGAAACGATAGGATCTTCGTTGTAGCCGAAAGAAGCCGATGCGGCAGCTTTCATTGCAGCGTTGATGCCCTCTTTTGTTACGTCTTCGCCCTTGACAACAGCCGTGAGGATGGTTGTCGAACCTGTGGGAACGGGAACTCTCTGTGCGGAACCGATGAGTTTGCCGTTAAGCTCGGGGATAACAAGGCCGATAGCCTTTGCCGCACCTGTTGAGTTGGGAACGATGTTTGCTGCGCCGGCACGTGCACGGCGAAGGTCGCCCTTTCTGTGGGGACCGTCGAGAATCATCTGATCGCCTGTATAAGCGTGAATGGTGCTCATGATACCGCTCTGGATAGCGGCGTAATCGTTAAGAGCCTTAGCCATGGGAGCGAGGCAGTTCGTTGTGCAGGAAGCTGCGGAAATAATCTGATCGTCTGCGGTAAGAGTGTTTTCGTTTACCGAGAAAACGATAGTCTTGAGGTCATTGCCTGCGGGAGCGGAGATAACAACTTTCTTTGCGCCTGCGTTGATGTGAGCCATGCTCTTTTCCTTGGAGCAGTAGAAACCTGTGCACTCAAGGACAACGTCAACGCCGATTTCGCCCCAGGGAAGATCCTTTGCGTCTTTTTCGGCGTAGATTTTGAGAACTTTGCCGTCTACGGTAATCGTGCCCGCTTCGTCATCAGCCGAAACAGTGTGAAGGCCTTCGCCTATTTTGCCGCAGTAACCGCCCTGTGCGGTATCATACTTAAGAAGGTGCGCAAGCATTGAGGGCTTGGTAAGGTCGTTGATGGCAACAACATCGTAACCCTCTGTGCCGAACATCTGACGGAACGCAAGGCGTCCGATTCTGCCGAAACCGTTAATAGCAACTTTAACTGACATTATATTTTTCCTCCGTTTTTAGAGTGACGCCGCCCCGAAAATCCGTAACTGCGTCCTCTTAATTTACCAATATATAGTATACACGATTTTTGTTTTTTTGCAAGCAATTTGTTAATTATTTAACTGATGCAAGTCAATGTTTGTGTACCTGACCGAAATTCCCGTTGCTGGGACTGCATGTTTTTTGCAATTTAACATAAAAAAGCGGATACTGCGGTTAGCTTTTATCTGACGGATGATTTACGACGTTGATCGGTGCGCCGCTGCAGAAAGCCTCGATATTTTTTTCGGTTACGCCCAGCAGGCGCTCTCTTGTTTCAAAAGGAGCCCATGCGATGTGGGGCGTTATCCATGCGTTTTTCGCGGTCAACAGCGGATTGTCGGAAAGAGGCGGCTCGGTTGAGAGGACATCGAGTCCCGCGCCGGAGAGTTTTCCGGAGTTCAGCGCGTCGGCGACTGCCTGTTCGTCAAGCTCCGCGCCGCGTGAGGTGTTTATGAGAAATGCGCCGTCTTTCATTTTTGAGATAAATTCAGCGTTGACCATCTTGTCCGTCTGCGGTGTGAGCGGGCAGTGTATTGTTACGAAATCGCATTTTGGCAGCATTTCGTCAATAGACAGAAACTTTATGCCCGTGTCGGAATATTTTTCCGGGTGCGCGGTGTTCACAAGAACATTCATACCGAACGCGTGCGCAATTTCACCGACGCGTCCGCCTATTCTGCCGTAGCCGATTATGCCGATCGTTTTGTCTTTCAGTTCGCACAGGGGCGCCGCGATGAAACTGAAATCGGCGCAATTCGCCCATTCGCCGCCGTGCACGCGGTCGGAGTGAACGCCGACGCGGTTGGCAAATTCGAGAATGAACGCAAAAGTCTGCTGCGCGACGGCATCGGTCGAGTATGACGGAACATTTGAAACCGTTATGCCGAGTTTGTCGGCGGCGGTTGTGTCAACTACGTTGAAGCCTGTGGCAAGCAGCGTAATAAATTTCAGATTCGGCAGACGGCGCAGGGTGTTTTCCGACAGTACCGTTTTGTTGATTATGACGATGTCTGCGTCTTTTGCGCGTTCGACCGTTTCTGCGGGAGTGCTCCTGCTGTAGACGTCAAACGAGCCGTATTTTTTCAGAAAATCCCAACTTAAATCGCCGGGATTTGCAGTGGAAGAATCAAGAATCACTATGCGGTGCATGTTAAAATCTCCTTTCGGATGTTTTTTATCTGTCACAACACATGGTAGCACAAAAACGACGCAAAAGCAATCTTAATAATTCGCAAACCGCATCCGGAGCGCGTTTTCTTTTGCTGTAAAGATGTAAAGCCGACCGCTTGATATCAAAAAAACACAGCCGCGGCGAAACGCAGTCTGCGGCTTCACGCCGCGTTTTGACTTTCCGTTTTAAGTTTTTGCGGTACTTCGGGGGTATAGCGGACACGTGCGTTAATTCGGCGGCGTTTCTCCGCGGCTCTTTTCTTCGTGCGCAGAAGCACGGCAGTGCGTATTTTATGTGAAATTTTTTCTTCAAAAGCAATAAGTCTGCTTTCGTTGAGTATGCACCATGCGGCGAACGCGGCGAGAAAAACTTCAAAAATTATAAGACAGGTATAGATTGTGAGCATAAAACATCCGCCTTTCATAATCGAACATTTGTTTTGTTTTGTGAGTACAGTATAACCTATAAAAACGTGTTTGTCAATACATTTGTTCGATTTGTGTCGATTCCGAGTACATTAAATCGTACTTTGCTTTTTCGTTGTGCCTGCTGTTTAGAATATATCACAATATATGGTGTTCGTCAACGCATTCGACAAAAGCTCCCACGAAACGAATCGTGAGAGCCTTGATTTTGTCAGTAATCGTACACGCCGGAGTATTCGGTTCGCGGGTCGGCGGGTTTGTATTCATCGAGGGTAAGGGTAAACGTGAGATATTTTCCGGAACGCGATACCGTGACGTTCAGCGTGTCACCCGCCCGTTTTGATGAAAGAGCCGAGGACAATTCCGCTGCGCCCGTGACGGTTTCGCCGTCGATGCCCGTTATCACGTCGGCGGCTTTCAGTCCCGCGTTCGCTGCTGCGGTATCCGAACCGACCGCGACAATATACAGTCCCACGGGGATGGAGTAGCGCATTGCCATTGTCTGCGTGACCGGCTGCACGGAAACGCCGATACTCGGTTTGCCCGAAACATAGCCGTTTTCGATGATATCCGAAATCATGCTTTTTACATCGTTTAGCGGTATGAAAAATCCGAGCCCCTCGATTGATGAGGATTCGTATTTTGCGCTTGCGATGCCTACGGCTCTGCCCTGCATGTCGTAAACCGGACCGCCCGAATTGCCTTCGTTTATCGCGGCGTTTGTCTGGTACATGTTTATCACGTCGCCGTTTTCGGTGGTAATTGCGCGGTTTAGATAGCTTACCATTCCGTCGGTGAACGTGTAGGAAAGTTCGCCGAGCGCATTCCCGATGACGAGAATTTCGTCGCCTACCGAAAGTGAAGATGAGTCGCCTTCTTTTACGGGGGTAAATTCGCCGGTGACTTTTATAACGGCAATGTCGTTTGAGGCTTCATATCCGCGAACCGTCGCTTCGTACGCCTGTCCTGCGTAGGTGGTGACTGTGATTTTCGTTGCATTCTCTATAACGTGGTAGTTTGTCACTATATAGCCGTCGGACGTAATGAAAAATCCCGAACCCGTGGACGTAAACTGCGCCTTGGCTGTTCTGCCGAAGAGAGTGCTTACTTCTTTTGTGCCTTCGCACTTGATGCCGACTATGCTGTTTACCGATTCGGCATAGACTTCGCCTTTTGTTTTAGACGATTCCGCATTTTGCTGCGTCGTGCTCTCCGTTTGTGCTTCGGTGACGGTCGGTCCGGATTCGACCGCATTTATGGGCATCTCACTGTCCGTTTCCGTCGGAACGGAGATGAGTTCGTCAGAATTTCGCACCGTGGTGTTTGCCGAATTGTCCTTGTTCTTAATCACCTGAACCGCGACAAACGAAGATATCGTGCCCGATACCGCGCTGACGACCATGCACAAGATCAATGTGATTATTCCGAAAACTGCAAGCGTTTTGCGTGTCGGCGGTTTCTTCTTTTTCGAATTTCCCGACCGTGATATCATTGCCGGGTAAGGGATGTCGTCGCCCGACGGCGACTGTTCCGTGAACATAACATATTGTGCGTTTGCATCGGACTCAGGTTTGCCGTACGTATATTTTTCGCGTTCACCGCCGATGCCGCCGTAAGAGCTTTGCCCGGCACCGCCGCCGTAAGAGCTTTGCCCGTCGGCACCGCCGCTCCCTGAAAATCCGTTCGCGGAAAATCCGTTTTTCGAAAACTCTCCGCCGTAGCCGCCGTTGTTATTATCCATGCGATTCACCTCTGGAATGAGTGTAACCTATTTGCTTTAAGTGAGCCTTATATACGCCCTATATGCACGCTGTATTTTTACAACAGCTTATACATTTCCGATGCGTTTTCTTTCGTCGCATATTCCCGAACGGATATAACTTCGGCTTTCGTAAGATTCGAGCCGGTTTGAATGGAAATGATGTCGCCGACTTTAACGTCGTAAGATGCGCGAGCCGTTTTGCCGTTAACGTCGACGTGACCCGCGTCGCAAAGTTCGTTTGCGACCGTGCGCCGTTTGACAAGGCGCGATACTTTTAAAAATTTGTCAATTCTCATGGTACGTCCCCCAAAAAATTTTTCTTTTATATTATACCGCAGTTGCAAAATAATTCAAGGTCTGCTAAAATAAAATAGGCAATAAATAATCTGACGATAACAAACGGTAATAAATTGAAAGTGTGAAAATGAAATGAAGTTAAAAGAATGGTACGAAAAACTTTACGGCAAAATATTTTCGGTGCCGTTTTTCGCAAAATTTTTGAAAATCCCCGGTTTGGAAAAACTTTTGCAATACGAAATGATGTCCTATCTCGTTTTCGGTGTGCTTACCACAGTTGTTAACTTTGTCGTTTTCGGCATTGCAAACAGGCTTGCGGGGGAGGGGTACGAATCGCTTGTGCTTTTTGACATAGGTTCATTCCGGTTCAAATGGCTCTACATTTCAAACGCGATAGCGTGGGTGTGCGCTGTGACGTTTGCGTATATTACAAATCGGCTTTTTGTGTTTGAGAGCACCGCAAGCGGAGCGAAAGCGGTAACAAAAGAGATTGTTTCGTTTTTCGGCGCACGTATAATATCGCTGCTCCTGTTTGACGAGCTGCTTTATGCGCTGCTGCTCAATATCTTTGAAAAAATGAACGGCGGCGTGTGGATTGACAAAATCCTTGTGGCTGTTTTAACCGTTGTATTTAACTATATAGCGGGTAAATTCGTCATATTCAAAAAGCGCGGTGCGGACACTACGGAGGACAAGACAAAATGATACTCGGTATAGCCGTGTGCGACGACGAGAGTGCCGTTTGCGAATATCTGCGCGACCGAATTACGGATTTGCTCGCGAAGTGGGATATCGACGGCAAAGTCTTCGTTTTTAACGACGGAGAACCGCTTGCCTCAGCTTTTGAATCGGGACAGGCGGATTTTAACCTGATTTTTCTCGACATCACAATGAAAAGCTGTGACGGACTCTGTGCCGCCAAACGCATCAGAGCCGTAGACAAAGATGTTATGATAGTTTTTGTCACCGCGTCTGCGGAATACGTTTTTTCCGGTTACGAGGTGAGAGCGTTCCGATATATCCTCAAACCCGAGCTTATGAATGGGTTCCCGCGCGTGTTTAAGGAGTGCGTGGATGAAATTACGCACAGCGGCGACGCACGTTATGTTTTTCAAAGCGGCTCGGAAAGCACGAGTCTGCCCGTTCGCGATATTCTGCTCTTTGAAAGCAATAAACGCATTATTACACTTAAAACCGTATCGGGACGGGAATATACGTTTTACGGCAAGCTCGACGAGGTTGAGCAGACGTTGAAAAAACAGGATTTCGTGCGCTGTCATCAGTCTTTTCTTATAAACGCGACTAAAATCTCGTCTTTGATGCCATCTTCGGCGGTGCTGTCCGACGGTACGGTTGTACCCGTGAGCAAGCACAGGGCGCGGGAAACAAACGAGGCGTTTTTATGGGCGATGCGCTGACGGGCAAAATGAGGTAAACCGTGCATATGGACTTGATTCGTGACTATAAAGAGATTTTGTTTAACACCGCGCTTATTTTTTCGTCGGTGTTTGAGCTTGTACTCGCGTATATCATGGCGAACAGTTTTTTCGCTTCGCGGTTCGGGCGCAGTCGATTCGATTATCTTCCGTTTGTGGGACTTGCGGCGGTGATAATTCTTCTGCGCAACGATTTTCCGTCGGAATTTGTCCGTTACGCCGTTGAATGTGCGCTGCTCGTTGTGATTTTGTTTTTGATGTACACCGACCCGATTCGGCGAAAAGTGATAGCATCTGCTGTATTCATTATTATAGTCGCGCTGTCCGAAACGGGAGCGCGCGCCCTTTTCGGTATCGTTTCGCGTGCCGTCGGGTTTGAGTCAAGCATGGACGCTTCGTATATCCGTCTTGGCAGGCAGACTCTTGCCAACGGGATAATGATAGCCGCCGCTGCGGCGGTCAGTATTTTTGCAAAACGCTACACAAAAGTTCCGACCTCATTCAGATTGTGGACGGCGTTATTTTTCGTGCCGATTGTTACGCTCGTCACGTTTTCGGTTTATCAGTACTTTTTTGAAAATTATTCTGTCGGTGACCGCATTGCCGCATATGTCTACGTGTCGTGCGGGGGATTGATATTTATAAACGTGCTCGTGTTTGTCCTGTTCGGAAAATTCCGCGACCAGCTTGCATTGGCGCGTGACACGGAGATGTTGTCATCGCTGCTTACTCAGCAGGAAAATTCCGTAAAAAGACTTGAAACGCTTTATAACAGGACGCGTTCTTTCCGTCACGACATGAAAAATCATATTTTGCTTTTGAATATGCTTGCGGAAAAAGGCGATATCGAAGGATTAAAAAAATATTTGAGCGACCTCGGCGGCGCGGTCGACGAATCGGATTATGTCCGCATTACGGGTATTTCGGCGGTTGACGCTATTTTGAACGAAAAAATGTACGAAGCACAGTCTAAGGACATAACGACGGAGTACAATTGCGTCAATCTTGAAAAAAATGATATTCTGCCGATAGATTTGTGTATTATTTTGAGCAATGCGCTTGATAACGCCATTGAAGCGAATGTGCTTATTGAAGAAAAAACACGTCGCTTCATAAAGGTGAAAGCGCACGGAAATGAAACGTTCACGGTTATTTCGGTATCGAATCCGACCGACGCCGAACCGAAGAGGAATGCAAAGGGCTTTTTTGATACTTCAAAAGCGGATTCCGACTCGCACGGTTTCGGTTTGCGCTCCATCGAGAGCACCGTAAACAAATATCACGGAGAGATGATTGTAAAATGCGAGGACGGTGTGTTTACACTCGTTCTTCGGCTCAACGGCAAATGATTTTATAAAAAAAGTACAGTTTTTCCACCTGTCTTCGCGGTATATTTTTTCTTTTCGACAGTGCATTTTCTCGTCGAAGGGTGTATAATTATCTATTTGAAAGGACGGAGTTTTTTGTTATGACGTCTGAAAATAACGTAATCAATGAAAAGCAGAATCTTATAAGACAGCTCAAGAGGGAAACGGGAGCGGTTATTCTCGCACATACGTACCAGTCGCCCGAGATAACGGAAATCGCCGATGTTGTGGGTGATTCGTTCGCTCTTGCGTCAAAGTGTGTTTCCCTGCCCGAAAAAAAGGTGGTTATGTGCGGTGTCCGCTTCATGGCGGAGAGCGTGAAAATACTTGCTCCTGAAAAAGAGGTTCTTTTGCCCGCGTCGGACGCGACATGTCCGATGGCGGAGATGATATCTCCCGAACGCGTGCGCCGATTCAAAGAAGAACATCCGGACGCCGTCGTCGTTGCATATATCAACACAACAGCCGCGCTCAAAGCCGAATGCGACGTGTGCGTCACTTCATCAAGCGCACTCAAGATAGTGTCCCGCCTTGATGCCGGCGAAATACTGTTCATTCCCGACAAAAATCTCGGAGCATACGTCAAAAAAATGCTCCCGGACAAAAATATAATACAGTGGGACGGTTACTGCCCCGTACACAATTCGCTTACTGCGGAGGATATCATTAGCGCGAAACGCAGTCATCCCGACGCGCTCGTTGCGGTGCATCCCGAGTGTCCGCAGGAAGTTGTTGACCTTGCCGATATGGCGGGTTCGACGGCGGAGATAATCAAGTTTGCGCGTGAGTCCGAAAAACCCGTGATAATAGGCACCGAAAGAGGTGTCGCCGATGGCTTTCTTGCGCATGAAAAGGGGTGCGAGGACAAATATATTTATCTTTGCCCCGAAAAACTTGTTTGCGCCGACATGAAAAAAATCACACTCGACGGCGTTATTGCCGCGCTGAACGGCATGGGCGGCGAGAGTGTGTCGGTTGACGAAACGCTGCGTGTCAGGGCGAAAAAAAGCATAGACGAAATGCTTCGTCTTGGCTGAAAACGTAAAAACTCCCATATAAAAGAGGTAATAATATATGAAACCCGAAAATGTTTATGACGTTCTCATTGTCGGTGCGGGCGTTGCCGGAATGTACGGTTCACTGCATTTTTCCGACGATACAAAGATAATGATGCTTGCGAAATATTCCCCGACAACGTCAAGTTCCAACCTTGCCCAGGGTGGTGTTGCCGCCGTGTTGTCGCTCGAAAACGACAGTTACGACTTGCACATCAAAGATACTTTTATCGCGGGTCGCCATGAAAATAATCCCGAAACGGTCGATATCCTTGTGCATGAAGGTCCCGACGACGTCAGAGAAATGATGACGCTCGGCGCGGAATTCGACAGAAACGCCGACGGAGAGCTCGACAAAACGCTTGAAGGCGGGCACAGCCGCAGACGCATCGTGCATCATAAAGATACCACGGGCGCGGAGCTTGTGAGAGCACTTTATGAGCAGGTTCAAAAGAAAGACAATATTACATATTCCGACAATACCGACCTTTGCAGACTCGTCAGGGTGAGAAGCGGCTTCAGAGCCGACCTGCTCAAAGACGGCAAAGTGTTCAGTGTATTCTGCAGCTACTGTATGCTTTGCACGGGCGGCATCGGACGTGTCTACAAGTACACGACCAATCCGAAAAGTTCGACGGGCGACGGCATCCGCATCGCATACGACCTCGGAGCGCGTATCAAAGATCTGAGTTATGTTCAGTTTCATCCCACCGCGTTCAATTCCGACGATGGCGAACAGTTCCTCATAAGCGAGTCAGTCAGAGGCGAGGGCGCGTATCTGCTCAACTGCCATCACGAGCGTTTTATGGACAGATACGATGAGCGGTTGGAGCTTGCTCCGCGCGACGTTGTTTCAAAGTCGATAATTCTTGAAAGCAGACGCACCGGCAGCAACGACTTTTTCCTTGATATTTCTTATGAAGACCCGGATTTTGTCAGAAACCGTTTCCCCGGAATATATGAGGGGTGCATGCAGCACGGTGTTGACATGACGAAGGATCTTATTCCGATATTTCCCTGCCAGCATTATCTTATGGGCGGCATAGAGGTAGATATTGATTCACGCACTACCGTGCCGCGTCTTTACGCGTGCGGCGAGTGCTCAAACACGGGTGTTCACGGCAAGAACAGACTTGCAAGCAATTCGCTGCTCGAAGCTCTTGTCTTTTCAAGACGCGCTGCCGAGAACATTAAGAGATGTATGGCTGTGGGTTATGCCGCCGTCGATGCTCTGCCCGTTGAGATAGACGCCGCGGGTGCACCCGTTCCCGACGATATGCAGACGGAGATAAGAAACATTATGCAGCGTGCGTATTTTGTTATTCCCGACCCTGCGGCGATTCGTGTCGGGTTGAAACAGATAGACAATATATTGAAGCGTCTTAAAGGCGGCAAATACGCATGGACAACGGAGTATTTCGAAACGCTGTCGCTTGCGACGGTTGCTTATATCATACTTACCGAAGCCGAGGAGAGAAACTGATATGATACTTCCCGCGTTTTATGTTGACGACGTTATAAAAAATGCGATAAAAGAAGATATAAATTACATCGACGAAGCCACCGCGTTCGTTATTCCCGAGGACAGTGTGACCTCTGCGCGTTTCGTTTCAAAGGCGGACGGTGTGCTGTGCGGGATTGAAATAGCGGTGCGTGTGTTCGAGCTGCTTGATTCCGACGTTGCGGCAGAGCTTTACAAAAATGACGGCGACGAAATAAAAAAAGGCGACGTTATCGCCCGTTTCAAAGGCAAAACGCAGGCACTTCTCATGGGCGAACGCACCGCGTTGAATCTTGTTCAGCATTTGAGCGGAGTAGCCACGCAGACGCATGCCGCCGTAAAACTTGTCGACGGGACAGGCGTGAGCATTGCCGACACGCGCAAGACGCTGCCCGGACTTCGCGCAATGCAAAAATACGCCGTCATATGCGGCGGCGGTAAAAATCACCGCTTTAATCTGTCCGATGCGGCTATGCTCAAGGATAATCACATCGACGCCGGCGGCGGTATTCTCAGAACCGTTGAAAAACTTCGCGAACACATCGGTCATACGGTGAAGATTGAAGTCGAAACGCGCAATATGGACGAAGTTAAAGAAGCCATTGAAGCAAAAGCCGACATTATTATGCTTGACAATATGACTGCCGATGAAATGGCGGAATGCGTGAAGTATATCGGCGGACGTGCACTTACCGAGGCAAGCGGCAACATCACGCTTGAAAATATCCGCGAAAAAGCGCAGAGCGGCGTTGATATCATCAGCATGGGTTCGCTTACGCATTCGGTCGCCGCTTTCGATATATCAATGAAAATAGATTAACTTAATCGATTCCCGTCAGATAAAATTGCCCGGGGTTGATTCCTGGCGGTTTAACAAACAAAAAGGTTGTGTTTTTTGCGAAGCACAGCCTTTTTATTCAATCCTGTTCGTGTTTTCATTGACGCAAACCAAGAAAAAATGGGCGGAAAGGGGCGCCGGCGGGCGGCACGGGTTCAAATTCCCGCCGGCTTATAAAAAAACAACAGCAACCCCCAAAGGAGCTGCTGCTGTTTCAAAATCAAAAACGGTCGGATATCATGCGGTTGTTTTAAACATATCGGCGAACTGCTGGAAGAAGATTTTGATCGTTTCAAAGATGCTTCTTATCATCGAGAGAATGTCGCCGATAAGCGTGATGGTTTCATTCTTTACAACGCCGATAACGTAAACGGTGGTGTCGCCCTCGACGGAGCTTATGTTGTAGTATCCGTATTCGTCGGGTTTTGCGGGGGAGATGTCCTTGATGAGTGTTTCAGTGTCAAGATCCGTCCAGCCGTAGCCATTGTAAATGTAGACTTCATAAGTTGACATGTCGTATTCGGGTTCGATTTCGACCTTGAACGAGAAAGACTGACCGTATTTGAGATAAACGGTTTCGCCTATTTCGCTGTGTTCGCCGTTTCTGCCGTATACAGTGTAACCCTTGTTTGAGGGGAGGTGTATTTTGAATGTCGAAAGAAAATCGTTGTCGGTGGTCCACTTGCCGTAGGTGATATCAGCGGACGAGCCTACTTTCATAATGTGTGAACCCTGTGTGTAGGGAACGCCGACGCCTTCCGCGTAAACATTCATGAGAGAGTCGTCAAACTTGTCCTTTGATTCATCGGGTTCGATTATGTGCGCCTTGATATACACGTACTGGTTTATCGGCATATAAACTTTTTCGCCATTGTCGGAAACGTCCGTGAATGTAAGAGGTGACTGCTGATCTTCATATGCGTTGCCGTTTTCGGAAGTTGCATACGATACTTTGATCCTCACTGAACCGTCCGTTTTCGTAAGGCCCTGTTCTATGAGAGCGGGGAAACGGTACTGTGCGTAGCAGTCGCCCGAACCGCTGACGTTTGTCGCATTTTTGAGAACGCCGTCAACATAGAGAGCCGAGCCGGGCTGCGTAACGATGTTGCCGAGAACGTTGAGTGTTGCGCCATTGTCGACATAAAGTTTTGCGTCTGTGGGGATGTAGAGCGTCAGTCCTGAGGGGACTGTCATTGTTACGCCGCTTACGATGCGGTACGTATTCGAAGAAGTAAGCTGGTCGCCTTTTTCGAAGTCTGCGGATGCGTCAAACGTTATTTCTGCGCCTTCGGCGAAAGCCGCGAACGGCAGACAGCACACAGCCAAAATTACTGCAAGAAAAACGGAGAGAGTTTTTTTCATAATTTTTGCCTCCAGTTTCAGTTTCAAAAACTTTTATACAACAGTATTATATAGTTGCGCCCGAAAAAAGTCAATACAAAATTGCGTATCCGCGTATGCCGGAAGCATAAAAAATCAACCGCAATTTTTGTGCACATTAATAAATTTTGCGGGACATCTTTCAATTTTTTACCATATGTGATAGCATGGAAGTCCGAATGCGGCTGTCGGCGCATACAAGCGCGGCGTGCTGTCAGGTTCGCAAACGAAAGGGTGTTAAGTCAGTATGATAATTTCGGTGGTTCCCGTTTCTTCACTTATCAAAATATTCTCGGATGAATCGGTGTCTTCTCTGCACCGTGTAACCCGTCTGCCGCTTTTTTGCGGCGAAAAAAGCGCGGTTCAATTCGCAGTATGTTCCGACTGTGACTGCGACGCCGCCTTTACCGTCAAGTGCGCTCTCCCGGTCGAAACGGGTGTTGTGCGCGAAATTTACTCCGACCGCGCCGAAACGCCCGAAAACTCCGTCGTGCTGAAAAATGCCTCCGTCGGTTTTTATCCCGACCTGATAGTGCCCGTGCACGGTACGCTGCACCTCGAAAAGGGCAAGACGCTCGGAGTGTACTGTGAAGTCGCCGGCGAAATTTCAGGCGTATATCCGCTTGCTTTCAGCGTCGGCGGCGCGACTGCGGAAGTCGAAGTGTACGTATCAGCCGCAAAAATGCCCGACCGGACGCTGATATGTACAAACTGGTTTCACTCCGACTGCCTTATGAGTTATTACGGCATTGAGGCTTTTTCCGAAGAGTATTGGCGGGTGACCGAAAACTTCGTGAAAAACGCGGCGGCGCACGGGATAAACATGCTGCTGACGCCGGTTTTCACTCCCGCTCTCGACACGGAAGTCGGCGGGGAGCGTCCGACTGTTCAGTTGGTGGATGTTACCAAAAAGCAATACAAGTATACTTTCGGCTATGAAAATTTTGACCGATGGGTAAAAATGTGCCTTGACTGCGGAGTAAAATACTTTGAAATTTCGCATCTTTTCACGCAGTGGGGCGCGAAGAACGCGCCAAAGATTATGGCTCGCACGTCGCAGGGTTATCGCCGAATTTTCGGATGGGAAAACGATTCCCTGTCGCAGGGGTACATGAGTTTTCTTCGTCAGTTCGGCGCGAGTTTCAAAGAGCACACCGACGCGCTCGGTATAACCGAAAGATGTTATATTCACTGTTCCGACGAGCCGGGTAGTGACGATATCGCCCGTTACAGAAAATGCGCCGCCGCCGTCAAAGAGTATTTTCCGGCGTATACGCACATGGACGCGCTGTCAGACTACGAGTACTTTTCGGAAGGGCTTGTCGATTTGCCCGTGCCGGGTGAAGGTTCCATTGACGAATTTCGTGGACGGACAGACAGGCTTTGGACTTACTACTGCTGCGATCCGTTCGACAATAACTACCCGAACAGATTTCTGTTTCTGCCGCTCGTAAAAATGCGCGTCATCGGCGTACTGCTGTACAAATACGGCTGCGAGGGATTTTTGCACTGGGGGTTCAATTTCTGGTATACGCAGTATTCGCTCCGTCTTGCCGATCCGTTTGCGGAAACTACCGCGGGCGGCAATTTCCCTGCGGGCGACGGGTTTATCGTATATCCCGGCGAAAACGGCGAGCCGCTGTGCTCCGTTCGTGAGAAGTCTTTCCGCGACGGCGTTCGCGATTATGAAGCTCTTAAGGCTCTCGAAAAGAAAACGAACAGGGAATATGCACTCGGTTACATAAAACGCACCCTCGGCGATATTACTTTTACGTCATATCCGCTCGATGAGGATGTTTTTGCGGAATTTGCGAACGGACTTGTAAAAGAGCTTGAATAAAAGACGAACGTATGATAAAATATTTACGACAAATTTTCATGTAGCGAAAATATTCGATTTGATATCAAAAAAACACGGAGCAATCAATATTTTCGGCAGCGAAGGGGGGAGTCGTATGAAAAAACGCATTGTCGCGGCTTTTGCCGCCGTGACGGTTATTTTGCTGTGTTTTTCCGCGTGCGGCTCCGAAACTGCGACTGTGCTGCGCTTTGCCGTCGAAACGCAGGCTGTGACGTTTGACCCGCAGATAGCCGAGAGCGGAACGGCGAAAACGATTGTCAGAAATACGTTCGAGGGACTTGTCCGTCCCGACGAAAACGGAAACATATCGCCCGGCGTTGCCGCTAAATGGGATATCTCGTCCGACGGACTCACGTACACGTTTTACCTGCGCGAGGACGCGGTGTGGCATATTACGAAAAACGCTGCCGATCAGCTTGCGGGGAAACTGCCCGAGGATTTCGCTCCGAACACCGAAGACGGCGGCTACGTGACGCCGAGCGTAACGGCATACGATTTCGTGTTTGCGTTCAGGCGTGCGCTCGACCCGTCGACAGGCGCGCCCGATGCCGAACTGCTTGCATCCGTCGAAAACGCCCGCGAATCGCTTGCGGGAACGGTGCAGCCGAGCAGCATCGGAGTCAGTGCGCCTGACGAAAAAACGCTTGTGATAAGGCTTGCGGAACGCAACGACGCGTTTTTGTCAATTCTTACCGAACCTGTATGCATGCCGTGCAGCGAAACGTTTTTTAACGCATGCAGCGGCAGATACGGACTTCTTATAGCGTACAGTCTTTCAAACGGACCGTTTTACCTGTCGTATTTTGATGATACGACTTACAGATTGAGAAAAAACACCGACTATGTCGGTGAACATGCCGCCAAAGCCGACACGCTCTGGTTTTACTACGATTCCGATTCCGCTACGGTTTTGCAGAAACTGAAAAACAAAAATTACTCCGGCGCGTATGTGACGAGTGCACAGTTAAAGCAGCTTTCGCTCGGTAAGAACGACGAAGTAAAAAGCGTTGCGGACACAAACAGGGTTTTTCTCATAAACAACCGAAACGAAAAGCTCGCGGTGAAAGAGCTGCGCGACGCGTTTCTGTTTGCCACGGATACCGCCGCGATAGCCGCTGATGCGGGTGAGGATGCCGCCGTTTTTCCGGTTCCCGATATAGCGTGCGTCGAAAACACCGCCGCGCCCGCGTCCTCTTACGACGAAACAAAAGTGAGCGACGCTCTCGATGCTGCGCTTAAAGCCGCCGAAACGGACAGCTTTTCACTCACCGTACTGTGCGAGAAGAAAGATGCGGAAACGCTTCGCCGTCAATTGCAGCGGTGGCAGAAAATTTTCGGCGTCCGTCTTGAGATAAAACTCGAGGAAACCGATGCTCAGACGCTTTTGTCGAGGGTGTCGGGTTCCGATTGGGAGATTGCATTCTATCCGCTGCGCGTTTCGTCCGATGACGCCGGTGCGCTTTTCGGCGAATTTGTTACGGACTCGTCGTCTTCTCTCACGGGAACCGCGAACGAAGAAACGGATAAAAAGATTGCTCAGTACACCGCATCGACCGGAGAAGACCGCGCAAGGCTTTTTTCCGAAATATGCGCTTCGCTTATTTCCGACGGCGCCGTTTTGCCGGTTTGGAAAGAAACGAGCTGCTTTGTCTGCGTTGAAGGCGTTCGCGGCGTTTACGTCGGCGCGGGTGCGGACAGAAGATATTTTGAAAATGCGTATATTAACGGGGACTGAATACGGTCGGCTTCGTGTCGGCTTCGTGTTTTTTTCGTTCCCTTACAGGAGGTTATATAAATGTCAGAAATACGTCCTTTTTCGGCATTGCGTCCGAAAAAAGAGTACGCGTCCGCAGTGGCTGCGCTTCCGTATGATGTAATGAATTCGGAGGAAGCGCGCGAAAAGGTAAAAAATCTGCCTTATTCGTTTCTGCACGTCGATAAAGCCGAAATAGATTTGCCCGTCGGCGTTGATCTTTATTCGGATGAAGTTTACGCAAAGGCTGCCGAAAATCTCAAAAAGCTCGAAACGGACGGCATTTGCGTGCGCGACACGAAAAAAAATCTTTACGTTTACCGCCAGACCATGGGCGAAACGGTTCAGACCGGTGTTGTCGGATGTGCGTCCGTCGACGATTATCTCGGCGGCGTTATAAAGCGTCATGAACTCACCCGCGCCGACAAGGAAGAGGACAGAATCCGCCATGTCGATACGTGCGATGCGAACACAGGACCGATTTTTCTTGCGTACCGTGAAAACGCCGACATAAATGCGGTGCTGGACAAGTATACCGCTCTTGCGCCCGAGTACGATTTCGTGTCAGACGGGGATGTGAGAAACGAAGTGTGGATTGTCGAAGACGAAAATGATATATCCGCGCTTGTTGCCGCTTTTGAAAATGTGCCGTCGCTCTATATTGCTGACGGTCACCACCGCGCCGCAAGTGCGGTCAAGGTTGCCCTTAAACGCCGCGCAGCTCACCCGGATTATACGGGAGATGAGGAATTTAATTATTTTCTTGCCGTATATTTCAGGGCGGGCGACCTTAGAATCCTCGATTATAACCGGCTTATAAAAGATCTCAACGGTCATTCCGTCGAGGAGCTTATTTCGCTTTTGAAAGAAAACTTCACTGTAACGGAACGCGACGGCGCGGTTCATCCCGCCGAACGCCATACGTTCGGTATGTATCTTGATGGGAAATGGTACGCTCTTCGCCTCAAGGACGGCATAGCCGACGAGAGCGATCCCGTGGGCAGTCTTGACGTATCGCTTCTTCAGAATCTCGTCATAAGCCGTATTTTCGGCATCGACGACCCGCGTACGGATAAGCGCATCGATTTTGTCGGCGGCATCAGAGGTTTGGCTGAACTTGAAAAACGCTGCGCTGCGGATATGCGCGTTGCTTTCTCGATGTTCCCCACCTCGCTCGACGAACTTATGAACATCGCGGATGCTTCTCAGATCATGCCGCCGAAGTCAACATGGTTTGAACCGAAGCTTTTGAGCGGGTTGTTTATCCATTTCCTTCGCTGATTTCGCGTTTCGCGCAAAAAAAGTTTAAAAAAGACTTGCATTTGCATGCGATTTCTGTTATTATGTTTTTTGCTGATTTACAGAGGGGTTTATTACCCATTAACCAAAGGAGGTGTGCTCTCAATGGCAAAGTGTGATTTTTGCGGAAAAGACGTAAAATTCGGTATCAAGGTATCTCACTCCCACAGAAGATCCAACAGAACATGGAAGCCCAACATAAAAAGGGTAAAAGCTGTTGTCAACGGTTCCCCCTGCAGAGTGTATGCATGCACGCGCTGCATTCGTTCGGGCAAGGTTACGAGAGCTGTCTGATCGGTTTTATCAACGGTACTAATGGACGAAACATAAAAGAGAGCATCGGTATTTTCGCCGGTGCTTTTTTTTGCGCTTTTGTTGAACCTTTAACTACGCTTTAGCTTGTCACCGTATGATATGGTCAAAACAAGGGAGGCGATAACAATGAGCGCATTACAGTGCTTTGAACGCAGTGAAATAAAATATCTTCTTACGCGTGAACAGTATCAGTTTTTTGTCAATCGCGCTTCAAACGAATTGACGCCCGATGCGTATCCCGAAGGGCGAATCAGAAGCTTGTATTTTGATACTCCCGAACACCTTTTGATTGCGCGTTCGTGCGAACAGCCGGAGTACAAGGAAAAAATAAGACTTCGCGCATATTCGGACGTTACCGAGCAGACTCCGGTGTTTGCCGAGCTTAAAAAGAAATATGATTCGGTGGTTTACAAGCGGCGCACAAGCGTTTCGGAAGAGGACGCAGTTATGTGGCTGGAGGGAAAAAAGCATTTTCGCGAAACGCAAATTGAACGTGAAATAGATTCGTTCGCGGAACACTACAAGACGCTTTGTCCCGCCGCGCTCGTGTTTTGCGATCGGCTTTCGTTCGTCACAAAATCGAATCCCGACCTGCGCATTACGTTTGATATGAATGTAAAAGGACGCATGTTCGACCTGTCGCTTATGCGCCCGGTGTACGGCGAGGAACTTTGTCCGGGACGTATCATAATGGAAGTTAAAGCTCCGGGCGCGGTGCCCGTATGGCTTGCGAAAATTTTGTCCGAGGGCAAAATTTACAAAACGAGTTTTTCGAAATACGGTACGCTGTATCTGAAGTCAATCAAATCAAGAAACAACGAAGGAGAGAATAACAATGTCTGCAATTTTTAACGGAATTTTTGATACAACGGGAACATCGGTGATATCGGTGACGAATTTCCTTATTTGTCTTGTTTCATCGCTTATTCTCGGCATATTGATTGCAATTATTTGCACTCGAAAAACAACGGCGTCCAAGAGTTTTACCGTTACCGCCGCGCTTATTCCCGCGATAGTCTGCGTGGTGATTATGGCAGTCAACGGCAACGTCGGCGCGGGTGTCGCCGTGGCAGGCGCGTTCAGTCTTGTACGTTTCCGCTCCGCTCCCGGCACGGCTCGTGAAATAGCCGTTCTGTTTATGGCAATGGGAACGGGAATACTTACCGGCATGGGTTACATCGGATACGCAGTGCTTTTTACGGCAGTTATGTGCGCGGTGTTTGCCGTGCTCAATGCGACGAGCTTCGGCGAAAACGGTAAATCGCTCGAACGGACGCTCAAAATGACTGTTCCCGAAGACGTGGATTATACGCAGGCTTTTAACGGCGTGTTTGAAAAATACACGGTCTGCCATACGCGCCTCGGCGCAAAAACCGCAGGGCTCGGCAGTTTGTTTAGACTTACTTACAGACTGACACTAAAAAATGCTGAATGTGAAAAAGCGTTTATCGACGGACTTCGTTGCCTTAACGGCAACCTTGAAATAATTATGCACGGTACTGAAAAGGAGAGTGACAGAGATGAACTTTAAGAAAATAATGTGCATTCTCACGGCAGCGGCGGCGATTCTTTCATTCGCCGGCTGTGCGGAACAGGGCGCAAACACAACAACTGTTTCTTCCGCGGCATCATCCTCTTTGTCAGCGTCGGATTCATCTTCTGACGCAGACGGCGGCACGGAAAGTCTGCTTTCCGATATGTTTACCGACCGCGACATTGAAGTCGGATACGACGAGAGCACCGACACGGTGATAACTCTCTCTGACAGCGGTTCGACATGCAAAGACTCGTCAGTCACGATATCGGATAACACCGTGACTATAACGGCGGCGGGTACGTATATCCTCAAGGGAACGCTTACCGACGGCAGCATTGTGGTTGACGCGGACAAAAGCGATAAAATCCATATTGTTCTTGCGGGCGTCAGCATCTCAAAAAGCACCACTGCACCGTTTTACGTAAAAAGCGCGGATAAGGTGTTCGTGACTCTTGCGCCCGGCACGGAAAATACTCTTGTGAATACGGGCGAGTTTACCGCAATCGATGACAACAATATAGACTCTTGCATTTTCTCAAAAGAGGACATCACATTCAACGGTTCGGGAAGCCTTACGGTTTCGAGCGAAAAAGGTCACGGTATCGTTTGTAAGGATACTCTTTGCTTTACCGGCGGCAGCTACACGGTGACATCGACTGAGCGTCACGCGCTTTCGGCAAAGGACGACATCAGAATCATGGACGGCACGTTTGTACTCACGGCTGGCAAGGACGGACTTAACGCATCGAACGATGATGACGCAACGCTCGGATTTATCTATATCGAGGGCGGCGATTTCAAGATAACGGCAGGCGACGACGGCATGCATGCTGAGGCGTATCTGCACATTCTCGGCGGCAGCATAGATGTTGCGGAGTCATACGAGGGACTTGAAGGACACACGGTTGAAATTTCCGGCGGCGACATAAAGGTAAAGTCTTCCGACGACGGTATAAACGCTGCGGGCGGCGATACTGATTCCTCCGACCCGATGGCAAAGGATGAGGAAGCGTATGTAAAGATATCCGGCGGCACGGTTTACATTGACGCAGACGGCGACGGAATAGACTCAAACGGCGATCTCTACGTCAGCGGCGGCATCGTTACCGTGTGCGGTCCGACGAGCGGCGGCGACGGTGCTCTTGACTACGGAGAACGTGCAACGGCGCAGATAACGGGCGGTACGGTGTTCGCTTTCGGTGCGGCGAACATGGCGGAGAATTTTAACTCCGCCGAAAATCAGGGGGTCGCGCTTGTTTCCCTTTCGGGCAGTGCGGGTGATACCGTGACAATCAAAAACAGCGACGGCGAAACGCTTGCTTCGGCTGTGTCAGACAAGAATTATGAGTGCGTGGTTGTGAGTTGCGCGGGGATGACTGAAAACGGTACGTTTACGATTACAAACGACGCCGACAGCAAGGAATTTACCCTCAGCAGCTTCATTTACGGCGAGAGCGGCATGGGCGGTATGAACGGCGGCGGCATGAACGGCGGCGGTCAACCAGGCGGCATGAACGGCGGCGGTCAGCCCGGAGGCGGCGAGATGCCGACGGGAGAGAACGGCGAACCTCCCGAAATTCCCACGGACGAAAACGGCGAACAGCGTCAAATGCCCGACGGCGAAATGCCTGCGGGCGGCAGCGGCGAACAGAATCGTATGCCGAACGGCGGCGCGGGCGAGGAACCGCCTACGGGTGAGGACGGAAAACCGCAGCAGCCGTCAACCGAAGCGTAAAATAGTATAGCAAAAAAAGCGTCGAAGCTCAGTTTTCGACGTTTTTTTTGATGTCCGGCGCGGAAAACAGCCGAAAATACGGTTGACTTTTTCCGCGCTTGCGCATATAATATAACCGTAAAGCGATGAAGGAGAAATGCTTTTGCCGTTCGGCTTTCAGAGAGACCGCCGTTTTGCTGTGAGACGGTCAGGCTTTGGCGAAAGCGTACCGCTCCGGAGTGCCGCCGACCGTGTTTTTTTTCGCCTAAGGTGTGCCGTAGGTGCTGCGTTAAAGCCTTAATAAGCGGCGGATATTTTCCGCAACATGGGTGGAACCGTGGGGCAGTTGTGCTTCACCCCGTTATCAGCGGGGCGGAGTTTATTTTTTTTGCCCCGAACGAAAGGATTGTTGACACTATGGTAAAAGTAAAGTTGAGAGATGATGTTCGCGAGTTTGAGTGCGGCGCTACAGCTATGGACATCGCAAAATCGATAGGCGCGGGACTGTACAAGGCTGTTTGCGTTTGCAAAATAGACGGCGAGGAAAAGGATTTGCGTACGCCGATAAATGAGGACTGCGAGATTGAATTTCTTACGTTTGACTCCGACGAAGGCAAGCGTACTTTCCGTCATTCCGCGTCGCATGTGCTTGCGCAGGCGGTGAAACGTCTTTATCCCGAAACGCTTCTTGCGATAGGCCCCGCGATAGAAAACGGTTTCTACTACGACTTTGACAGAAGCGCGCCGTTTACACCCGATGACCTTGAAAAAATCGAGGCTGAGATGAAAAAGATAGTCAAAGAGGCTCTTCCCATCGAGCATTTCGAGATGAGCCCCGAAGACGCGATAAAATACTACAGGGACAAAGGCGAGATATATAAAGTGGAGCTTGTCGAGGAACATGCCGACAAGGGCGAAAATATCAGCTTTTACAAGCAGGGCGAGTTCACCGAACTTTGCGCGGGTCCCCATATTCCCGACACCGGCAGGATAAAGGCGTTCAAACTTACGTCCTGCACGGGCGCATACTGGCGCGGCAGTGAGAAAAACAAGATGCTGCAGCGCATCTATGCCACGGCTTTCACGAAACAGGCGGACCTTGATGCTTACCTTGAAGCGATAGAAGAAGCAAAACGCCGCGACCACAGAAAACTCGGACGCGAACTCGGACTTTTCGCACTGCGCGACGAAGCTCCCGGTATGCCGTTCTTCCTTCCGAAAGGCATGGTGCTTCAGAATACCCTCATAAACTACTGGCGCGAGGTGCACAAAAAGTGGGATTATCTTGAAATTTCCACTCCGCAAATAATGCGCCGTTCATTGTGGGAAACATCGGGTCACTGGGAGCATTACCACGACGATATGTACACTACGCAGATCGACGGTGAGGATTTCGCGATAAAACCCATGAACTGCCCCGGCAGCATTCTTGTCTACGAGCTTGAGCCTCATTCGTATAAAGAACTTCCCCTGCGTTACGGTGAGCTTGGCAGAGTGCACAGAAACGAGCTTTCCGGTGCGCTGCACGGTTTGTTCAGAGTGCGTTGTTTTACGCAGGATGACGCGCATATTCTGCTTGCTCCCGAACAGATAAAGGACGAAGTCATACGCATTGCAAGCCTGTTCGACGAGGTATATTCACTGTTCGGACTGCCTTATGAAATAGAACTTTCCACGATGCCCGACGACCATATCGGCAGCGAAGAGGACTGGAAAATTGCGACCGATGCGCTTGCAAATGCAATCACGAGTGTGGGCAAAACGTATATCGTAAACGAGGGCGACGGCGCATTTTACGGTCCGAAACTCGATTTCCACATAAAGGACAGCCTTGGCAGAACATGGCAGTGCGGCACTATTCAGCTTGACTATCAGCTGCCCGGACGTTTCGGTCTTGAGTATACGGGTGCGGACGGCGAGAAGCATTGCCCCGTAATGATTCACCGCGTTGTTTTCGGTTCGGTCGAGAGATTCATCGGAGTTATCACAGAGCATTTCGCGGGCGCGTTCCCGCTGTGGCTCTCTCCCGTTCAGGTCGAAGTCCTTCCCATTGCCGACCGCCATCATGAAGCGGCAAACGCAGTCAAGGATAAGCTCGAAGCAGCCGGTATCAGGGTTCAGGTTGACACGAGAAGTGAAAAACTCGGCTACAAGCTCAGAGAAGCGCAGCTGCAGAAGATACCCTATATGCTCGTTGTAGGCGACAAAGAATCCGAAGAGGGCACCGTTTCCGTCCGCAAACGCGGAGAGGGCGATAAGGGCAGCATGGCGGTTGATGATTTCATAAAACTTGCTCTTGACGATATAGTTTCGAAAAAACTTTGGTAAATTAAAACGCAAAACCGCCGCTTCAACTGCGAAGCGGCGGTTTTTGCACATGTTTATGTGCACATTGGTGCTCATAGACACAATTAACTTATGTTTTACGGCATTTATGGCTTTAAACAAAAAAAATAACCGCCCCGGCCGCAAACTCATGACGGTTTATTTCTTAACCAACGAGGGGGCGCAACCGTCTATCAGCCGGAAACGTCCTTCGGTTGTTATTATACAACGCGACACGCAAAATGTCAACTGTTTTGCGTATTCTGTTTTAATATTCAAATTAAAAGAAGTTGCCGGCGGTGTTGTCGAGGCGGCTGTTTTTTTGTCGTGAGATGTTAGCATATTCGCCAAAAGTGTCGGATTATAAAGACAAGAAAATGCTCTTTTGTGCAAAACGCACACTTTGGACGTTCATTTTTTGGACATAAGTTTTGGCTGCAAGCGTTGACAACTGTGTTTTAAATAATATATAATAGTGATGATGTAGTATGCCCGAAGTGTACCCTTTTCTTTTGGGTAACAGCGGACGGCGTATTCGTCGCATTCCGGCAAAAAATCGAGTGACGGAACCCAAACCTCACGGGGAAACATGCCGGCGGATATATTGAAGCTTCGCGCAGTGCCGTTAGGAGTTCGGAAGGACTTTTGTGTCAGTTGCGGTACGCGGTAACGGGACTTTGTATGTTTGCCGTACGCACGAGTTTCTCACAGGGGGATAGGCTCCGAATGGGGCTTGGCTTCCCTCACTCACGAAAATACTTAAAAGGAGTGTTTTTTTACATGGAAACAAGGTATAAGCTTTCGACTAAGATCTTAAGCTCGTTTCTTGCGGTTCTGATGGCGGTGTCATGTTTTGGTATCGCTCTGCCCAATCTTGCCCCGACGGCAAGCGCGGCGGCGACAAGCCAGGACTACAAGTCGCTTGAAAACGCTTTTGACGCCGTTAAAGAAGACGACGGCAGCATCAGCGCGTCCAAGTACACCGTTACCGCCGGCGAAGACGGCGTGACGCTCATTGAGGACGCAACCTCGGACGGCAGCATCTATAAGCTCGCCGAGGCTCTGTTCAATGTTGCGAGTGCCGAAAACGGCGAGTATAAGCACAATACGCTTATACGCGAGCGCATCAAAACCATACTTGCAAAGAACGGCTACACGTACACTTCTTCGATGGAAGACTTTGTTAACACGCTTCTTCCCGTTGACGGAGATTACGCTACGGATTCCACGAATCCCGCGAAAGGTACGCCCAAGCTCGTTGACGCAGGCGAACCCGAAGCCGTCTACACAAAGACGCTTACGACTACGGTTAAGGTGACGCGTTCCGAAAAGTCCGTTGTCCTCACTTACGACGACATTAACGATGTTCCCTCAAAGCTTGACCTTACCGTTAAGCTCACGACGGTTGCCGAGCCTAAAAGCTCCAAAAAAACTTTTACCGACGCTGCGGGGCTCGAGTATGGTCAGCTTTCCGAATGGTACGAGAATACATCGTGCGCGGTAGAGTATGAACAGGCGGACACGACCGATTTCTCCGCTCTCAAAAAGTTCATGAGCTACATAAAGAGCGATTCGTTCGCGCCTTACTACGAGCAGTATTCGAATAACGCGGACAACGTTTACACTTTCGACGCATCCGTTCTTGAAGGCTTCGAGGAGAAATTCAACGGCTACTATACCGAGTCTGTCTACGGTCTTGACAACGACTACCTCGACAAGTACCTCACCACGGGCGAGGGCGAAACGCTCAAAACCGGTCTTGCGAACATGTCGGCTTATCAGTCGTTTGCTGTCAAGATGACTGCCGTTTACGACCCCGTCTTCAACAAGCGTTTCGTTGACTGGGCGATGAAAGGCACGTCCGTTTCGGGTTACATCGACAGAGATGCGTATCTTGCACGCGAAAACAGCGCGGGCGAGGTGGTTGAACCCGATAAGGATACCGTCGGCAAACTCCTCGAACAGGCTAAAACGTTCAAGGATATCCTTAATGACGCTACATACAATAATATATATGTAGAGAAGTACGGTTACGTAAACGGAACGATTGAGGATCTCATTCAGAAAATCTATGTCGCTTACCAGCATTTTACGCTCGACGGATATTTTGAAAATATCGTTTTCCGTATGGAGAACACTTCCGACAAATACTTCAATGACGACATGGCGTATTTCGGTCTTGCCGATTACGACAGCTCGAAGTATGCCGCCGGCGAGATGCCCATCACCGACGCAATGCTCGATACGGCTATCGCGTGGTTCGGTGACTTGCTTGTAAAGATTGATAATAACGAGGATTACGATGACGAGGGCAGAGATGCCGCCGTTGCCGCCGCGGGTTCTTCAACGATAACGACCTACGCGCAGGTTGTGGATTTCTATAATAATCTTGTTGCCGAGCGTCAGTCCGAAAACCGCGAGCAGGTCAATGCCTACATCGATAACTACTACAGCTATTTCCAGAACTTTATCGACAACGCTCCCATGCTCGATACCGTCTACATGACTAACGCTTATGCGACCGGTATCGACGAGAAAGTTAAGGAATGCGACACGGCGTATGCCGAAGCCGTTACGGCTGTCGGTGCGACTGCCGCAGCGAAGATTTTCGGTGACTACAAGGGCAGAGCCACTCGTGCAAAGGATGCGATAAAGAATGCGCTGAATGCGCGTCTGCTTGCGATGTGCCAGCTTATGGAAACGTATGCAGGCAGCAGCATTTCCGAGGCGAACTTCTCGCTTGTCAAGGCACAGTACGGTACTATTAACAATGCCATAATTCCCGCAACCGTCAACGGAACGGAAACCACGATAAGCCTTTATCAGTGGTGCAAGAACCAGGGTTACACGGGCGCGGACAGCATATATAACAAGTATGCAAGCACCTACAACGCGCAGATAAATACCGTTATCGCAAAGAAGTTTTCTAACTTCTCAAAGATGGATCTTGCGACGAGCGGCGTATACACGGTTCGTCATGCGACGGCTCACGATATGGCGAGATACGTTGCGGGCGACGGCGCGACAGACGAACGCTATGAGTACACGGTAAACAAGGATCGCGTTAACAAGGTTATCACGAAGCTCGATACTTTCCTTACGTCGAAGAGCTTTACTCAGCTTCTCGGTGTTGACGGCGAGTCGAAATTCGGCACCGGCAGAACAATAACGAACATCTCCGATTATATCGAAGATTTACTTATCGCAAACGTGTTCAGCGACAAGGTCGTTAACTCCGTTATTGCGATGCTGTTCCCGACGATTACAGACATCCTTGATAACTTGTTTAACAACCTTCAGAGTATGCTTCCTTCAGATATGAGAGGAACCATATCGGGCGGTGCGAATGCGGCGCTCAATCTCAGTTCACTTGGCGTTAAGGTTGGTGGTTCTTTTGCAGGTGTTAAGAATCTGAGAGGTAACGGTCTTATTTTCGTTAACGGCAACAGGGGAACAACTCTTCTGTCCAAGGCTTTCAGTGATCTCGGCGTTAAGATTTATCCTACGTATTTTGCGGACGCAATCGGCAGCACCGTTTCACCGCAGCTCTATAAAGACCTCAAGAGCGCAAACCTTGACTGGAAATGGTTCGATCGCAACGGTAATAATGACGGCAAGGTGGATGCGGAAGACTTCATCAAGCTCGATTCGAACGGCGACCCGATTCTTGATGCTAACAAGAATACGCAGCCGAAATATACCTGGAACGTAACGGATTATAACAGCTTTACAAGCGCAATGGGTAGAGTTTTCAGCTCCGTTCTTCCGATACTTCAGGTTGTTCTCTGTAACTATACATATCAGACCAGTCAGATAAACAATTTGCTTTATCTCGAAATGGACAGTAGCTCAAAGGTTGATGTTACTGCACTTTGGATTACGGATGACCACAGCGTTGCCGGTACGTACGCGTGGGCTAACGCCGCCATAAAGATGACCGGTACACAAGGGTACAACAACCTTTGGGGACCCATTATGGAGGCGGCAGGCATTACCGCAACCACTGGGGGCTATAATGTTTCGGAATCAACTCCGATTTCCACGTCGATAGGTACATCGGGCAACGGCGCAAGTGCGCAGCAGCTGGTTAACGCGCTGTTCATGCCCATTTACGCTCTTGTGAAAAAGGTTGCAAAGCAGCCTATCGCAACCGTGATGGACATTCTCCCGAATGCGGCGTACTACGTTTCATACGGTCTTATAGAACCCTTGCTTAAGAACATTCAGACGAGCGTTTCCGTATACGCCAACATAAGCAATATGGAGCTTAAGGGCAGTTCGATAGCAAGTATCGCTAACTGGTTCAACGGAACGATAAAGAGTGAGATTAACAAGGTTCTCCAGCTTGAAAACATCGCAACGGTAAACGTCGGCGATCTGCTCAATCTCTCCGACCTGCTCGGCTGCGACGTCACTGACCTTAACGCGATAGCGAACATGGTTATCGGCAAGATAAGCAGCGACAGCAGCACCGACAAAAAGGTTGACATTCCTGCAATTAACGCAAGTAAGCTCGGTCACCTCGGATCTCTGTCCACAGTATCGAGTATCAGAACGGTTAACACCGCGGGAGCGGGTTCGGGCAAACGTTACACGATAAACGCCGACCGCGCCGACGTGCTCTATGATATTCTTTCGTGGGTGCTCAAGTTCATCTCCGGCGACGGAAATCTCTCCGCTCTTTTGTCAACGTTCGGTTCGAGCGGCCTTGGCAGCGAGCTTGACAGCCTTCTCGCCGAGATAAATTCCGAAAAGGCTCTTGCCTCTCTCGTTGAGCTGTTCCTGCCCAGAGGTTTGGAAGGCAGCGGATATGACAGCGGTTATGATTTCGCAAAATATAACTGGTATCATGCATCCGAGGGCGACTGGTCATACGACGTTCCCTACACCGCTTTTGTCTATACCAAGTATGAGAATTACTGGACGAAAGAAAAAGCCGCATATCTCTTCGAAAACCTCGAAACGGTTGCAAATGACGTCCTTAAGAAGTACGCTTCGGGTCTTCTCGGAGATTACGACGGCATTAACGAATGGCTTGCCGCAAAAATCAACAGCATATTTGACAATGACAACGTCACGGGCATCGTCAAGCTGTTCACCGGCATAGGCAAACTTCTTGCCGGCAATCAGACGATAATCGACCTGCTTAAAGAGCAGATAAACGGCGGTCAGGGTGTCGACCTTGCCGCATGGTACAATACGTTCGGCTATCTCGATTACGATTACACCGCTCTTGACGAGGCTCTGGCGGTTCTCGACGATGCTGACGCGACTGATGAAGAAAAGGCAGCCGCTCTCGAAACCGTCGCTACCGCTCCGCTCAAACCCGGTCAGTCGATAACCTATACCGATGCCGACGATAAAACGCAGACGCGCACGTATGAAAATTCTTTCGATAAACTCGTCGCGACAAAGGGCGAGGACGGAAAAGTCAGCTGGACATACGACGGAAAAGCTCTTGACGGAACTGACGAGGGACGCCGCCTGTTCATGGATATCGTTTCGTACCTTATCACTCCGGCTCTTCCCATCGTTAACATTATTCTTACCGGTGAAGATTGCACGTTCTTCGAAAACGCACTTGTCATAAAGGGTTACGACTGCTATTCGAACGGACTTGTTCCGCTTCTCGAAATGCTCGGCGTGTCGGATCTTCCCACGACTGCGGAGTTCCACGCAATGGATGCGCAGACGGGACTCAGCACAATATTCAACAAGCTCTATGACTACGTGACTTATCTTCTTACTGCCGACGAAGACGGTACTACCATTCAGAAGATAGTCGGTATTCTTCCGAGATTGTTCTACTTCCTTCAGAGCGACGGACTCTCGGCTATGCTCAAGAACCTTATTCAGCCTCTTTGGGTTCTCATCGATACGGTTCGCCCGATAGCCGACGTGGATCTTGACGGGTTCCTTCATCAGTTCCTTTGCGACTATCTCGGCCTTGCCTACGACAAGAACGCCGAAGACTACAAGGTCGGTGCAGTGGTTCAGCTTGTTATGAATCTCCTTAGCAAGAACAAGCTCGAAAAGACATACACCGACGCGCAGATAGCCGCCGACAAGGAAAAAGTGGACGCTATCTACACTCTCTCGATTGAAGATCTCAGCCTTACTTCCATCTTTACGGTCGTAAGCCTCATGTTCGATATCGACCTTACTCCGCTCGCATATGCGTTCGAAGGCATGTGCATCAGCTACACTGAAAACGGCGAAGATTATGGTATCGTGTCTTTCGAATCCAAGAGGGGCGAAACGGATTACACCGTTAACTACTCCGGCGCGGATATTATCACTGTTGTTGTTTCCGTTCTTCTTGACGTGCTCCGCTACGGCGATAACGCGAAAGGCTTCGACAAACTCTTTGGCTTCGTTAAGGAAAGATCTGACCGCGAGGGCGTTGAAATCACAGCTGCGGGACTTCTTGAAACAATTCAGGCAGTATTCACCGACAAGCCGTTCGACCTCGGCAAACAGCCCAACTGGGACTATATCCTTGAGGGCAAGGACGTTAAGCGTTCCGACGGCAGCTCTTCCGTGTGGGTCGACATTGACGCCGACAGCACGGACTATGCGGCACTTCTTCCTTTCAACAACGAAGACATGAGCGCATACCATTCCATTTATAATCTTCAGTACTTCACCGACTGGACGGAAGATACGGCGAAGAGCACCGTTACAATGCTTTCAAACGTTCTCGACTACGTCGCGGGTCTTCTTAAAAAGTCCAACGGTCAAAACGCGTTCAGCTTCAAGGATTACATCGACGATCTCCTCGAAAGCAAGGTGTTCAACGGCAAGACGCTCAAGAGCCTTGCGGATCTCATGTGCAAGATATACAACGCTCTTCCCGAGTCGGCTGTCGCGCTTATCGACAAACTGCTTGACACAAGCGTTACCGAGTGGAGAGATGCGTATCTTGAAATCGACGAAAACAATACTTACGTTCCCAAAACCGACCATGTTTGGTGGGCGGATGAAACGCTTGCCGGTTACGTAGACACTACCGATGAGTTTATCAAAGCTCTGCATGAGCTTCTTGATCCCGCATCCAAGGTCTTTGCGTGGGTGCTGCTCGATCAGGATATTAAGCTGTTCTACACCTACGGCAAGGGCGTCAATCAGGAAGGCTACGGCGACGACGCTGTAATTCTCGACGGTATCGGCCTTTACACCAAGGCGTTTATCCCGGTACTTGAGGCTCTCGGCTACACCGACCTTGAACACTTCGAATTCAAGGACGGCTCAAAGCACAATGTCACCACGGCTCACTATGAAGAAGCCGTTACGGATGAATCCGGCGATATCATAATGGGATTCAAGCTCAAAGAAGACGCCGACTTCACATATGATTTCGTCGAGATGCTCGCGAAAATCATTGAAGACATTACCCGCGATCCCATAAACTGGATTCTCGACAGACTTCCCGGTTTTATCTACTTCATCAACGCAAACGGCTTTACCACAATCGTTGAGAACGTATTCGATTCCGTCGGCGACGTTATCGACATCATCAATACGCAGCTCAGCGCAGACAGTCAGATAAGCCTTGCATCCATCGCGAAGATAATCAACGAAAAAGTCGGTTCGGAAGTAACCGACATCACCGGCACACTGGACGACGAGCTTAACGGCAAACTTGTGATTGACTTTGATACGATTATTTCTCTTATCGAAAAATTCACAGGCATTCACTTCGACTCCGTGCTTGTTAAATTCATGAAGAGCCTCAACGTCGGCAAACTCGTAGCGTTTACTTCGGGCAACGGCAGACAGTCCTTCACGATGCAGTATTCCGATACGGAAGAAAAGCACGACATGGTGACAATCATCCTTGCGCTTCTCCTCGAAATCCTTGAGGGTAAGGGTACCGATGCGGAAACGGGCGTTGAATACGACAACCCCGCAGCTATCGATAAGCTCATTACCAAAGAAGACGAAGAGAATAAGGGCACGGTAAGCTCCATTATCAATGCCATAAAGAATCCTTCCGATGTTATCGAGAAGGAAATGAACTGGAACTATTTCGATGAAGAGATGGTTATCGCGGAGAAAGAGGGCGGCGATACTGCCGGTCAGACCGTTACCATCCCCGCTTACAAGTTCCTCTACCTCAACTACACCACCGACTGGACGAGAGATAAAGCAAAGTCAGTCAAGGAAAGCCTGAACGACCTCGTTCTTGCGGTCCTCAAGATGACGGGCAGCAAGTATGCCGACGCGACGGACGTTTCCGCAGTCGTAAACGACCTGCTCAAACTCGACAAATTCTACACCGCCGAGAACCTCAATACGGTGCTCAGACTGCTTGCGGATAACCTCTACGGTGTAAATGCCATTATTCCCAACGCGCTCTCCGAATTTGCGGGCGCACTCCTCGGTGCGGACATCACCTCGTGGAATTACAAGTATTCGTTCGAAACGGTAGACTCCGTCGATGGTTTCAATGAACCCGACGACACCGGTCTTTACTGGAAAGAGGGCGAAATCAGCACAAACGAGCGCGTGACCGACGAGAACGGCGACCCCGTTGTCGACGAAGACGGCAACACCGTATATAAGACGAGGACGGGTATCGTTTACGCTGTCAGAACGGATGAAAACGCGAGAGCGGACTTCATCAATGGCGTAAATCTCATCGTTGAGCCTGCATACAGACTCATTGAATGGCTTCTTCTCGGTTCGGATTATACTTTCTTCAACGCTCAGAAGAGCGAAGGTCTTGACGAACTCGAAAACGAGATTCACCCCGCACTCATCACCCTTAAGGGCGCGAACGGCTACGGCGAGGCGTTGGGTTATTTCCTCGAAGCTCTCGGCTGCGTAGGCGGCAACTGCCAGCTTAAAGCTGCAAGTTACTACAGCTACACCGAAGTACAAAACGGTCAGAACGTTACGCTTTACAAGACGAAAGAGCTTGTCAACGACATCCTTACGGTTCTTTGCAACAGAGTAGACAAGATAGTCGCCGACCCCGTTTATGAAATAGCCGGAATGATTCCCGAGCTCCTCTATTTCATCAACGCAAACGGTTTGAGCGTCGTTGTAAACAATCTCCTCGGCGGAGTGCTCGACCTCATCGGTTCGGATGCTGTCAAGAACCTCACCGGCAAGAACCTCAACATCAACGACCTTGTCACCGATATTCTCCGTAAATCTCTCAACAACAGCGATATTACATTTGATATCGACGGCATCAACATTCAATACATCTTTGAGATCGCCGAAAAGCTCACCGGCCTTTCGATTAACGATGCAATAGGTTCAAACCTTAAGTACTTCTACATGGGCGACCTCCAGAGTTACTCCTCCGCAAGCGGCAAAATAGCTTACAGACTCGTGTTCAGCGAGAATGATTTGACGAGCGGCGGCAACGGTCAGCTTCAGGACTTCATCACGATTCTTCTTTCGATGGTCGTGGATGTGCTCATGTACAAGCAGAACGCTGCGACTATAGTCAGCCTTGCGAATATTGACATCAGCGTTGAAGTTATCGAAGGCATAGTTGAGTTCCTCAAGGAAGGCTTCGAAGTTAACACTCTTCCTTACGACTGGTTCTATTTCGATGACAGCCTGACAAAATATGAAATCGATTCCGAAACAGGCAAGCTCGTCGTGAAGAAAGATGAACCTCATATAGATGAAACTACCGTCGCTGTTATTCCCGCAAAGACGACAATGAGCTACCTTAAGTACGCTTCGGACTGGACGGAAGAAACAGCAGAGTACATCTATCAGAACCGCAATGAAATCATTAAGTCCGTGCTTCGCATTATGAAAGCGGATTCCACGGATCTCGGCGCAATCATCAGCGATAAAGTAAACCTCGAAAAGACTCTCTACACTGCCGAAAACCTCAACAAGATACTCAATCTTGTTAAGCCCACGCTCGGCAAGATAGACGACACTCTTCTTAGCTTGCTTAACATCGCGATTGATATTGACCTTTCCTCTCTCAAGAATATGGAGGAATTCACGGATGAACAGATTACCGGCAGAACGTCGTTCGTCAACGGCCTTTGCTCGATAATTCAGCCGCTGTCCCCCATCCTCGATTGGCTGCTGTTCGGCAACGCCATCGAATACTTCGACAAGAAGGATTACGATACGGGTAAGGTTGAAACTCTCATCTCGCTGCCCGGCTCGAACGGCTACCTCAACGGACTTGTTCCGCTGCTTGAGGCTCTCGGCGTAATTCTTCCCAAGTACGAGGAAGGTCAGACAACAAAAGACGTGTTGTATGTTCTTATAAACAACACGCTTGCAAGAATCGAAGGCATTCTCGCTAACCCCGTGGACGAAGCTCTCGCACTTATCCCCGAACTTCTCTACTTCATCAATGCAAACGGTCTTGCAACCTGCATCAACAATATGCTCGCAGGCGTGGTTGCTCTCCTCGAAAAGATCAATCCCGCTCTCGGCGACAATGCGATTGAGCTTCAGACGCTCCTCAACAAGGTTCTCGAAGGCGCAAACGTCAATCTTGATCTCTCCAAACTCGACCTCCTTGCAATCGCGGGCGTTATCGAAGAAGCTACCGGCATTGAAATTACCGACATCTTCACCGAAACGAAGATCGATAAATTCTACTTCGGCACGATAGTTCACAATAAGGATTCCGCAGATCCGACGAACGTAAGCTTCAAGATGGTTTACTCCGAGGACGAAGGTCCCGAAGATATGCTTACTTTCATAGTGAACCTTGTAATAGAGATACTTCTCTATAAGGACGAAGAAAAAGGTTACGACAATGCGAAGGCTATCGACATTATTATCAACGGCAAAGACCCGATAACCGGCGAACCTATGAAGAGCACCGTTCAGGCGGTAGTCAACATTCTCCTCGGCATAAAGAACGTTGAGAAGATTGACCTTAACTGGAATTACTTTGATGAGTCGGCGACGCTTTCGGACGAAATTACCGTTCCCGCAAATGCATTCGTTTACCTCAACTATTCCAACGACTGGACCTATTCCAAGGCGGCGTACCTTGACGAGAATCTCGACAATATCATTGTTGAAGCTCTCAAGCTCCTTGGCAAGGACGTTGACAATGTCGGCGATCTTATCAACATCGACCTTAACGGTTTCATGAACGCCGATACGCTTAATAAGCTCCTCGACACACTCAAAAACTTCCTCTACGGCGAAAACTCCGTGCTCGACGATACACTCTTTGAGCTTGTGGGACTTGTGCTCGGCGCAGATCTCACGCAGTGGAGAGATAGTTACAGATTTGAGGTTTACGATGAAGCGAATACCTATGAAGGCACCGAATACGGTCTTTCCTACAGAACGGTTGACGGTGTTAAGACTTATGCCATTGGTTCTCCCGACAACTTCGCGGACGGTCTTGCGGTTGTTCTTCAGCCTGCGGAAAGACTTCTCGGCTGGCTCCTTATGGGCGAAAGCTACGGATTCTTCGTTGACAACAAGACCGGCAACGTCGATGCAAACGGCGTCCGTCAGAACGGTGAACTCATCAAGATAACCGGCGCGGACGGATACGATGCGGCTCTTACCGTTCTCCTTGAAGCTCTCGGCTGCACAGGACTTAAGAAAGCGGATGAATACGCTAACTGCGGCGAAATGCTCTCTGCGGTCATTAAGTCGGTCGTTGCCAGAATCGGCGAAATTCTCAAAGATCCCGTAAACGAAGTATTCGCTCTTATCCCCGAGCTTATCTACTTCATAAACGCCGGCGGACTCAATTCTGTCGTGAATAACCTTGCGGGTGCGGTCGTTGCGCTGCTCAAGGAAGCCGAACCTCTTACAGGCAAGGCGGTCGACATTGATACGCTTATTACCGGCGTTATCAAGAATGCTCTCGGCAGCAAAGCTCCCGATGACTTCAAGTTCACTCTCGAAGGCGTTAACCTTCAGTGGGTTATCGAATTTGCGGAAATGTTTACCGGTATCGAAATAAGCGAAGCAATCGGCTACGGCCTTGAAAAGTTCGCTCTCGGTGTCGTTGAAAAATACGAATCCGCTTCGAGCTACTACAACGAAACGTACAAGATGCACTTCGCAGCCGATCACGACGGCGATGATTACGCTCGCGACAGAGCCGACCTTATAACGATTCTGTTCAGCGTTGTGCTCGACGTTCTCGAATATGACCCCGAAGGCAATGAGGCATATCCGAATGCCGACGCTCTCGCAAAACTTATCAACAACGATAAGGTTTCCGCGGATACGGTGAAGAGCATAATCAAGATTCTCAAGGGGTATGTCATCGACGGCGTTAAACCTATCGACTGGTTCTACTTCGATGAGGATAAGACGGTTTACACAACGGATGCGGAAGGCAACCGCGTTGTTAAGAATCCGCTTCCCGAATTTGACGAGAACTCCGTAAAGAACGTTCCCGAAAACACTATCAATTATCTCACCTATGCTTCCGATTGGAATAAGGATACCGCACAGTATCTCGATAACAATCTTGACGCGATCGTTGCGGAGGTTCTTACCCTCATGGGCAAGGGCAACACAACCGTTGCCGAGATAATCGCAGACAAGTTTGACTTTACCGATCTTTACAGTGCGAACAACCTTAACAAGATGGTCAAGGCTGTCAAGGGTCTTACCGATCAAATAGGCGAAACATTCACCAACATGGTCGGCATGATTCTCGGCGCGGATCTCACCGCTTACTCTACGATGAAGTTTGCCGATGACGAGATAACCGACAGAGAGTCATTCGTAAACGGTCTTGTTACGGTTCTCACTCCTGTTACTCCTCTCCTTGACTGGCTGCTCTTCGGCAATTCGCTTCAGTTCTTCTCCGCCAAAGACACGCCTGTTTCCACGGACGTTAAGGATCTTATCAACATCACCGGATATGAAGGATATGCAACGGGTCTTGTACCGATTCTCGAAGCTCTCGGTGTGGAAAATCTTCCCGAGTGCAGCGGCGTCGACACAGTAACCGAAATTCTCAAGGATGTTGTTGATTCCATTCTCGCAAGAATCGAAGGCGTTCTTGCCGACCCCGTAGACGAAGTTCTCGGACTTATCCCGAATCTCCTCTACTTCATCAATGCCAACGGTTTGTCAGCATCCGTTCAGAACCTCCTCGGTGCTGCTTTCGGACTTCTCGACACCGTTAACCCGATACTCGGCGACAAGAAGATAGATGTTAACGCAATCATTAACGATCTCCTGTCGAAAAACAATATCGAAGCCGCCGTTGATATCGACAATCTCGACCTCCTTGCCATAGTCAAGGTTGTTGAAGGCGCAACCGGTCTTACCATAGCCGACGTCGTTACGGAAAACAAGATTGACAACTTCCGTCTTGGCAACATCGAGTACTTCCGTTCCTCCAACGGCAAAGCGGCGTTCAGAATGAGATATTCCGACACGCAGGGCAGAATCGATATGATAACCGTACTCGTCAACTTCCTCATCGAGGTTGTAACAACAGGCGAAAATGCTGCGGCTCTCGAGAATCTGCTTAAACTCGACGCGGGAACGATTACCAAGGTAGTCGGTGTCCTCACAGGCAGTGATACGGACTTTGCTTACAAGGCATTCAATTGGAACTACTTCGATAAAACCGTCGATCTCAACAATGCGGTTACCGCAGTTCCCGAATATTCGTTTGTATACCTCAACTATGCAAACGACTGGACTTACGACAAGGCGGTATATCTCGACAGCGGTCTTAACGCTCTCGTTAACAGCGTTCTCAAGCTGCTTGGCAAGGATGTAACCGTTGAAGAGCTTATCGCTCAGACGGTCGACCTCAACACGCTGGTATTCAACGCCGACACGCTTAACAAGCTGCTCAATACCGTTTCCGGATTGTTCTACGGCGAGAACGCGGTTATAGGTCAGCACCTCGGCGAGGTTGCGGGTCTTATACTCGGCGGTGAGCTTGCACAGTGGAATGACAACTATTCCTTCGCGGCTTACGACGCATCGACTGAATACCTTACCGATGGCATTACGGGACTCAAGTACGTCGTTGACAACGGAAAGGCTATCTTCGCGATAGAAAACTCCGATGACTTCATCGCAGGTCTTTGCAAGATACTTAATCCTCTCCACAAGATTCTCGGTTGGCTTCTTCTCGGTGACAGCTATGAGTTCTTCGTGAAGAATACAATCAACGAAGACGGTACTCAGGATACAATCCTCAAGATACCCGGCAAGAAGGGTTATGCAAACGGACTTTCCTACCTCCTTGAAGCTCTCGGCGTCAAGAATCTCAAGTCCGAATACGCGGATGCCGACGCACTTCTCAAAGACGTTCTTACGCAGATCGTTGCAAGAGTTACCGAAATTCTTGCGAACCCGATTGACGAAGTCCTTGCGCTTATCCCCGAAATCATCTACTTCATAAATGCAAACGGCCTCGGCGTGACGGTTTACAACCTTACTTCCTCCGTGATGAACATTTATGATACCGTTAAGAAGACGGGTCTTCTCGACAGCATCGAGCAGATAAAGAACTACAGCACGGGTGAAGAGCTTGTCAACGGTCTTGTTGACAGCATCATCAAGGATAAGGTCAGCGCGGATCTCACATTCACGCTCGACGGCATTAACCTCGAATGGATTCTCAAGGTTGTTGAAACCGTAACCGGACTTGATCTCCGCAGCCACATCAACTCCCTTGAAAAGTTCGCTATCGGCGAAGTTTATAAGTATGAATCCGTATCCGGCATCAATGCTTATAAGATGCGCTTCGGCAAGTCGGGCGACGGCAGCGACAATCTCCGCGACAGAGCGGACATGATAACCATTGTTTTGAGTTATGTCATTGACCTTCTCACGATTGAACAGAATCAGACGAAGATCGAAGAAATGGCAAACCTCAACGCAGGCACTGTTGCCTCCATACTTGCACTCCTCTCCGAGAAGAAGTACGAAATCGGTGTTGACGTTAAATGGTTCTACTTCGATCCGGATGTAGACGTTAAAACGATTGATTCCGAAACCGATCTTAAGGAATTTACTCCCACTATAAACTACCTTACTTATCAGTCCGCCTGGACGGAGCAGCTTGCTGATTATCTCAGCACAAACCTTGATGATGTCATTGCAAATATTCTCGACATCGCTGGTAAGGGCGATACCACGGTTGCTCAGATAGTAAAGGATATGTTTGATCCCGAAACGGATCTCTATACCGCAGAGGTTCTCAATAAGCTTGCAAACGGCATTTCGAGCCTTGTTTCCAAGGTTGACGAAACGCTTACCGGCACGCTTGGCATCCTTCTCGATGTTGACCTCGGCGCGTATGCGAAGATGGACTTCGGCACGGGCAGAGTAGGTAAGGATGGCTTCATCGAAGGCATCTGCGAAATCGTCAAGCCCCTCTCTGGCGTTCTCGATTGGCTTCTGTTCGGCGACGCGTACGACTTCTTCAGCAACGAAAAGACGGGCGTTCAGAATCTTCTGACAATCAACGGCTACAGCGGTTATGCTTACGGTCTTGTACCTCTCCTTGAGGCTCTCGGCGTTGCACTTCCCGACGTTTCGGCGGAGGCAAATACCGAAAACACCGTAAACGGTCTTGTTACCGCTCTTGTCGACAGAATCGAAGAAATTCTCGTTGACCCCGTAAACGAAGCTCTCGCACTTATCCCCAACATTCTCTACTTCATCAACGCCAACGGTCTTGCAAGCGCAGTCAATAACCTTCTCGGCGCGGCTGTCGGACTTGTCGACAGATTCAACGAGGAAAATCTTGTTGAAAAGCTCGGTCTTAACCTTGACCTTGACGGCGACGGCGTAAACGATACGAAGATAGATCTCAACGGTCTTATCAACAAACTTCTCAAGGACAACGGAATTGGCGCAACGGTTGATATCAAGAATATAAACCTCTTGTCCATAATCAGCGTTGTCGAAGCTGTTACCGGACTGGATCTTACGACGTTTGTAAGAGAGAACGGCATTGAAAACTTCTACCTCGGTCAGATAACCTACTTCAAGTCGGCAAACGGCTCCGCAGCATTCAAGATGGAGTACTCGTCCGATAAGAACAAAGACAGATCCGACCTTATCACCGTTGTTGTTAACTACCTCCTTGAGGCAGTCCTCTACAAGAATGAAGAAACCGGTGCGGACAACGCAAAGGCAATCGACATTCTCATAAACGGCAAGAACGATGACGGAACACCCAAGAAGAACACCGTCGGAGCTATCGTCGAAATGCTCGGCAAGCTCGGTACAAAGGCTCTTCCCGGCGATTACCACTGGAACTACATGAACGAAGACAGTGACGACGTAACGCCCGAATCCGAGTACAGCGAAATTGTTCTTCCCGCAACTCCGTTCAACAATTACCTCACCTACTGCACGGATTGGACGCAGAACACGGCGGATTACCTTTACGATAATCTCGGCACAGTCGTAGATGCCATCATTAAGATGACCGGCAACGGCGATACGCTTGCAGACTTCGTAAACGGCAAATTCACACTCTACAAGGCTGAGTATCTCAACAAGATTCTCGACGCTGTCAAGAAGCTCTACAACCTTGCAGATACAAAGGTTCTTAAGCTCCTCGGTCTTGTTGTTGACTGCGACCTCACCAAGTGGGACGGCATGAAGTTCGAAGATGCAGACATCACGGATGCGGCTACATTTGCAGCCGGCATTACGGAAATAGTCGAACCCGTATACACGCTTCTCGACTGGCTCCTGTTTGGCAAGGACTACGGCTTCTTCGTAGACGATAAGACCGGCAACACGGGCGCAGACGGCAAGACGCTCCTTAACATCGCGGGCGCGGACGGCTACATCAACGGCCTTGCTCCCCTCTTCATCGCTCTCGGCGTTGACCTTCCCGAATACGCGGCCGGTTACACCTGCAAGACGATGGTCGATGTCGACGGTGTTCAGATGACATTCTTCAGCGCGGTTATCAAGTCCGTACTCGCAAGAGTCGACGAGATACTCGCAAGTCCCGTAAACGAAGCGCTTGATCTTCTTCCCGGACTTCTCTACTTCATCAATGCAAACGGTGTTTCCACCGCAGCATACAATCTCCTCGGCGGCGTTCTCAACGCGGTTAACGTGCTTGTCGAAAACAACATTATCAGCCTTGGCGGAACATCTGTCGAAGAATATGTTGAAACAAAGCTCGGTCTTAACGTTAAGGACCTCGACCTTGAAGGCATAGTTAAGTTCCTCGAGAACAAGAACATCACCAAGGGCATCAAGATTTATGATGTATTCAATGGTATTTACAATGTCGATGAAAACGGCAGCGTAACGTTTACTCCCGATGCATCCGCAGACGGCAACATTCTTGAAAAGTTCTACTGCGGCGAGGTCACGTCCTACACCTACTCCGGCGTCAACGGCTGGCAGATGGTTACAAAGACGGGCGAAGGACGCGGCGACATGATTACAACGCTCCTGAGCATTGTCCTCGAAGTTCTGTTCTACGAAAGCAACGAACAGCCGATAACCGATATCGTTGCAGGCATGATCGACGGCTTCACGGTTGAAAACTTCAGAAATCTTAAGGCACTCCTTGCAACGGGTGTTAACCTTGAAGACGCTATGAAGGATATCGACTGGGTATATTTCAACAAATACGCAACCGACGCAGAGCGCGAAGAAGCACTGAAGAAAGTTCTCCTCGATCCATCTTCAAACGTTCTTCCCGCAACGCAGCCCGAACGTACTACACATTATCTTGAGTACGACAATAACTGGAACAAGAAGACCGCGGAGTACATTGATGATAACATCGTTTCAATAGTCGACCTCGTTATAGCCAAGTTCGTTGACGGTTCCGACAGTCTTACAGACTTAATCAACAACAACCTCAACATCTATTCCGACGATGTTGCGAACAAGATACTTGCAAAGATCGGCAGCCTGCTTCAGAAGCTCGACGACAGCCTTGTTGATACGATAGGCGTTGTTCTCGACGCGGATCTCAACGCTCTCACCGCTCCCGTAAGCGGCGTGACCGACAAGACAACATTCGTTGCGGCTCTTGCAAACAGACTTTCCAACATTGGCAATGTTCTCGATTGGCTCCTGTTCAATCAGCAGATGACATTCTTCACCGACCTTGAAACAGGCGCTCAGGCGAAGATAGTTCTCAACGGCGGCGAAGGCTACAAGTACGGTCTTGCACCTATCCTTGAAGCAATCGGTGTTAATACTCACATTACTGTTCCCGCTCCGGCGGCAGGTACGACGATTACCGCTCGTGTTCTTGTTGAACTTCTCACGAACGTTTGCGACAGAATCGACGAAGTTCTCGCAAATCCGATAGACGAAGTTCTCGCACTTCTTCCCGAGCTTATCTACTTCATCAATGCAAACGGCGTAAGCGTGTCTGCAATGAACCTTGTAGCTCCCATCGACGTACTGCTCAAGGAAGTTGGCTCGAATATCGGCAAGAATGACCTTGACTTCTCAAGCCTCGTCAAGTTCGATATCTCCAACCTCGACTTCGAAGGCATATTCGCTATCGTTCTTGACAAGACCGGCATCGACGCCCAGTCCCCGATAGGCGAATATCTCGCGAAGTTCTACTTTGGACAGCTTGAATCCTATCAGTCTTACGACGGCATTCAGGGCTTCAGAATGGTTTACTCCGAGACGGAAAAACGCTACGAGTTCGTAACCGTTCTTGTGACACTCCTTCTCGACGTTGCTTCTTACGAAGGCAACAAGGACGCCATCATCAAGCTCCTCGGCAACAACGAAAAAGCTGAATCCATCTACAAGACGATTATGGCGTTCATCTCCGGCAGCGGCTACACCGAAGTTCAGGTTGAGATGAAGCAGTTCGACTGGATTCTTACAGAGAATGCAAACACGGGCAAGGTTCTTTCACCCATTACAATGGACAGCATATTCAGCTATGTCTACGGCAAGTACTACACCAGAGAAATGGGCGAATACATCACCAAGTATCTCCCGAGCTTCATCGATACGATGATTACTCTGCTCGGCGTCGAGATAAAGGGTGTTAACATCAAGAGCCTTGAAGATCTTATCAAGTCGCTTGTAGGCGATTCCATCTACACGACGGATATGCTTAACAAGCTCCTCGGACTCATTCAGGGACTTGTTCCCAAGCTCAAGGATGCTCTCGGCGAAGAGCTGTTCAACCACCTTGCAACCATCGTTAACAATTCGATAGGTGTTGACCTCAACTACTGGAACGACTACACCGTTAACGAAATAACGACGGGCGACAAGGATGCATTCGTCAACGAAATCGTGAGAATGCTTCATCCCGCAATGCCCATTCTTCAGTGGCTTCTCTGCGATAAGGACCTCGTGTTCTTCAACACGCAGAACGGCGACGACTACATTGTAATTGAGTCGGCTGAGGGTTATGCTTACGGTATTATCCCGATTCTCGAAGCTCTTGATTGCGACGGTATCCTTTCGATTGAGGAATACAAGGCGGCAGCGGAAACAGATTCGGATAATCTCCTCAGAAATATCCTTAACCCGCTTCTTACAAAGGTTGACGCTATCTTCAAAGATCCCGTAAATCAGATTCTTAACATTCTTCCCGCAGTTATCTACTTCCTCAACTCCGAAGGTCTTGACACCGTTGTCAGAAATACTCTCAACGCGGCGGCAAAGGTTCTCGAAACGGTTGAACCCGCAGTAGGTAAGGATCTCGACCTCGCTGCACTGTTCGGCTTCGACTTTAAGGTCGATATTGAAGGACTTCTCGCAAAGGCTCTCACGAGCATCGAAGAAAAGTACGGCTTCAAGCTCGCAACGGTTGCAACCGAAGCTGTCAAGGAGCTTACCGTAGGTCAGGTAATAACATTTGATTCGCTTAGCGGTCAGTGGGTCTATGATAATAAGCAGGCTTACACGATGAAGTACGCAAGCGGCAACAGCGACAAGGTCGACATGGTTACCATCGTTCTCCGTCTTGTCCTTCGCTTCATCGCCGACCCGCAGAATGTTAAGGCTATCGAAGCAATGCTCAAGCCGAAACTCAACGAAAACGGCTACAAGTTCCTTACCTCACTGCTCGACAACTTCAGCCAGATGGTAGGCACGGAAGATGGAATGGATAAGGTAATGTACACTGTCTACTACATCTTCTACGGTGCAAACGTTGCTGCACACGAGACAAAGAACTGGCTTGCAAACTTCAACGGTAACTACTCATTCCTCAATCAGCTCTTCGCGACGAGTGATCTCGCATTCATGCGTCAGTTGGAAAAATCGCTCGGCGATCTTCTCAACAAGTACACGCCCGATATCGTTGATGACGATGAGATAGTTCCCAACGGATTCGTTAAGTTCTTCAAGTCCATTCTTGATTTCTTCAAGAAGATACTCGCATTCTTCCAGAAGATGTTTAAGACGAAGTAATTTGACGGCGTAGTTCGTTAAAAACAAAACCAGCCCCCGTCGCCGTAAAAGGCGGCGGGGGCGTTGGCATTGCTCGGCGGAATTAAGAATCGGTACTCATTATCAAAAAACCTCCCGTTTTTCGCTGCATCGTCGGCAGTCGAAACGGGAGGTTTATATTTAGCAAGTCAAAACGCAAAGGGCGCGGAGAGTTGCAAAGGACGGAAACGTTGCAACGGACGCAAATGCCGCAAAGAGTGAAGAGGGCAGCAGTGCCGTAAACGTCGAAAAGGGTGCAAACGCCGTGAAGGACACCAAAGGGTGCAAACGTCGAAACGGGACACTGACGGGCGTCACGGGGTCGATTTCCGCCGGCTTAAAAGCTCCTGTCGGTCACCGGTTACATTCCGCGCAGAGCGGCGTACATAACCTTTGGTTTTACTGTGTTGAGCATCGCGTTCATTTTCTTTTCGTCGGCAGCGTGAGAGGACAGTTCGTCGAGAATGCCGGAGTCTTTGAACGCCTGCAGAAAATATCTCTTTGCGCCTTTTATCTCGTCACCGATTGACGCAATATCATCTGTTGTGTGAAATTCGTCGACCACGGTCGTGCGAAATTCATAGTCAACGCCGCAGCTTTTTATAATTTCAATGCTTCTTTTGAACGGAGCGTAGCTCAGTCTGTTGACGCCGCATGTCAGCGCGTATTTTTCGGGGCTGTTTTTAACGTCCATTGCAATATAATCGACAAGTCCGGCGTCGATTAAACTTTTCAGCTTTTCGGGAAAAGCGCCGTTTGTGTCGAGTTTTACGGCAAAGCCGCGCTTTTTTATGCCGCGCAGAAAGTCGGCGATGTCGGGCTGCAGGAGCGGTTCGCCGCCCGTCACGGCAACGCCGTCAAGCAGTCCGCCGCGTGTTTCGAGAAAAGCGAAAAAATCCGCCTCGGTTATTCCTTCGCCGCCTGTCGGGTCGAGCACGAGCGGCACGTTGTGGCAAAACGGGCAGCGAAGATTACACCCGCCCGTGAAAACGGTGCATGCCGTGTGCTGCGGAAAATCAAGCAGCGTTAATTTTTGTAAACCCTGAATATTCATATCATTTGTTTACTTGTTCTTCAGACGTTTGTCGAGCTTTACTGCAAGGTGAGTGCCTATGCTCTGAAAAATCTGCACCATGATTACGAGAATCACGACGGCGAGCAGCATTACAACATATTTGTATCTGTAGTAGCCGTAGTTTATTGCTATTTTACCGAGTCCGCCGCCTCCGATGATGCCGCTCATTGCGGAGTAGCCGAGGATGGTTGTGACTGCTATCGTGATGTTTGAAATGAGTGACGGGACGCTTTCGGGAATCATAACTTTTGTTATTATCTCAAACGGAGATGCACCCATGCTCTGCGCCGCCTCGATTATGTTCGGATTAACTTCTCTCAGGCTTGTTTCGACAAGACGCGCAACAAACGGGAATGCGGCTATAACAAGAGGAACTATTGATGCGGTTGTTCCTACCGCTGTGCCCACAATAAGACGCGCAAGCGGGAAAGCCATTATCATAAGAAGCAAAAAAGGAACGGAACGCAGCAAATTTATCAGTGCATTGAGTGTGTGAAGCACCCACGAGGGCATATGCAGCACGCCGCCTTTGTCGCCTGCAACGAGAAGCACGCCGAGCGGAAGTCCGATAACGAGTGAAAACAGTGTGGATACTACCGTCACATAAAATGTTTCCCACAAGCCGAACAGAAATTCACTTTTTACTATTTCCCATGCGGTCTGCCAGGCTGCCGCCGTAAAAAAACTCTCAATCATTGTCTTTTACCTCCTCAATCACTATATCGGGCACGCTTTTAAGATAAGCGATCGCTTTTTCCACTTCCGCCTTGCCGCCCGGAATGCCCAAAAGTATGTTGCCGTATGCCATGCCTCCGATCGTTTTTGTGGACGCCGCCATAATGTTCGCGCACACTCCGATGTCAAGTGCCATTTTCGCTATCATCGGCGTGCCCGCCGCATCTGCGCCGTTGTATACTACCCTAATGCGGTTTTCGTCGGAAAAACTGTCCACCACGGACGCGTCATATCCTTCCGGGAAAACGAGCCGCTTTGCCGCATCCGATTTCGGTGCGGAAAAAATATCCTTTACATTGCCTTCTTCCACAACCCTGCCGTTGTCAAGAATCGCAACTTTGCTGCATATTTCCTCGACGACACTCATCTGGTGCGTTATCACTATAACGGTGATTCCGAGTTTTATGTTTATTTCTTTCACGAGCTGCAATATCGAATGCGTTGTTTTCGGGTCGAGTGCACTTGTCGCTTCGTCGCACAGCAGCACTTTCGGGTCCGTTGCAAGCGCTCTTGCTATTGCGATTCTCTGTTGCTGACCGCCCGAAAGCTGCACCGGATACGCTCCCGCTTTGTCGGGAAGTCCGACGGTTTCGAGAAGCTCGCGTGCGTGTTTTTCCGCGTCCGCTTTTTTCATTCCGGCAAGTTCCATCGGGAAACATATGTTTTTAAGGCATGTGCGCTGCATCAGCAGGTTAAAACCCTGAAATATCATCGTTATCCCGCGTCTTGCTTCGCGCAGCTGCTTTGCGGAAAGAGCACCCATGTCGGTGCCGTCAATGAAAACCTGACCCTCGGTGGGGCGTTCGAGCATGTTTATGCATCTTACAAGCGTGCTCTTACCGGCTCCCGACATGCCGATGATACCGTATATTTCGCCGTCGTCTATGGTGAGATTGACATCTTTCAACGCTTCCACCGTACCGTCGGCTGTTGTAAAGGTTTTTGAAAGTCCCTTTATTTCAATCATGTTATACCCTCATTTCATCTTTTTGCAGCGTTCAGCATTTAATATCCGACGGCGCGTGCTGCCGAATATTAAGTGCTGAAAAAATCTTTGCGGAGCCGTCACGAATGCGCGGCGGCTCCGACTTAGACTTATTTTACTTGGTGAGAGCGTCAAGAGTTGTCTGCTTGCCGCCGTAAATTCCCATAGGTTCAACGTGAATTGCGCTGACGGATACGATGTGTGTGCCGTTTTCCTCGTTGAAGTTGTCAAGATAGGGTGCGTGCTGGAAGTAGTTTGCGTCAACTTCGCCGCTGTCAACTACCTTGTTGGGGATGATGTAGTCGGTGTACTCTTTAATATCGAGAGTGATGTCTTTCTTTGCAAGGATATCCTTTGCGATTTTGAGAATCTCCGCGTGAGGCGCGGGAGAAGCCGCAACGGTGATGGTCTGACCCTTGAGTGCATCATAGTCAACGGATGCGTCATAGCCGTCGGTGGTGTTTTCAACAACGCTTACAACCGAGCCGCTGTATTTGCTTGTGATGAAGTCGGCAACTTCCTTGCTTTCGAGTGCTGCCTTGAGCGCAAGCGTCTTCGCGGTCTTTTCGTTGCCCTCTTTTACGGCGAGGATGTTTGCATATGCCGAAGCGGAACCTTCCTGCTTGAGTGCGCTCGTTTTGGGGTCAATGCCTGCGTCGATGGCGTAGTTGGAGTTGATTACGGCGTAGTCAACATCCTGAAGAAGGTTGGGGAGCTGTGCCGCTTCCGCTTCTTTGAATTCGATGTTGTGGGGATTTTCCTCAATGTCGAGAATTGTTGCGGTGATGCCTGCACCCTCTTTGAGCTTTATAACGCCGAGGGAGTCAAGCAGCATAAGAGCTCTGGCTTCGTTTGTGGTGTCGTTGGGAACTGCAATTACGATTTTTTCCGCAGATGCTTTTTTTGTTTCTGCGGCTGTTTGTCCGGAATCTGCGGCGGAAGTGCCCTGCGAGTCCGTGGTGGTTTCCTTTTCGCCGCTGCAAGAAGCGAATGCGAAAATTGCGGTGAGAGCGAGTGCAAGTACAAGAACAGATGCAAGTACCTTTTTCATGAGAATTACTCCTTTTTTTGGCATGTTGCCTTTTGTTTTTTTGTGAAAGACTTTTTCGGCATAAAAAAACAAGACTTGTTTGTAAACAAGTCTCCCGTTCGCTGCTTCAATATTTGTCTTTCGGTTAAACCTTTTCGGGCATGGAAAAACCGACGACAACGCAGTTACGGGAGCGTGTCATCATGCACATGCACATTATTCCTGTTACGGCAGCGAATGTGTTCATCGTGTGTTTCTCCATTTCCTTAAGTTTATGGCAATATGATAGCACACGCACATAGTGGTGTCAAGACCGAATAATGCACAAACACGGTAGGTAAATAAAAAGATTTTCTGACGTTATTTACAAAAACAGGCAAATAAAACTGTGCAAAACACTGACGGACTGAAATGATGCAGCTTGTCAAGACCGACACGGTTTGACTTCCGCCGCTTAAAAAAGATATCCTTATATACGCGGTACGGCCGTGCGGCATGTCAATTTATTTTACGCGTCTTTTTCCGAAAACCGTAAAAAGCGGCAGACATGACGAAAAGAATTTTTTGTACGCTTCGCAAAAATCTCTGTCCTCGCGCATTCGTTTGCATCCGCCGGCGCGGCACAACGGGAAAAATCTGCATGCGCGGCATTTGTCGGGGGTTTTTAGACTTTCCCTGATAAAATCGGTTGCTTTTTGTGACTTTGCAAGCGTTTCAAGCGGCGAAATATTGATATTGCCGAGCAGCCGGCTGTCGGTGCAGTAGAAGTCGCAGGGGTATATATTCCCGTTCGCTTCCGCGACGAACTGGTGTGTGCAGTGACCGCCCATGCCGCATTGCTCGGGTTGTTCGCCGAGATACGTGCGCACGAGATTGTCAAAATATCGAATGCTGACATACTGACCTCTGACAAAATCCTTTACGTACAAATTGAAAATTCTTATCAGAAAATCGGCGTACTGCTCATTTGTCATGTAAAGCTCGTTTTCGTCCTTGCAGCCGAACGGGCGCAGGCACGGTATAAACTGAATATGCTTGAAGCCTGAATTTTTGAGATATCTGTATATCCGTTCGCAGTTATCCGCGCTGCGTCCGGTAAGCACGGATAAAATATTGAACTCCGCGCCGTGCTTGCGCAGAAGTCCCGCGCCGCGCAGAATGCGGTAATAGGAGTTCGCGCCCTTTTCGTTGACTCTGAAATCATTCAAATTAAGGTCGCCGTCAAGGCTCAACCCGACGAGAAATTCGTTTTCGGCGAAAAATTTTGCCCATTCATCGTCAATCAGCGTTCCGTTTGTCTGAACCGAATAAAAAATGCGGCTGTTCCTCGTGTTGTGCTTTTTTACAGTATCAACGAAAAACTCAAAGAGTTTTTTGCCCGCAAGCAGCGGCTCGCCGCCTTGAAACGCAAATGCGACTGTCCCTCTGTCCGCAAACGCAAGAGCCGATACAATAAGTTTTTCGGCGGTTTGTTCGCTCATGATGCCGTACGAGGGCACCTCGCGAAGGGAAGTTACATCACTGTAAAAGCAGTATTTGCAGCGCAGATTGCATAACCCCGAGGCGGGTTTTATCATGACTGACAGCGGTATCATTATTCTGTTGCTCCGCGCGGATTACTCTTGAAATCGGACTGTATCGCGTTTAGTCTGTCGTTCATTTCGGACGCAATTTCAGGATATACGGGCGTGCGGTTGTAGTTTTCGCCTGCGTCGTCGGTCAGAATGTGCAGCCAGTTTTTACGGAACTTATCAAAAAATGCTGAATTGTCATTTTGAATGTTGTTAAAATATTTGAACGTTATGTATTCATTGTCTTTCAAAACGTTATAGTCGTAATTTTTGTATTCATCCCGCGCAGTTATCTCCGCCGTCGGCACGGTGTACTGTATCGCTTTGATCTTGCGCCGTTTCATGTGGAGTATCGGCACGTCGGAAGTATGGATGACATCGTTGTTTTTGATAAGCCCCGTCATTGACACGCCGTCGATAACGCGGTCAGTCGGCATCGGCGATGTGTTTCCATTGGTGTCGGTTATACCGCACATTTCGATAAGCGTGGGGAACAGGTCGACGAGCGTTGCCGACTGCGTGCGCGTGCCGCCTTTTTCAAACATGCCGCCGTTGTTGTCCCATCTGAGCATAAACGGGACTTTTTGTCCGCCTTCGTACGCAAGATATTTTCCGCCGCGCAAAATGCCTGTAGAGCCTTCGAGCGCGGGTCCGTTGTCGCTTGTAAAAACTATTATTGTATTGTCAAGCTCGCCCGCGTTCTCAAGCTGTTTGAAAAGCTCGCCGAGATAATAATCAAACTCGGTTATGCAGTCGACATACGTGCCCATTCCGCTCGTGCCTTTAAATTCGTCGCCGACGTAGACGGGCGCGTGCGGCCACGGCGTCGTGTAGTATGCGAAAAACGGCGCATCCGAGTTTTCGGTTTTGTCCGCTATCCAGGCAGAAATTTCCTCATGTATCCATTTTGTCGCGTTCGACTGGTCTTTCAGCTCGTCCGTGCCGTGCTCTACCGTGTATTCTCCGTTTTCCTCGCGGACGTGGTAGAACGGCTTCATGTCGTTGACATGGTGGCTGCCGTAAAAATAATCGAAACCCTGATTCGTCGGAAGATATTCGCCGTAGTCGCCGAGATGCCACTTGCCGAAACAGCCTGTTTCATAACCCGCGCTCTTAAATACTTCCGCAAGCGTTATTTCATCGCCGAGCATGCCGTCGGTGTTGTTAAGCATCTCAACGCTGTTGAAAATGCGCGTTTGCGCAAACGGTGCGAAGCAGTTGACGGTGGGGTAGATTACGTTGTCGGCGTATCCTCTGTAGGGGTAGCGTCCCGTGAGTGCGGCGAAACGGGCAGGGGAGCAGACCGAGTAGCTTGAGTAGAAATCGGTGAAATTCAATCCGTTTTCGCCTATCGAGTCGATGTTCGGCGTGTCATATATCGCGCCGTTGAGTGAAACGTCGCCGTAGCCGAGGTCATCGGTGAGGATAACAAGTACGTTCGGCTTTTCGGACGCGCTGCTGCCGTCGATTTTTTTAAGGTAGTCGTCGTGTCCTTCCCAAAGGCGGTCGGTGACGGGTTTCATGCGCATGTTCATTGTCAACACGTAAAATACGGACGCGCCAGTGAGAAACACGCTTGCACCGAAACACGACAGCCGCTTTACAATATCTTTTTTGAAAGTCTTTTTCGCGAGGAAGAACAGTCCCCACAGTGCAGCCGCAGACGGCAGAATAAGCAGCAAATTACCAGCGAGCCGCGTGAAAAAATTGCCCGCACCCGCCATCAGCGGATGCTCCGCGCTCGACCATCCCGCTTTGCCGCTTATAAACGCGCCGAAGCCTGCGTCCGCTCCGCAGAATATGTGAAAAAGAAGCGTGCCGAGCTGTGCCGACGCAGTGCCGAGCACCTCCCACATGTACACTTTTTTCTTTATGAGAACCGATAAAACGATTATCGCCGACATTATGCAGCAGTAGCCGACGGACACAACCGCGACAAAATTCTGCCGCGTTACGAGCTGCGCGGCACAAATAAGCGCACCGACGACAAACAGCGCGAACGGGAATATTTTTATGCTTTTGTCAAATATAAGTTCCTTTTTCATATTCTCCCCCGTACGTAAAAGCGAGTTTCTTATTATTATTTTATCCTATAATCGGAAATAAGTCAATCGCTTACGGCAAAAAACAGAACATGTCCGATTGTGCTGAACTTTACGCGGCTTTACCGGCTCATCGAATATTATCGAACATTTGTGCATACGACATGTAGTCTTAATTGACGCTTTTGCCTTTGTTTGTATGCTATATATTGTGTGAATCCATCATACAATACAAAATTGCGCATGAAATATTGTGAGAATTTCCGAAAATCATTTTTATTGCGGCGAATCCTTGAAATGCGCTTTACCGTGTGGTATCATATGTTCCAAACGACTGTAACAGACAGAAACGGCAGCCGCCGTTTTGCACGGCTCGCGCCAGTTTTCGGTGCTATGGAATAAAAAAGTAAGAAGGGGATAGTCCCACCCCCGAAGGAGGTTAACAAATGTCTTATCAGGTCAGAAAAAGAGATGGCAAAATTGCGGATTTTGATATAACAAAAATCGCACATGCGGTGAAGCAGGCCTTTGAAGCGCAAAACAAGCAGTACCATGACGGAGTGATTGATTTTCTTGCGCTTAAAGTAACGGCGGATTTTGAGCCGAAAATCAAAGACGGATTTATCAATGTTGAAGATATTCAGGATTCGGTCGAGTCGGTTCTCGTCCAGGCGGGTTACGCCGACGTTGCGAAGGCGTATATCCTGTACAGAAAACAGCGTGAGAAAATGCGTATGATGCGTTCCACGATTCTCGACTACAAAGAGCTTGTCGACAGCTACGTTAAAGTTACCGACTGGCGCGTAAAGGAAAATTCCACGGTGACGTATTCCGTCGGCGGACTTATCCTTTCAAACTCCGGCGCAATTACGGCGAATTACTGGCTGAGTGAAATTTATGATGATGAGATTGCAAACGCGCACAAAAACGCAGATATCCATCTGCATGATCTGTCGATGCTTACAGGCTACTGCGCCGGTTGGTCGCTTCGTCAGCTTATCGAAGAGGGACTTGGCGGTGTTCCCGGAAAAATCACGTCCTCACCTGCAAAGCATCTTGCCACACTCTGCAACCAAATGGTCAATTTCCTCGGAATCATGCAAAATGAATGGGCGGGTGCGCAGGCGTTCTCGTCGTTTGATACTTATCTTGCGCCGTTTGTAAAAGCTGACAATCTTTCTTACGGCGAAGTCAAAAAATGTATCGAATCGTTTATTTTTGGCGTGAATACTCCCTCTCGTTGGGGCACGCAGGCACCGTTTTCAAATATTACGCTTGACTGGACCGTACCTGCCGACCTTGCCGTTAAACCCGCAATAGTGGGCGGCAAACCGATGGATTTCACCTACGGCGACTGTAAAAAAGAAATGGATATGATAAACAAGGCGTTTATTGAAACCATGATAGAGGGCGACGCTAACGGCAGAGGTTTTCAGTATCCTATTCCGACTTACTCTATTACATCGGATTTCGACTGGAGCGAAACGGAAAACAACCGTCTGCTGTTCGAAATGACCGCAAAATACGGCACTCCGTATTTTTCGAATTACGTAAATTCCGACATGGAACCGTCTGATGTCAGAAGTATGTGCTGCCGTCTGCGTCTTGACTTGAGGGAACTGCGCAAAAAGTCCGGCGGCTTCTTCGGTAGCGGCGAGAGCACGGGTTCTGTCGGTGTCGTGACGATAAACATGCCCCGCATCGCGTATCTCTCGAAGGATGAGAGCGAGTTTTTCAAACGTCTTGACAAGATGATGGATATATCCGCGCGTTCGCTCAAGGTGAAACGCACCATTATAACAAAACTGCTTGAAGAGGGTCTTTATCCTTATACCAAGAGGTATCTCGGTTCGTTTGACAACCACTTCTCCACTATCGGGCTTATCGGCATGAACGAGGTAGGCTTGAATGCAAACTGGCTCGGAAAAGACATGACGCATAAGGAAACGCAGGAGTTCACGAAGAAAGTGCTCAACCATATGCGTGAGCGTTTGTCCGACTATCAGGAGGAGTACGGCGATCTGTACAATCTTGAAGCCACGCCGGCGGAGTCCACCACGTACCGCCTTGCAAAGCACGACAAGGCGAGATATCCCGACATCATTACCGCTGCCGGCGACAACGGCACGCCGTACTACACGAATTCGTCGCATTTGCCCGTAGGCTACACCGAGGATATATTTACAGCTCTCGACATTCAAGACGAATTGCAGACACTCTATACTTCCGGTACGGTGTTTCACGCGTTCATCGGCGAAAAACTTCCCGACTGGCGTTCAGCAGCAACACTTGTGCGCAAGATAGCAGATAATTACAAACTGCCGTATTACACCATTTCGCCCACGTACTCGGTTTGCCGCACACACGGTTATCTCTCCGGCGAACAGTACACCTGCCCCAAGTGCGGACAGACGACGGAGGTTTATTCGAGAATTACCGGATACTATCGTCCCGTGCAGAACTGGAACGACGGCAAGGCGCAGGAGTTCCGTGACAGAAAAGTGTATGACATCGCAAACAGCCGCATGACCCACGCGGAGCGCACCGATTGCGAAGTTAAGGTGAGCGCAGCGGCGGAAGAAGTTCCCGCCTGCGAACCCGACAACACGGTTATTCTTTTCGCAACCGAAACATGCCCGAACTGTAAACTTGCTGCCTCGTGGCTTGAAAAGGAGGGCATCCCTTACACAAAACTGTTTGTTTCTGAACATAAGGACGAAGCCGTCCGTCTCGGACTGAAGCAGGCACCGACACTTGTCGTGACGAAAAACGGCGAAAGCGAATTGTTCTCCGGCATTGCGAATGTTAAAAAATATATCGATTTGACGACTAAATAATTAAACAATACGCAAAAAAGGCACGGCTCGTTTGAACCGTGCCTTTTGTCAAATCGGCGGCGAACACAATCCGTGCCCGCCGCCGAAGCGCGCAATGTCGTTTAGTCTAAAACGCCGATATAGCCTGCAAATTGCATCAGACCGAC
>CAVKLD010000004.1:0-62587 GCA_963657065.1 bacterium
GTGTATTTAGTGTTTTGCTGCGCATTTTTTCGAAGTTGAAATAATTTTTTGTCGTTGCATACTCGGCTGTTTCAAAAATAACGCAATCAGGCTGAAAAATGTTAAAATAATAGTCAAAGTCGAGGACATTTTCGTAATTATGAATCGAATAATCCTGCCCAAACGCGAAATTGAACAAAGGAATATTGCGGTTGAAATACGACCCGTGGAAAAACAGTACCGACGGAAGATCTTCATCACTGCGATCCGTTTGCGATATTGAAAAAGTGAAATGCTTCGTAAGCCTGAGATCTTTGAAAGAGTCTTTTAAGTATGTTACTTTATCGCTGTTTACATATCGAAACGTCGGGACGTTTTCCGATATGGGGAAACTCGAAACGGGCAGTGAAGTCTGCTCCGTCTGCGTTATCTCAAAGTCCGAAAACTGCAGCGCACGCACGGATGGAAAATATTCCTGAACTTTTTTGATTATGTTGTTCACACCGTAAAATTCGCCCAAATCATTCCAATGTCCCGCGTCGTATTGCTTGTTGAATATCTGTTCGGTTTTTGCGACTTCGGTCAGATATTCGGCGTTGTCCACGTAGTTGACGCCGCAGCGGTCGAGATTTTCGCGAAGACACTTGAGAAATTTGTTGTTGTAAACATATCCGTCCGGAAGATGTTCGGAGTATATCGTGGCCTTTGACGGCGTGATGCAGTATATAAAAGGTACTCCGCGTTCTTCGCAGTATGTTTGAATGCGGCTGATGTATTCACAGAATTCGCGGATAAATTCTTCTCCGACATTATTCGCTCCGAAGCCTTTGAAAAACACATAGCCGTCCTTGCCGTAGGTGTAGGACGGGTGCACCATTTCTTTGAACAGTTTGTCGTTCGCCAATTGATAAACGTTCAGTGCTTCATTGCGCAATCCCATCCGCTCATTAATATAGTCGGTTATGTTGTCGAGATCGATACCGTTTGAAAAGTCTAATTCCGCAAGCATTTTGTTGTCTGCTTCAGATACGGCATCCTTCTCGAAGTTGAACAGCACGAGCGGAACCGCAATGCAGACAGCAAATAAAATGACAAAGAATACGTTTGCTTTTTTCATGTTATTTTCCCCCTTAGTACTGGAAATACAGGAACGGCGAGTAGCCGTTCGACAAAATTGCCGTATAGCACAGTGCAAAAAGAACCAAAAGAACAATGTACTTTATGCAGGCGCATAAGGGGTGTTGCATTAATTTCGTATAAAGTTCACGCAATTTTTTTCGGCTGCACAGGAAAATGCCCAGAACAGAAACAAGCAAGAGCGTAATTGTTTTTGCATCAAAGAAATATTGCCATGTATATGTCAGTTCTCCGACCTCAAGCCCGACCATGTTTTTCAAATACAGTAGAAAACTGCTTACATTCGGAAGACGGAAACACAGCCAACCGATAAACACTGCCGCAAGCGTGTAGATTCGTCCGAATGCCGTAAACCACCGTTTGCCTTTCAGACGCATATACAGAGGTGTACGTTCCGCCACGCGCAAAATGCCGTGCGCAATACCCCAACAAATGTATATCTTTGTATTTCCGTGCCAAATGCCGGTCAGGAGAAAAACGATAAACAGATTTAGGTACACGCTGCCCTGACGGCTGCCGCCTAACGGTATATATACGTATTCTTTGAACCAATTGCCGAGGGAAATATGCCATCTCTGCCAAAATTCGGTTATCGATGAGCTTAAATACGGGAAATTGAAATTCTCTTTGAAATGAAATCCGAATATCAGCGACAGTCCGATTGCCATATCGGAATATCCCGAAAAATCAAAATACAACTGAAAACCGTATACGGCAACGCCGAGCCATGCCGTGGGTGCGTCGAGATATCCCTGCTTCGGCATCGTGCTGAGTAGAGAGCCGAGTTGATCCGCCAGCAAAACTTTTTTCGTAAGACCTATCAAAAAACGTTCGCATCCGCGGGATATCTGCTCAATTGTGAAATCACGTTTTTCCAATTCACCGCGCATGTCGGCGTAGCGTACGATGGGTCCCTGCGCGATTTTCGGAAAAAACAGTATATATGTCGCAAATATCAAAAATTCATTCGCTTCGTTTTTGAATGCAACGGATTCTTTCTGATGAAAAATATCAACAAGATATGAAATGCAGTGGAACGAAATAAAGGAAATACCGAGAGGGTACAGCGCAGTTAAAGGCTCGGCGCTTCCGAGCGCATCGGCAATAGCCTGCGGGTATTTGAACACCGCGAGCAAAAGAATGTTGAATGCAATTCCCATATATATATATATATATATATATAAATGGTTTGTCATTTTGTTGTCTTTTTACTCTTACGATGTAACCTATTATGTAGTTAACAAAAACGAGTCCCAATACAACCGATAATGCCTGCATGCCTGCGAACGAATAAAATGCAAGAGACATCAGACAAAGTACAATATTCTGTACCGTAATATTGCGGCGAAAAATGATGTTAGTCAGTGCGTAGAGAACAACCGAAACGGGGAACAAAAGAAAAATAAACGAAACTGACGAGAAATTCAAAAAATCACCCTTTACTTTTTTTGCGGAACCGCTCGGCGATTGCAAAATTTTGTCATATGAGTACCGACAAAAAAACAAGTACTGTTCATACCTGTTTAATTGAACTACGCAGGAAAGTATATGCCTGTTGCACCGAACGATATTTGCTGCATTGCGATTATTATACCGACACAATTCGACATTGTCAATATATTTTGTGAAAATGCACTCTATGCGTTTTCTGAAGTTGAATTCCATTGAGAAAAAGACGCACAGAAAAACGGTTGACAGAATTTGTGTGAAATGTTATACTGTCATGGTAAAGACTATGACGGAATTATGTTAAGATGCGGAGTTATCAGAGAGTCGGCGGATGGTGAGAGCCGACCGAATCGCATTTTTGCAGTCTCACTCCGGAGTTTCGTCTCCCAACGCTCGTTGAGTTTATAAGAGGCGGCGCAGCGTCTGCGTTAAAGACTTGAGCAGGCCGTATTTTGCGGCAAGCAGGGTGGTACCGCGGTACTTTTACCGTCCCTGGATTTTTTCCGGGGGCGTTTTATTTTTATTCAGAAAGGATTCTTCCAAAATGAACTACGATTTTAAATCCGTTGAACCCAAATGGCAGAAAAAATGGGAGGACAGCGGTGTTTTTCACGCGCAGGACAATTCCGATAAAAAGAAATTTTATGCTCTCGTCGAGTTTCCTTATCCGAGCGGAGCGGGAATGCATGTCGGACATATAAAAGCATATTCCGGACTTGAAGTCGTATCCCGCAAACGCCGTATGCAGGGTTACAATGTTCTTTTTCCGATAGGGTTTGACGCTTACGGCTTGCCCACGGAAAATTATGCAATTAAAACCGGCATTCACCCCCGTAAAGTTACAGATACGAACATTGCAAAATTTACGGGTCAGCTTCAGCGCGTCGGTTTCTCGTTCGACTGGACACGTGTTATTGATACGACTCAAGAGGAGTACTACAAGTGGACGCAGTGGATATTCCTCAAAATGTTTGAAAACGGACTTGCATTCAGGGACAAAACGCTTGTCAATTACTGCCCGTCATGCAAGGTTGTGCTTTCAAATGAGGATTCACAGGGCGGTAAGTGTGATATCTGCCAGTCCGATATCATTCAGAAATCAAAGGATGTCTGGTATCTTCGTATCACGGCATATGCCGATAAGCTGCTGGACGGACTAAAGGATGTCGATTTTCTCCCGAACATAAAACTTCAGCAGGAAAACTGGATAGGCAAATCGACCGGTGCGTTCGTTAATTTCGACATTAAAGATACCGACGAAAAATTACGCATCTATACTACGCGTCCCGATACGCTTTTCGGCGTGACGTTTATGGTAATGGCGCCGGAACATCCGATGCTCGATAAATTCAGGAATATGATATCGAATTTTGACGATGTAGCCGCGTATAGGGCGGAGTGCGCAAAGAAAACGGAGTTCGAGAGAACGCAGCTGGTCAAGGACAAAACGGGTGTTCGTCTTGACGGATTTTCTGCGATAAATCCCGTAAGCGGCAAGGAGATACCGATATTTATTTCCGATTATGTTATGATGGGCTACGGTACGGGCGCGATTATGGCAGTTCCCGCTCACGATCAACGCGACTATGATTTTGCAAAAAAATTCGGTGTTGACATAATTGAAGTCATAAAGGGCGGCGATATTTCGAAAGAGGCATATACCGGCGACGGTGAGATGGTCAATTCCGATTTTCTTAACGGCTGCACAAAGAAAAGAGATTCGATAGAAAAAATGGTTGATGTTCTTACGGAAAAGGGTATCGGTGAAAAAGGCGTTCAGTATAAAATGAAAGACTGGGCGTTTAACCGTCAGCGCTATTGGGGCGAACCCATTCCGATTGTATATTGCGAGAAATGCGGCATGATACCTGTTCCCTATGACGAGCTTCCGCTTAAGCTGCCGAAGGTTGAAAATTTCGCTCCCGGTTCGGACGGAGAAAGTCCTCTGGCAAAAATCGAAGAGTTTGTAAACTGCACTTGCCCGAAGTGCGGCGGCAGTGCAAAGAGAGAAACAGACACAATGCCGCAGTGGGCAGGTTCTTCATGGTACTTCCTTCGCTATATCGACCCGCATAATGATAAGGTTTTTGCAGACATGGAAAAACTCAGGTATTGGGGACCCGTCGATTGGTACAACGGCGGCATGGAACATGTAACGCGCCACCTTATCTATTCCCGTTTCTGGCATCGTTTCCTGTATGATATAGGCGAAGTTCCTTTCAAAGAGCCGTACGCAAAGCGTACCGCACAGGGACTTATCCTCGGTCCCGACGGTGAGAAAATGTCAAAATCAAAGGGCAACGTCGTAGATCCCAATGATGTTGTCGATGAATATGGCGCGGATGTTTTGAGAACGTACGTGCTGTTTATGGGCGACTATGAAAAAGCCGCTCCGTGGAGCGAGTCGAGCGTAAAAGGCTGCAAGCGTTTTATTGACCGCGTCTGGAATCTTCAGACGATTCTTTCTGACAAAAAAGGACTGTCCGAAAAACTTGAAAGTGCATTTCACAAGACAATAAAGAAAGTTTCGGACGACATTGAAACGCTGAAATACAATACCGCGATCGCCGCGCTTATGACGCTGCTTAACGATATTTACGATTACGGCGAAATCACACGCGATGAACTTTTGATTTTTATCAAGCTGCTCAATCCCTTTGCGCCGCACGTGACAGAGGAAATAAACGAAACGGTCTTCGGCGGTTCACTGCTTGCCGACAGCACGTGGCCGGAATACGACGAGAACAAGTGCGTCGACAGTGAAATCGAAATTGCCGTTCAGATTAACGGAAAAATAAAGGCGAGAATAACCGTTCCTGCCGAAGCGGAGCAGGAAGACGTGCTCAAAGCGGCAAAGGAAAACGCGGCGGTCAAAGGAGCAATCGACGGTAGAACAACGGTAAAAGAACTGTACGTTAAAGGCAGACTTGTAAACATTGTCGTTAAATAAAAAAGGAGAGTGTCAAACAGTGGCGAAAAAGCCTAATTTGCTTTTTGTCTATGTGAACGGGATGCGGTATGATTCGTTGGGATTTAACGGCAGTGCACTTGCCCGTACGCCGAATCTTGATAATTTTGCCAAAGAAAGCATGTGTTTTGACAATGCCGTTTCGGGACAGCCTCTTGAAACGCCTTTTGCGGCTGCGCTGTTCACGGGAAAATATTCCGTCGAAACGGGTGCGGTCATCAACGAACTGCGTCTTTCGCCCAAATATGTTACGTTCGCGGATGTTCTCGGTGAAAACGGTTATGATACGTTGTTTTTCGGTCGTTGGCATCTCTATTCCGCACAACTCGGACATTATTACAATACGAGAAATTCATACGTTCCCGAGGGGGAATATCGGCTCGGTTTCGGTACGGTGTTCGGTTCTTTTAACGAAAGCGGCGAGTTTTTTGCGCCGAAATCATATTATCACTTAAACTCGCCGACAAAACTCTATACAAAAGGTTTTGAACCGGATTTTCAAACGGAACTTGCCGTCGAACAACTTGCAAAGTATGAAAATTCCGAAAAACCGTTTGCGATGTTTCTGTCCTACGGCACTCCGAACGGAACGCCGTCGGCGGATAATGTGCCGAAACAATATCTTGATATTTTCGGAAATACCTCTTTTCCCGTGCCGCCGAATAACTCCGATAAGAACGATCCGCATGCCGATATCTGGTCGCGTTTTTTTGGAAAGACAAGAGATGACCTTGAAAACTGGAAACGCTGCTCGGCTGCAATGACCGCAAATATCGATGTGAATTTCGGAAAACTGACCGACGCGTTGAAGAAGTACGGCATTTATGACGATACACTAATCATATTTACGTCTTCAAAAGGGGAGATGTTCGGTTCGCACGGCAGACGGTCCGCAAATATTTTCTACGATGAAGCGGTGCACGTTCCGTTCCTGATGAAACATGGCGGCGAATTTTCATGTTCACGTAACAGAACCTGCATAAATACTCCGGATATCATGCCCACGGTGCTCTCTCTTCTTGGCTTGAGCGTCCCCGAAGCGGTGAGCGGCAGAGATATAAGCCATGCGGTTATTTGCAATGATGAAGTTGAAAATGATTGTTTGCTTATGGGAACGGGACCCGCCGCAATTTGGGGTGACGGCAGAGAATGGCGCGGACTGCGTACGGCGGAATATACATACGCCGTTTACCTGAGCGGCGGCGAAGAATTTTTATTCAAAAATTCAGACGACAAATATCAGCAAAAGAACCTTGTCGATGACGCTGCGTATGCGGATGTGCTTAATTCGATGAAAAGCAGGATGCGCACCAAAATGAACGCAATCGGCGATAAGTTCGAGAAAAACAGTTATTACAAAAAAAACTTTGTTTCAAAACGCAAAATCAAGTGACAAAAGTGCCTTTCGTAATCGCAGTTCGGCTGTGACATACGAAAGGCGTTTTTTTGCTTCGCGTTTCAAAAAAAGCATTGTCCGCGAATAAATGTAATCGGAATATCTTTTGTTTTTCTGTCATATTCTTTACCAAACAGAAAACGCGGAGGAATTTATATGACAGATACAAGTATTTACAAGGACATTGCCGCACGGACAGGCGGCGATATTTACATCGGCGTTGTCGGTCCCGTAAGAACGGGAAAATCGACATTTATCAAAAGATTCTTCGAAACAATGATAATTCCGGATATGCCCGCGGATTTTGCGCGGGAAAGGATGATAGACGAGCTTCCGCAGTCATCCGCCGGAAGAACCATAATGACTACCGAGCCGAAATTCGTACCCGAAAAAGCCGTGCGGCTTAAGCTCGACAAAAGCTCCGAAATTTCCGTCAGGCTTGTTGACTGTGTCGGGTATATAGTGCCGTCTTCGCTTGGATATATTGAAAACGAAAACCCCAGAATGGTAAAAACACCGTGGTTTGATGATGAAATTCCGTTTAACATGGCAGCGGAGATCGGAACGAAAAAAGTAATCCGCGAACATGCCACGATCGGATTGGTAGTCACCACAGACGGCAGTATAAGTGAAATTCCCCGTGACGAGTATGAAGAGGCGGAAGAGAGAGTCGTTGACGAATTAAAGGAAATGGATAAGCCGTTTATCGTTGTACTCAATTGCGTTTATCCTCAGAGTGCGGCGTCGGCGGCTCTTGCAGCAGAACTGACAGAGAAATACGGAGTCCCGGTTGTTCCGCTGAATTGCATGAATATTACAGATGACGAAATATCCGCGCTTCTTGCAACTGTTCTCTGTGAGTTTCCTGTGAAAAAGGTGATTATATCGCTGCCGGGTTGGTTCTCGGATATTCCGTCTGATGATGACGTTAAGAACGGTCTTGTTAATGTCCTTCGGAATGAAAGTCCCGAAATAAAAAAAATGAGCGAAATAGGAAGGCTTGCCGCCGCCGTCGAAAAATGCAGCGCGGTGACCTGTGTTTCGACTCAATCAATCGACAGGGGAAGCGGTACTGTTTATCTCAAGGCAGACATGGACAGCGTCGTTTTCTATGAAATGTTAAGTACCGTTTCGGGAGAAAGCATAACGGATGATTCCGAGCTTATATCTTCGCTGCGAAACCTTGTCGGGGTAAAAAGAAAATATGACCGTATAGCGGCGGCACTCGAGCAGGTAAGCTCGACAGGATACGGGATAGTAATGCCGTCGGTGGATGAGTTGACGCTTGAGGAACCCGAAATAGTAAAACAGGGGTCGCGTTACGGAGTGAAGCTCAAAGCGAGCGCACCGTCAATCCATATGATGCGTGCCGACATAAAAACGGAAGTTGCGCCCATTGTCGGCAGTGAACGCCAAAGTGAAGATCTTGTGAAATATCTTTTGGATGGCTTTGAAGAAGATCCGTCAAAAATATGGCAGTCAAATATATTCGGAAAATCGCTTGATGAACTCGTAAACGAAGGTCTTCGGGCGAAACTGACACATATGCCCGATGAAGCGAGAATGAAAATTCAGCAAACGCTGGAGCGTGTTATAAACGAAGGCTGCAGCGGTCTTATCTGCATAATATTTTAATACCGAACGGTCTCCGGCGCATTCCGAACAACATTCACTCCCGTTAGATGTTACCGAATGTGTCGGATTTTTAAAAAACGCCCGTGAGTTTTTCGAGGCTGACAGCCTTAACAGCTTAAGTCGGAACATGCCGTGTTTCGGAAATGGCTGCGAGCGATGAAATGCATAAAAAGAGTTAAAAATCGTTTCCGGTTATTTTTTGTATTTCCGCAACGGCAGTGCGGTCGCACAGTTCGTTTTCCGGGTGTCCGTTGTGTCCCTTGACCCACCGGAATGTTACATTATGTAAAGCTGCAACCTTTACAAATTCCACCCATAAATCGGGGTTTAATACGGGCTTGCCGTTTGATTTCTTCCAGTCCTTTTTCTGCCATGAGTCAAGCCAATGCTTGTTTACCGCATCGCAAACGTACTTTGAATCTGTAATGCATATTACTTTACACTGTTCTTTCAATGCGTGCAGTCCTTCTATTACGGCAGTAAGTTCCATTCTGTTGTTCGTTGTTGATTTATTCCCGCCGCTGATGATTTTATCGTGGCTGCCGTATCGCAGCAGGGCGCACCATCCCCCGGGACCCGGGTTGCCAGAACACGCTCCGTCTGTGTAAAGATAAACGTTTTTCATTGTAAAGCTATCCTCTTTTCAAGTCCGATTGGAAATACTGTACCACAGATTGATTTTGTTTTCAAGAAAAATATGTTTAGACGGTTGTTATCCGGGACATAATAGCATCAAACCGATGAAAGGAAGTAATTGTATGAAGGCTGTAATTATGTGCGGAGGCCTTGGCAGCAGACTTCGTCCGATAACCGAAAATGTTCCGAAACCGTTAATAAGGCTACTCAATGTCCCCATCCTAAAGCAAATTCTCGATAAATTGGTTGAGTGCGGAATAACCGATATCAGTCTGTCGCTCGGATATATGGCGGCGGACATTATTTCGTATTGCGAGTCGCTGAAAATCAATGCGGATCTGCATTTTTGTTCGGAAGAAAGTCCCCTCGGCACGGCTGGCGGCGTGAAAAACTGTATCGAAAAAACCGACGAAAACGTTCTTGTTTTGAGCGGGGATAATATTTTCGGGTTCGATATACGCGAAATAGAAAAGTATCACAAAGCCTCCGGCGCAGATTTTACCGTAGTCGGCAAATATTGCGCCGATCCGCGTGAATACGGAACGATTTTGACCGATTCCGGCGGCGTCGTAACAGGATACTGCGAAAAACCTACGTGGGAAAATGCGGAATCATTCCTTGTGAATACGGGTACGTATATTTTTAAAGGTTCCGTCCTTGATTTGATTCCGACCGGCGTACAGTACGATTTCTCCAATGATTTGTTCCCCGAGCTTCTTCTTTCGGGTGAAAAGTTTATGTGTTACAAAACCGATGAATTGTGGGGAGATATCGGTGAATTTGATTCGTGGCTTGCGCTTTGCAAAAGCCTTCTTCACGGCGGTGCGTCGGCGACGGAATACGCCGGACGTTTTTACGGCGAAGATTATACGGACGACAATGGCAATACCGTGTTTGCGCCGTCGCTGATAGACCATTCTTTTTTGATGGGCAGCGGCAACAAAATCGGTCCTAATGCCGTAATCGGCTGCAATGTTACGGTTGGCAGCGGGTGCTGCATATCCGACAGCATTATCGGCAGCGGCTGCACGGTAAGCGATTCGACCGATATAACAGGCGCAATTCTTGACGACTGCGTTAATATCGGCGATAACTGCTGCATCGAGCCGGGCAGCGTTTTCGGTTACGGTGTCAAAATGAAACGTTTTGCACGGACTTTAGGCGGCGTCAAAGTTTGGCCGGGGTGTGAGATTGCCCCGGAAAGCGTAATTGGCAACGATATTTTTTTTGAAACGCCGCAAAAGACGGATTTTGATATTTTCGGAATATCCGGCAAAGTTTGTTCACAGCTGTCGGTTGCCGATGCTGTGAAAACAGGTCACGCCGTCGCAAGTGTAAATTCAGTCAAAAAAATCGGCGTCGGCTCGGATTCGAGTACTGCCTCACAACTTTACCGCGCCGCTTTTGAAAGCGGTGCCCGCGCATGCGGTGCGGTGTGTTACGATTTCGACGAAGTCTTCAAGGCACAGGCATATTTTTACTCTGCGTATTGTTCGCTCGATGCGTTTGTTTTCATATCCGTAAACGGCGATGTGGTCAATATGAGTTTTTTCGGGTGCGACGGACTGCCGTTTTCGGCAAAAACGGCAAGACAAATCAGCAGCAATTTCAAGTTTTCGTCGTTTTCGTATTCGGATGTTGCCGATATCCCCGAAAAGTTCAATATGAATCTTCTTTCGACCGTGTACGGTGCGGCGTTGAATAAGGCATTCACACAAGGAGAGTATAGTTTGTCGTTGAAATGCGAATGCGAAAACAGTCTTGTTAAAAGGACTTTTGACGTTTTTATCGGCAAACATTCGTCGTATAACGCAAAAACAAAAATTCAAATGCTTATAAACGAAAAAGGAACGGATATGTATTGCATCGAAAACGAGCGTTTTTATTCGTCGGACAGGCTTCGCGCGGTGGTTGCCGAAACCGTTTTTGCGGAGGGAAAAGATATACTTGTTAAGGAAGATGCGCCGGATTGCATATTCGGAAAAGCAGGGGAATACGGCAGAACGGTTATCGAAGTTTTTGAAAATTCTTTCGAAGAATCAGACAAAAACGGTATTTCGCTAATTGAAAATCTTTGGAATTTCGACGCATTATTTTTGGGTGCGAAACTTGCGGGAATACTGTCCGTCACGGGTCTGACGCTTGAAGAACTTTGTCGGCTGCAGGACGATTTTACGGTGAGAAGGAGCGTTGTCGAAATGAATTGTTCGCCGAGTGAAATCAGACGCAGGATAAAAGAAACGGGTGCGACCAAAGGAACGCGCAACAGCGTTTACTATGGACTTAACGACAAACGCGGAACGGTCAGAATGCGGCAGATGGGCAATTCGGGAAAAATCAGAATACTGGCGGAGGCGGCGGATATGGAAACCGCAAAGGAAATCAGCGCGTCCGTTCAGCGTAAATTTGAATCATGTGATATTGACAACAACGTAAAAAAATAGTATTATATACTAATGAATTTGGTGCAGAACCTTTTCGGCGCGCTTTTTCCACTCGAGCCGCCGTTTTACATATATTTCAAGGAGAAAACATGGCATACAAAAAAAATAAAAACGGTGCGCAGTCTGCAAATCAAAATGCGCAGCAAAACAAAGCGGACAGATCCGTCGCGTCAAAACGCGGCGGAAAACAAAAAAGCGGTGCGGACAAGTTGACGGAAGCGATAAAGAAAAACGTAATGCCCGCGAAAAAGAAAAATTCAGCAAAAAAAATGTCATCCGATAAAAATTCGTCAAAAAGCACGGATTTTGCGGAAAAACACGTTGACAATGCCTCAAAAAATCCACCGCACGCAAAAGACTCACTCAAAAAAAAGGCGGCGGGACTTTCGAGATATGGTTCCATTTCCCCGAAAGAAGTCAAGAAAAGCGGCGGTGTTCGCATTGCTTTCCTCGGCGGAATCAACGAAATAGGTAAAAATCTTACTGTTTTTGAGTACTGCGACGAGATGATAATTCTCGATTGCGGAATGTCGTTTCCCGATGTCGATATGCCGGGAATCGATTACGTGATACCCGACTTTTCGTATATCGAACGAAACGCGGATAAAGTTAAGGCAATTTTTATAACGCACGGTCATGAAGATCACATCGGCGGCGTTCCTTATCTCCTTAAGGTTCTCAATGTGCCCGTATACGCAACGAATCTTACTGTGGGACTTATAAACGGAAAACTTCGTGAACACAGGATGCTTGGAACGAGAAAGCTTAATGTCATTTCCCACGGCGACGTCATAAAGACAGGTGCTTTTACCGTGGAAGCGATACATGTCAACCATTCAATTCCCGATGCTCTTGCGTTTGCGATAAAATGCGATGCGGGAGTGATAGTTCACACGGGCGACTTTAAAATCGACAACACACCCATAGACGGCGGCGTAATGGATCTTGCCAGATTTGCGGTGCTCGGAAACGAGGGCGTAATGTGCCTCATGGCGGATTCGACAAATGCCGAACGCACCGGTTTCACACCGAGTGAGCGAATGGTGGGCGAAACGCTTGACGGCTTATTTGTCAAAGCCGCGGGCAAACGTATTCTGGTCGCGTCTTTTGCTTCGAATATACATCGTGTGCAGCAGATAATCGTTGCCGCTCAAAAAACCGGACGCAAGGTTTTTCTCTCAGGCAGAAGTCTTGAGAACGTTGCGGCTATAAGCAAGGAACTCGGGTATCTCAACGTTCCCGACGATATTATCGTTCCGATTGACAAACTCAAAAATTACCGCGACGAGGACGTTGTGATAATCACCACGGGCAGTCAGGGAGAACCGATGTCTGCTCTTTCGAGAATGGCACTTGGGGAGCACAGGAAGGTTACGATAGGCGAGAACGATTTCGTCATAATTTCGGCAACGCCCATCCCGGGGAACGAAAAAACCGTTGCGAATACGATAAACGAACTCATGAAACTCGGCGCGGAAGTTGTTTACGAAAAGGGGTTGGGAATTCATGTTTCCGGGCATGCCGCACAGGAGGAGCTTAAACTTGTGATGAATCTTGTGCGTCCGCAATATTTTATTCCCGTGCACGGTGAACAAAAACACATGCGTAAACATGCGATTTTGGCGCAAAATGTCGGCATATCTCACAAAAATATCATGGTGCCAGAGCTTGGCGCGGTTATAGAAGTGTCGAAAAATCACATTCGCCGTCTTTCTTCGGTTACCGCCGGAAAAGTTTTTGTTGACGGTTCGGGTGTGGGGGATGTAGGCAGCGAAGTTCTGCGCGACAGGAAAAAACTGTCCACAGACGGTGTTGTTGTCGTTACGGTGATAACCGACGCTTACAGCGGTGAATTGATATCACCGTTGGAGATAAGCACCAAAGGATTTGTTTTTGTCAACAATGCGAACGAGCTTAACAAGTTTATATCCGACGCGTGCGAAAAAACGCTTGATAAATTTGAAAATTCGGTTAATATGGATACTGTCGCATTGGAGTCAAAACTCAAGGACAGTGTCGCAAAGACGCTTTTCGACAAGACAAAACGTTCTCCCGTAATTATTGTCAATGTGTTTGCCGTTTGACGTTTTGTTAATCCGAAATAAGGAGTGAATTGCTCTTGAAATTCAGGGATATACTGAAAAATAATCCTGTTACCTTTATTGTTCTTTTCTGCGCGGTTGCAATAAGCGGGATTACCTTTTTCTACTCGCACACGGTAGGTGTTGTCGAACTTGTTGTTGTGGCACTTTTGTCTACGGCGCAGATAATTTGGCTTACCAACACCGTTTCGCGCAAGAGCGAAGAGGTAGGTTTGTTAAATTCCGTGCTTACGGAGCGCGGAGTTACGGGTTCCGAACTGCGCAACTTCCCGTTCCCAATAGTCCTTGTCAATTCCGACGGGAAGATAGAGTGGTACAACGATTTGTTTAACCGTGTAATCAACTGTTATCCTGCGTATGACGGCTTGAATATTTTGTCTGTTGTCCCGTCGTTTGATTTTTCCGGTGCGCAAAAAGAGGGGTACTCGTTTGAGGTTGAAAGCGATAATCTGAAGTTTACCGTTTACTCTTCCGCGCTTGACGATGGACTTACGGCATTGTATTTTGTTGACGACACGGTTTTGAAAGATACGCGGCGGATGTTTCGCTTGACCCGTCCCGCTGTTTTGCTCATCAACATAGATTCGCTCGAACAGGCAGAGGATGAACTTGAACACGAGGATTACTTCGCGCTGAATGCCGAAGTCGACAGAATGATAACAAAATGGCTTGTTGAACACAACTGTTTTTTTCGCAAATTCACGGACGGAAAATTTGCCGCTGTGACAGAAAAAGTTAATCTTGACAAAATGATATCCGAGAGATTCGATATTTTGGACAAGGTTCGAGAACATCATTTCCTGCCGGAAGAAACCGACATCACGCTTTCGATAGGCGTCGGAAGTGAAAAGACATTCAGAGAATGCGAGATAGATGCACGCGAAGCTCTTGATATGGCACGCGGCAGAGGCGGCGATCAGGCGGCATTGAGCGAAAACGGCGATTACAGATTTTTCGGCGGTTTGAAAGCCGGAAAAGAAAAACGCGGAAAAATTAAGTCGCGTTCGTTTTCGGCGGCTCTCGATGAACTTATTCAAAATTCGTCCGATGTTCTTGTCATGGGGCACAGTTACGGAGATTTTGATTGCGTCGGCGCGGCTGTCGGCGTTGCGGCAATGGCAAAGTCAAGAGATACCGATGTACATATCGTTGTCAATAGAAAACGCTCTCTTGCAACGAATCTCATTGAGATGGTTGAAACGGAAAAAAGCGGTTTGTTTATTTCCCCGGAAAAAGCGATTGACCGCGTGCAGAGCGACACGCTGCTTGTTATAACCGATACCATGCGTGCCGATATTGTTGAGTGCAGGGAGCTTCTTGGCAAAAAACTTCGAACGGTCATAATCGACCACCACAGAATGATTGTCGACCATATTTCCGGTGCAACGCTCGTGTTCCTTGAACCGAACGTTTCATCCGCATGCGAAATGGTGACGGAGCTTATTCAATATTCACCGGCGAAGCCGAAACTCACGCCGATTGAGGCGCAGTCGCTGATGGCGGGTATAATGCTCGACACGAAAGATTACACGTTGAGGGCGGGTGTACGCACATTTCAGGCGGCTGCGTATCTGCGCGACTGCAAGGCTGATCCCGTTTCCGTCCGTAAACTTTTCGCCGGCACGGCGGAAGAAAACATCGAAGTCAATAAACTTGTTTCCGAAGCCGAAATGTACGGCGCGTGCGCCGTTGCGTCGACGACGCAAACAGATGGCGCGACCAGACTTATATGTTCGAAAGCCGCTGATGAACTGCTTACCATAAGCGGTGTTGATGCGTCATTTGTTATTTATCCGCTCGGAGATAAGGTCAGCGTTTCCGCACGCAGTTACGGCAGGATTAACGTTCAGCTTATCATGGAAAAACTCGGCGGCGGCGGTCACTTAAGTATGGCGGCGGCGCAGATGGCATGCAGTGTCGGCGAAGCGAAAGATAAACTTCTTTCGGCTATAAGCGAATACACCGACGAACTGAAGAACAGATAATTTTTTTATACGGAGGATATACAAAAATGCAGGTTATTTTAAATCAGGACATTAAGGATCTCGGAAAAAAAGGTGAACTCGTAAACGTGTCGGACGGCTACGCAAAAAATTACCTCATCCCGAGAAAGCTCGCTGTTACGGCGGATGCGGCTGCGCTTAACGAACTTAAAAACCGTGAGTCTTCAAAGGCGCACAAACTTGCCGTGGAAAAAGCGAATGCAAAAGACGCTGCGGCGAAAATCGACGGCAAAACCGTTAAAATCACCGCAAAGGCCGGAACTAACGGAAGGCTTTTCGGCTCGGTGACGACAAAAGAGATCGCAGAAAAACTCAAGACAGATTTCGGCGTTGAGATTGATAAAAAGTGCATTTCTTCAGAAGATATCCGCAGTTGCGGCACGTACGGATGCACCGTGAAAGTGTACACCGGGATAACTGCCAAAATTAACGTTATGGTTACGGAAGAATGACAGAATGATAAACGGAAAATGGAAACTAATGCAAGCGTTGCCGTTGAAGGCATAAAAAGCAAATCATTTTCAATTGAAGCCGAGCAGGCGGTTTTGGGCAGTATCCTGATAAAACCGGAGTGCTTTTCGAACGTCGCCGTTTTGCTGCGCCCCGAATTCTTTTATCTGCCTCAACACAAGGCGATTTTTTCCGTCATGCAGCAGCTTGATGCGTCCGCCGGTACAATTGACCTTTTGATGACACTTGAAATGCTGCGTCATGACAAGCTCTTCGGCGGAGATGATGACGCAAAAGAGTATCTTTTCAGGTTGTCCGAATCCGTTCCTGCCGTTGCGAACGTAGAAACTTACTGTAAAATAATCCGTGACAAGTTCTACATTCGAACTCTTGTCGAGGTGTCGTCGGAGATTATCGAGCTTGCCGAAAATTCGGGCGAAGATGCCGACATTCTCCTTGACAGGGCGGAACAGAGCATATATGATATCCGGCAGGGCAAAACGGTAAAAGGTCCCGAACGGCTCAGCGAGGTAATAACAAAAGTATACGACACGCTTTATAAACTCAACTCGGAAGAGCGCGAACAATTCAAAGGGCTGCCTACGGGTTTTCCGGATTTTGATAAGATGTGCAACGGATTGCACAAATCCAACCTTGTTATAGTCGGTGCGCGTCCCGCAATGGGTAAAACGAGTTTTTGCCTCAATATGGCTCGAAACGTTGCCGTAAAATCACACAAGAAGGTTGTTTTCTTTTCGCTTGAAATGGGAAACGAACAGCTTGCGCAGCGCGTAATTTCAACCGAAGCGCGGATACCGTCTCAGAAAATGCAAACAGGCGAGCTTTCGCCTAAAGAGTGGGAGAGTTTGAGTGCGGCGTGTCTTTTTTTGGCGGATGTACCGCTTTATCTTGACGAAACGTCAAATATTACAGTCCCCGAGATGAAAGCGCGTATACGCCGCATGAAAGATGTCGGCGCGGTTTTTATCGACTATCTCCAGCTTATGAGATCCGACAAAAGAACCGAAAACCGTGCCACCGAAGTTGCCGACATAACACGTAATCTCAAACTTATGGCAAGGGATCTGCAAATTCCGGTGGTCGTTTGCGCACAGCTTTCCCGAGGTACGGAAGAGCGCGGAAAATCACACAAACCGCAAATATCCGATTTGCGCGAATCCGGATCTATTGAACAGGACGCGGACATTGTTGTGATGCTTTACAGGGAAGGTTATTACAAAGAGGACAAAGACGCGGCGGACAGTGAAAATGTTTCTACTGCGCAGCTTCTTGTGCAGAAAAACCGTCACGGACCGACGGGCGTTGTTAATCTTGCGTGGAATGCTCAGTTTACACTGTATACGTGTGTTGAGAAAAATGACAGAGATGACGGACAAGATTCTTAAAATACTGAACGAATTTAATATGCTTTCGCCGGGCGACAGCGTTTGTGTTGCCGTTTCGGGCGGTGCGGACTCGATGTGCCTGCTTCACTTTCTATTTGAAAACAGGGAAACACTCGGGATAACTGTTGCGGCGGCGCATGTTAACCACTGTATTCGCGGCAAGGAGGCGGATCGGGACGAATGTTATGTCAGGGATTACTGCCGTGCTCGCGGTATTCCTTTGCATGTAAAAAAAACAGATATCCCCGCCATGGCAAAACAAGAGGGTGTGAGCACGGAACTTTGTGCGAGAAACAAACGTTATGAGTTTTTCTTTGCATTGCCGTACGCAAAAATCGCTACGGCGCATACAGGAAGTGATTGCGTCGAAACGATGCTTATGAATCTTTCACGCGGAACTTCTCTTCATGGGCTCTGCTCAATCCCGCCTGTGAGAAACAACATAATCCGTCCTCTTATCGGCTGCACCCGCGATGAAACGGAAAGGTATTGCCGTGAAAACGGGATCGATTTTGTTACTGACAGCACAAATTTGACGGATGATTACACGAGGAACAAGTTTCGTCATTCGGTTTTAGGTTTACTTAAGAATATAAATGTATCATTTGAGCAAAATGCTATGCGATGCCTTTGTTCGCTTCGTCAGGATGATGATTTTATCTCTGCGGCGGCGTCTGAAGTATTCACCGAAGCGTATAACGGCATTGACGGTTCTCTTCGGACAAGTGCGGTTGCAGATGTGCATCCGGCTGTCGCAAAACGAGTTTTGGCATATTACTTCAGGGAAGTGCTGCATTCCGACTGCGAAGCCAAACATATAAATTCTTTCTTTGATACGCTTCACTCCGGCGGTGCCGTTACTATGCCGTCGGGAATAACGGTTGCAAACAAAAACGGGCGTATTTTTCCGGTGCGCGGGGCATGTGATTTTTCGACCGTTCCGGAAGAAATGACTTTCTTGCCGTCCGACGGTTTTTCGGGCGATTTCGGCAAAACGGCGGTCACTGTTTTCCTCTCCGACAAAGCACCGGAAATTTCGGAGATTACGGAAAACAAGATAAGCACGGCGGTTGTCGATGCGGACAAAATTTCGGGCGAAGTGACATTGCGCACGCGGCAGCCAGGCGACAGTATTTCTCTTGCCGGCAGGCATTGCACGAAAACGCTGAAAAAACTTTTTACGGAAAAAAAGATTCCGATTGACATGCGCGGACGGATTCCCGTTGTTGTGTGTGCGGATAAAATCGCAGCCGTTCCCGGAATAGGCGTTTCAAAAGACTATGCGGTTACCGGCAAAACAAAAAATTTCATGATTATCAAAATGATTATAAAATCGGAGCGTGACAAAAATGGTGAATGATATCGATCATATCCTGTACTCAAAGGAGAAGATCGCCGAGATCGTGGGCGGACTCGGTAAGCAGATCAGCGAAGACTATGTTGGCAGAAATCTGCTTATGGTCAGTATCCTGAAAGGTTCGGTCGTTTTTATGGCGGATCTTATGCGCAGTATAACAATTCCCTGCGAGATAGATTTTATGGCAACATCAAGCTACGGCAGCGGGACAAAGACAAGCGGCACGGTTCGGATACTGAAGGATTTGGACAGAGATGTGCGCGGATATGATGTTCTTTTGGTGGAGGACATACTCGACAGCGGTAAAACGCTTAACTATCTTATGGATGTTCTCTATGCCCGCGATCCCGCAAGCATCCGCATCTGCACTCTCTTTGATAAACCCGAACGCCGCGAAGTCGATATAAAAGCCGACTATAAAGGAATCTCGGTTCCTGACGAATTTATCGTGGGTTACGGACTCGATTACGCGGAGAAATATCGCAACCTGCCGTTTATAGGCGTTCTCAAAAAAGAAATTTACGAAAAAAAAGTATCGGAGTGATATGCACTTGAATAACGAAAAATCGAACCGTATCGGTCAACTTGTTCCCTGGCTTCTTGTTCCTGTCCTGATAATTCTGGTTATGACGTTTTTTGTCGGCGGCGAAACGAGTTATTCCAAAAAAACAACATATTATGACATCGTTGAAATGTTTAATAACCATGAAATCGCCGAGTACAAGCTCAATTTGAGCAACGGCGTTCTTTCCTACAAAAAAGTGGACGATGACAAAGAATACAAATACACGGTTCCGAATGTCAATATGTTTTATGACGACATTCACAAGGGCGTGTTGGAAAACAACAGTGATTCCGAGAATGCAAAGATAATTTACGACTATAAGGCGGGCGCAACGAATTCATGGATTGTCAGCCTTTTGCCGACTGTCGGATGCATGCTTGCGCTGGGAGTACTTATGTTTGTCATGATGCGGCGAATGAATCAGAGTATTATGAGTGAGTCAAACAGAACGCTCGGCTTCGGCAAGGCGCGTGTCAAAACGATTAAGGACGGCAAGCACCGTGTTACGTTTGAGGATGTTGCCGGCTGCGACGAAGAAAAGGAAGAATTGAGCGAAATCGTGGAGTTCCTTAAAGCTCCGCAGAAATACAACGAGATAGGTGCGCGTATTCCCAAAGGCGTACTGCTTGTCGGCCCTCCCGGTACAGGAAAAACGCTTTTGGCGAAAGCTGTGGCGGGTGAAGCAAACGTTCCCTTTCTCTCCATTTCGGGTTCCGATTTTCTTGAGATGTACGTAGGCGTGGGCGCGTCGCGTGTTCGCGACCTGTTTGAACAGGCAAAGAAAAACGCTCCGGCGATAATTTTCATCGATGAAATTGACGCTGTCGGACGTCACAGAGGCGCCGGTATGGGCGGCGGACATGACGAGAGAGAGCAAACGCTTAACCAGATGCTTGTTGAAATGGACGGTTTTGTCGAAAACGAAGGCGTCATCGTAATAGCTGCAACAAACCGCCCCGACATTCTCGACCCGGCTCTTTTGCGCCCCGGCAGATTTGACAGACAGGTTACTGTCGGATATCCGGATATCAAAGGAAGAGAAGCCATACTTAAAGTGCATGCGAAGAACAAAAGTCTTGCCGCAGATGTAAATCTTTCCGATATTGCAAAAACCACTGTCGGTTTTACGGGTGCGGATCTTGAGAATCTTCTCAATGAAGCGGCTCTTCTTGCCGCAAGACGCGGTCTTAAGGCAATTACCAGGAACGAAGTGGAAGAAGCGGCTGTCAAGGTTCTTGTCGGCACGGAGAAAAAGTCGCACAAAATTTCCGACCGCGAAAAAAAGCTCACCGCTTATCACGAAGCGGGTCACGCCGTTTCTACATTTTTTATTGAGGGTCAGGACCCGGTTCATCAGGTATCCATTGTTCCCCGCGGAATGGCGGGCGGCTACACGATGCATATGCCGCTTGAGGACAAGATGTATCAGTCAAAACGCAAAATGGAAGAGGAACTTGTTATTCTGCTCGGCGGACGTGTTGCCGAACATCTTACATTCGGCGATATTTCGACCGGCGCGGCGAACGATATCGAGCGCGCTTCCGAAATCGCCCGCAACATGGTGACAAAATACGGTATGAGCGATACGCTCGGACCTATTGCATTCGGTTCAGGTCACGATGAAGTTTTCCTCGGCAAGGACTACGGAACGGTAAGAAATTATTCGGAAGAAATTGCGAAAGAGATCGACGAGGAAGTCAACAGAATTATCATGACGGCTTTTAAACGCTGTGAAACGCTTCTCAAAACACATTCCGACAGTCTTGAAGCTCTTGCCCGTTATCTTATAAAGCATGAGAAGATAAACGGCACCGATTTTGACAAGCTCATGAAAGGCGAATTGACGGATTCGAACATCAATGAAACAACGGGAGAGAACGCGTAATGAAAAAAATTATCTCTGTTTTATGTATTCTGTCGCTTTTGCTGATAGGCGTCGGATGCGGTAATTCGTCCGGCGGCGGTGAAAAAGATGCCGGTTCATCGACGGACTATGAGCAGATATTCAATGAACTGTCCGAGAAATACAAATCAAACGGTCATCCGATTGCGGTTATGATAACCAATAACGGCAACATCGTAATGGAACTGTATGAAGACAAAGCACCCAATACCGTTGCGAATTTTGTTTTTCTCGCGAACAAAGGATTTTACGACGGACTTATTTTCCATCGCTGCATACAGGACTTTATGATTCAGGGCGGCGATCCGAACGGCAACGGTTCGGGCGGTCCAGGATACAGGATCAAGGGCGAGTTTTCCGCGAACGGTGTCGATACCGGACTCGAACACAAACGCGGTACACTTTCAATGGCAAGAATGGGCTCGAATTACGGCTCGATTTCCGCAAATGATACCGCCGGTTCGCAGTTTTTTATTTGCGTCGCGGATTATCCGTCGCTTGACGGTCAGTATGCCGCTTTCGGCAACGTTCTCGAAGGACTTGACACCGTTGATAAGATTGTAGCTCAGAAAACCGATTCAAATGATAAGCCTCTCACCGATCAGGTTATCAAGTATCTTCGTGTGGCGACGTTTGACATAACCGTTGCGGAACCGGAAACGATTGCGGAATAAACTATTTTAGTTGCGAAAGGCTGTCCGTCGGTGCGTGAACGGTCTGTATCGTTTGTTTGAAATATTTGTTCGAAATAATCGATTGAAAGTTTATATTGAATTTACACAGAGTGTATATGATTTACAAAGAAGGAGCAAAAACAATGAAAGACAAGATAAAAGTTGCGGTAATCGGATGCGGAAATATAGCCAACGGTGCGCATATCCCGTCATACATGGCACTGGATAATGCGGAAATTAAGTACTTCTGCGACATTATTCCGGAACGCGCCGACAAAGCCGTCGAAAAGTACGGCTGCGGAAAAGCAGTGTACGATTATCGCGAGATTCTTGATGATCCCGAACTTGATGCGGTTTCAGTTTGTACTCACAACGACCATCATTCGATAATATCCATAGATTTTATGAAGCACGGCAAGTCCGTTCTCTGTGAAAAACCCGCGGCAAGAATTCTTTCCGAAGCTCTTGAAATGGAAAAGGTGTCGTACGAAACGGGCAAAACGCTTTCAATCGGCGTGTGCAATCGCTATGCAAATTCTGTAAACCGTATTAAGGATATGATTGCGGAGGGTAAACTCGGCGAAGTTTATCATGTTTACGCTTCATTCCGTGCGCATCGTTCGATTCCCGGACTCGGCGGCGGCTTTACCACAAAGGCGATATCCGGCGGCGGCACTCTCATCGACTGGGGCGTCCACTATATCGACCTCATAATGTACTGTCTTTGCGACCCCAAAGTGCTTTCGTGCGACGGTGAGGCATTCTCAAAGCTCGGTGTCGATATGAAGAATTACATTACTACGAGCATGTGGGCGCAGGAAACGAGCGACATGGAGAACGGAACATACGATGTTGACGATTCCGTAGTCGGTCTTATAAGAACCGACGGTACCGTCATCAGCTTTAACGGCGCGTGGGCGCAGAATATCGGTGTCAACGAAACATACATAGATTTCATGGGTACAAAGGGCGGTATCCGTCTTACATACTGCGGCGGGTTCGTGTATTATACGGCGGAAAACGGTGCGCTTTATGAGGTCAATCCCAAGTTTGAAATGAACGATATGTATCTTTATGAGGTTCGCGACTTCGTAAATGCCGTCAGAGAGGGCGGACGCACAAGAAATGATATTAAGTATGCCGTAGGAACTTCGAGGATTATGCAGGCAATTTACGATTCCTCCGAAAAACACGGCGAAACGGTGCTTTAATGTCGGATATTGCATAACGCAATGTGAAAATGTGAAAGTCATATAAACAATACATTACATGTTTATATGACATATATAAAAAAATCAATGAACCCGCATGTCTTCGTTTTCTTGACGCGGACGGCGGGTTGATGTATAATATAATAAGTTAAATATTTAACAATCTGTTCGGTGAGGTGATATTATGGCATCGCAGATGATTGACTCGATTTTATCGGCGGAGAAAGAATGCGACAGGCGGCTGCACGAAGCCGAAGAAAGAGCGGCTCGTGTCCGTGCTGACGCGGAACAAAGGCGTGTCGCTATTCACGATTCCGCACGCGACGAGGCGAAAAGCGCAAGGCAGCGGATACTCGCGCAGGCGGAAAACGAAGCCCGCCGTATTCAGGCGGAAGCGGACAGCAAGGCGGCGGAAGACGTTCGCGTGCTTAAAGACAGCGTTCGCCGCAGAAGCGGTGCGGCGGTTACTGCCGTCACGGAGTTATTGCTGCAGATTTCATAGCGGGAGGAATAAATTTTGGCAAAGCTTAAAATTAAAGTGATAGAGCTTGTTGCCGCCATCGAGCAAAAAAACGCCGTTCTTGACAGCCTTCAGCAAAAAGGTGTGCTTGAAGTCAGCGTTCCGCCCGAAACGGAAGGATTGACGTTCGGTGAGTATACCGCCGATACAGCAGAAGCGGAGCGAAATATTCAGTATCTTTCGTCCGCGAGGGAAACGCTTGCAAAATACGCGTCCGAGAAAAAACCGCTCACGGCGATGCTTGAACCGCGTAAAGAACTTTCAACGCAGGAATACCTGATGCGCGGCGGCGAAGTCGGACGTGTGCTTGATGCGTGCGGCGCGGTGCTCGAAAAGGACAGACGTATCTCCGAACTCAAGGCGGAAAACGTAAGGCTTCGCACTCTTTCCGATACTCTTGAACCGTGGCGAAATGCGGATGTTCCGCTCAGCGCGGGGCAAACTTCAAAAACATCATACTTTTTCGGCAGTATCAAAGGAAAAACAAGCCGCGAAGACATTTTGAAGCTGCTTGCCGAGTCCATGCCGGGAAATGACTGCACGGAGATTGAAACGGTGTCGTCGGAGGAACTGCAGACGAACATTGCGGTTTTCTGTATGAAAGAGGATGCCGAGAATGTTGAAAATATTCTTCGTTCGGCAGGATTTGCGAGAGTTCCGGAATGCTCCGGTTCGGCGGCGGAAACGATAGCGGACTGTGCGCGGCAGATTCAAAACAACGAATCGGAAATTGCATCACTCGCTCAGACTCTTTCGCAAACATCGGCTCTCTTTGCGGATATCGATTTTGCGGCGGATTGGTATGCTGTCAGAAAAGACAAATTTTCGGCATGCGGTAAAATCCCGCAGAGCGCACATGTTTTTTATCTCAAAGGCTACATTGCGGAGCGTGACGTTAAACGTGTTATGCCGTATATCGAAAAGCATTTTGACGCCGCGGTTGAAATAAGCGAACCTGCGGAAGATGAGGATGTTCCCGTCATTTTGTCGAACAACGCGTTTGCCGCGCCGCTCGAAAATATTACCGGAATGTACTCGATGCCGTCAAAGGGCGACATAGATCCAACCGGAGTAATGGCGTTTTTCTACTACTTCTTCTTCGGGATGATGCTTTCGGATGCCGGCTACGGTTTGATAATAGTCCTTGCGACGGCGGCATTGCTGCTGTTTAAGAGGAATATGGAAACGCCGCTTAAAAATACCGTAAAGATGTATTTCTTCTGCGGTTTATCGACGGTTTTCTGGGGCGCAATGTACGGCAGCTGGTTCGGTGATGCGGCAAGTGTTATTTCCGTTAACTTCCTCGGAAAGCCGACGGGCTATACTCCCGCATTTTTCAAACCCGTGTGGACGGATGCGGTCAACGACCTGATGAATGTGCTTATAGTATGCTTCATTTTCGGTCTTGTTCATCTGTTTACCGGCGTGGTGCTCAAGGGCATCACGGACATCAAAAACGGCAATAAGTTTGATGCTTTTTGCGATACTGTGCCTACGTTTCTTACTATAGTCGGAATTGCCCCCGTGTTCTTCGGTTTGTTCTTGCAGGACAGCATCCCCGACGGCTATTCCGCGCTCGGGACATTTATCTTTAACGCAATAAAGTCCGTTCATGCAGGATTGTCAAAGGTTAATATCCCGATTCTTATTGCGGGATTGATTCTTGTCGTTCTTACTTCTGGACGCGACGCGGAGAGCATCGGCGGTAAGATAGGCGGAGGGTTGTACGGCATGTATAATCTTGTCGGCGGTTATCTGGGCGACGTGCTGTCGTATGCGCGTTTGCTTGCTCTCGGACTTGCGACGGGCGTTATCGCCGGAGTTATGAATATGCTCGGCACACTGCCGCAAAACAGTACAGTAAAACTCATATTGTTTGTTATTGTGTTTATATTCGGACACATTGCAAATCTTTCAATCAACGTGATAGGCGCATACGTTCACACCAACCGCCTGCAGTATGTTGAGTTCTTCGGTAAGTTCTACGAGGGCGGAGGCAGAGCCTTTGTGCCGCTCGCAGCAAATACAAAAACCTATAAAATCAGGGAGGAAAACTAACCATGGATCTTTCTTCAATTTTCAATCAGGCAGCAACATCTTCATCATCACTCGTCGATTATCTCGGCGTATTCTTTGTTTGTCTTGGCGCGGCGCTCGCAGCCGCACTCCCCGGAATCGGTTCCGCAAAAGGCACAGGTCTTGTCGGACAGGCGGCAGCCGGTGTCGTGGCGGAGGACCCGTCCAAATTCGGCAAAGTACTGATACTCCAGGTTCTCCCCGGTACGCAGGGACTTTACGGTTTCCTTACCGCTATACTTCTTCTCTCGAACACGGGTGTCCTTAACGGAACGGGCAAAGATATCCTCTGGTATGAAGGTCTTGCATATTTTGCGGCATGCCTTCCCATCATGATTGTAGGTCTTCTTTCCGCAATAGCACAGGCAAAAACCGCAGCGGCGGGCGTCAGCCTTGTTGCGAAAAATCCCGAGCAATCGGGCAAAGCGATTATTTTTGCAGCAATGGTCGAAACTTATGCTGTTCTTGCGCTGCTTATCTCGCTTCTTGCGATAATGAGCCTTAAAAACGTCTTCGCGGCGTAAAATCAACACGAACGGGAGAGAAAAAACATGTCTCTTGAAAAAATTACCGCCCGTCTTTACTCGGATTCCGACAGTGAATGTGCCGAACTTCTTCGCAAGGCGTCGGAGGACGCTGCCGGTGTTGTGCTTTTCGCTGAAAAAGAAGCCGACGCACTGATAGCCGCCGAAAAAGAGTCCGCCAAAAAAGATGCAGCCGCACTTATCGAAAGAGCACGTTCAGCCGCCGCCGCTTCACAGCGGCGCGCCTTGCTCAGTGAAAAGAGCGATCTTATCAACACGGTGCTTGCAAGTGCGAAAAAACAGCTTCAGACACTCGACGATGCTAAATATTTCGAGCTTCTCGTTTATCTTGCAAAGAAAAATCTGCGTGATGAAAAAGGCGTACTTTGCATGTCTGCGGAGGATATCGCGCGGTGTCCGTCGGATTTCGCCGCAAGGCTCGGTGACAACATCTCAATTTCGTCCGTTCCCGAAAAAACCGACGGCGGATTTATATTAAAATACGGTGACATTGAAATAAACTGTACCTTCGGCGCACTTTTTGCCGCCTATGCCGATGAAATGAAAGCAAAGGCTTCCGAAGTCCTTTTCGGCTGATGCCGAAGGCGGAAAGGAACAGCGTATGAATAAATACGAATACACATATGCCGTTGCACGGATAAATGCGAACGAATCGAAGCTCCTGACGCCGCAGCAGTTAAATTCCGTTATTGCCGCACCGTCGTTTGATGAAGCTCTCAGGCGTGTGTCCGACTTCGGTTACGGTATCGGCGACGGCGGATACGGCGATGCGCTCGAGAAACGCGCAAGGGAAGTCGATGAACTTGTTTTTGGCGTTCTGCCGGATAAAACCATGCTTGATTGCATGATTATCAGGAACGACTTTGCAAATCTGAAGGTGTGCCTGAAAGCTCTTGTTTGCAACAAACCCGTCGACGGACTTTTTACACGTCCGAGCGTTTATGAACCCGACGAGATTAAAAAATATGTTTTTGACAGAAAAAACGACAAATTGCCCGAATGTATGCAGCATGCCGACAGAAGTGCATACCGTATTCTCACACAGACGCGATTTGCGCAGCTTGCCGATTCCGTTGTCGATCGTGCGGCGATGGAACAGACACTGGTTTTTTCCGAAAAAGCCGACAGTCCTGTCTTGCGCGAGTGGGCGCAGGCATATGTCGCGCTGAGTAATATAAAAATACTGTACAGGGCGATAAAGACAAAAAAAACGGAATCTTTCATGCTTCGTGCCGTCGCCGACTGCAGTGCATTTGATAAAAAGGATATTGTAAAAGCGGCGGTAAAAGGTGAAGACGCATTTTTTGCTTTTTTGTCGCACACGTCATTTGCGTCCGTTGCAGAATCACTTGTGCGCAGCGCGGCGGAGTTTGAAAAACGCAGTGACGAGTACATCCTCGGACTGTTCGGAAAGTACAGAAACGATACTTTCGGTATTGCGCCGATCGCATCATTCAGGTATTCGGCGCAAATTGAGATTCTTGATTTGAGAATAATACTTTCGGCTAAACACAACGCGATGCCGGAGGACGATATCCGCAGGAGAGTGAGGGGTTTGGATGTATAAAATAGGCGTTATCGGCGACAGTGACAGCATATTGGGTTTTGCGTCAGCAGGTCTTTCCGTATACCCGACAGAAGACGCAACCGAAGCCGGCAAACTCTTAAAAAAACTTGCGGAGGATTATGCGGTGATATTCATTACCGAAAAGCTCGCCTCTGCTCTCGACGCAGAGATTGAACGATACGGTTCGCAGCCTCTCCCCGCGATAATTCCGATTCCCGGTATCACGGGAAACACGGGTATAGGCATGAAAAGCGTCAGCCGTTTCGTCGAACAGGCTGTCGGTTCCGATATCCTTGCGGATTGACAAATGCACAGACGGACGGGAAAGAAATTATGCCGGTTTTGATATGCCGGCGTTCGCCCGCTCCGCGTTGAAACCCTTGCAAATCTGCGGTATAAACCGCGAAAGAAAGGTTTTGATATCTTGAGTAAAGGAAAGATTGTCAAGGTCGCCGGTCCTCTTGTTATTGCCGAGGGCATGCGCGATGCAAATATGTTCGACGTTGTGAGAGTAAGCAAACAGCGTCTTATCGGCGAAATAATAGAAATGCACGGCGACAGAGCGTCCGTTCAGGTATATGAGGAAACTGCGGGACTCGGCACGGGCGAAGAAGTGGAATCCACCGGCATGCCGCTCAGCGTCGAACTCGGTCCCGGACTTATAAAGGGAATTTTCGATGGTATTCAGCGTCCGCTCGAAGCTATAATGCGCGTTGCGGGCAACAGTCTTACGCGCGGTGTCGAGGTGCCGTCGCTCGATAGAGAAAAAAAGTGGCATTTTTACCCGACGGCAAAGGTCGGCGATAAAGTGACCGGCGGTGATATCGTCGGATATGTCAACGAAACGGATGTCGTAAAACATAAAATTCTCGTTCCCGCAGGCGTTTCGGGAACACTTGCCGCGCTTAATGAGGGCGACTTTACCGTGACTGACGAGATAGGTTCTGTCAAGTCCGCCAACGGCGGGACAACTCCGCTTATGCTTATGCAGAAGTGGCCCGTAAGAAAAGGCAGACCGTACAAGACGAAACTCTCGCCCGATATGCCGCTCGTTACCGGACAGCGCGTTATAGATACGCTGTTCCCGATAGCAAAGGGCGGCGTCGCTGCAATTCCCGGTCCGTTCGGTTCGGGCAAAACGGTCACACAGCACCAGCTTGCAAAGTGGGCGGAGGCGGATATTGTTGTTTACATCGGCTGCGGCGAACGCGGCAATGAAATGACGGATGTTCTCAATGAATTTCCGGAACTTATCGACCCGCACACCGGCAAGAGTCTTATGGAGCGCACCGTGCTTATTGCAAATACATCCGATATGCCCGTTGCGGCGCGTGAAGCGTCCATTTATACGGGAATTACGATAGCGGAGTATTTCCGCGATATGGGTTACAGTGTCGCGCTTATGGCTGATTCTACCTCACGCTGGGCGGAAGCGCTCAGAGAGATGTCCGGCAGACTTGAAGAAATGCCCGGTGAAGAAGGCTACCCTGCCTACCTCGGTTCGCGCCTTGCGCAGTTTTATGAACGCGCCGGCAGAGTAAAATGTCTCGGCTCGGACGAAAGAGAAGCGTCACTTTCGGTTATCGGTGCCGTTTCACCGCCCGGCGGCGATATATCGGAACCTGTTTCGCAGGCGACTCTGCGTATAGTTAAAGTGTTCTGGGGACTTGACTCCGCGCTCGCCTACAAGCGTCATTTCCCCGCGATAAACTGGCTTACTTCATATTCGCTCTATGCCGATTCGCTCGGCAAGTGGTTCAACGAAAAGGTCGATGCCGATTGGACGCGGCAGCGCGGCAGACTCATGGAGCTTTTGAGCGAAGAGGCAAGCCTTGAAGAAATAGTGAAGCTCGTCGGTATGGACGCCCTTTCACCCGGCGACCGTCTTAAGATGGAAGCTGCCCGTTCCATACGTGAGGATTTTTTGCATCAGCTTGCATTCCATGAGGTTGATACGTATACTTCGCTTAAAAAGCAGAATCTCATGATGAAGCTCGTGCTTGCATATTACGACAAGTCGTCCGACGCGCTCAGGCTCGGCGCGGATATCGAGAAACTTGCCGCTCTTCCCGCACGTGAAGCTGTAGGACGTTTCAAGTACGTTTCGGAAGAAAACATCGATGACGAATACAAAAAAACGCTTGAGCTGCTCGACGGTGAAATCCGCAGCGCGGTTGAGAATAAGGAGGATTACTGATGCCTAAAGAATACAGAACCTTACAGGAAATTGCAGGACCTCTTATGCTCGTTCGCGATGTCGAGGGAGTTAAATACGAAGAACTCGGCGAAATAGAACTTGAAAACGGCGAAACGCGCCGCTGCCGCGTGCTTGAGATAGACGGCACAAACGCACTTGTTCAGCTGTTTGAAAACGCAGCCGGAATAAATCTTTCCACTTCAAAAATACGTTTTACGGGAAAACAGATGGAACTCGGCGTATCTGCGGATATGCTCGGACGAGTTTTTGACGGACTCGGCAGACCTATTGACGGCGGTCCCGAAATAATCCCCGAGAAACGTCTTGACGTTAACGGCACTCCCATGAATCCCGCCGCAAGAAGCTATCCGCAGGAATTTATCCAGACGGGCGTGTCGGCTATCGACGGCTTGAACACGCTCGTAAGAGGTCAGAAGCTGCCGATATTCTCCGCGTCGGGTCTTCCGCATGCGCAGCTTGCCGCGCAGATAGCGCGACAGTCGAAAGTAAGAGGAACGAACGAACAGTTTGCCGTTGTTTTTGCCGCAATGGGCATCACTTTCGAAGAATCCAACTATTTTGTTGAATCTTTCAGGGAAACGGGTGCAATCGACAGAACGGTTATGTTTACAAACCTTGCAAACGACCCTGCCGTCGAGCGTATCGCCACACCGCGTATGGCTCTTACGGCAGCGGAATATCTCGCTTTCGATCTCGGTATGCACGTTCTTGTTATTCTTACGGATATCACGAACTACGCGGATGCGCTTCGTGAAATTTCCGCAGCACGAAAAGAAGTACCCGGCAGACGCGGCTATCCCGGTTACATGTACACCGATCTTGCGTCGCTTTATGAGCGTGCTGGACGGCAGAAAGGCAAGAGCGGTTCGATAACCATGATACCGATTCTCTCCATGCCCGAAGACGATAAAACACATCCTATTCCCGACCTTACGGGGTACATCACAGAGGGACAGATAATTCTTTCGCGTGAACTTTATCGCCGAGGTGTTACTCCTCCTATTGACGTGCTTCCGTCGCTGTCGCGTCTTAAAGACAAAGGTATCGGCGAAGGAAAGACGCGCAAGGACCATTCGAACACCATGAACCAGCTGTTCTCCGCTTACGCACGCGGCAAGGACGCGAAAGAGCTTATGGTTATTTTAGGTGAAGCCGCACTTACCGACATAGACAAACTCTATGCGAAGTTTGCCGACGAATTTGAAAAACGCTACGTGTCGCAGGGCAGTTACACTGACCGAAGTATCGAAGAAACGCTCGATATAGGCTGGGAGCTTCTGCGTATTCTCCCGCGCAGCGAACTTAAACGAATCTCCAATGAGCTTCTTGATGAGTACTACGACAAAAAAGATTAAAGGGGGCGTGCCGTTATGGCTGTTTTGAATGTTAACCCCACCCGCATGGAGCTTACCAATTTGAAGCGCAAGCTCACCACCGCACGCAGAGGTCACAAGCTGCTGAAAGATAAACGCGACGAACTTATGCGCCGTTTCATGGAGCTTGTAAGAGAGAATAAGGAACTGCGCAAGAAAGTCGAAATGGGCATTGCCGAGGCGAACGGCTGCATGGCTATGGCGCGTTCGGTGATGAGTGATGCCGATATCAAGTCCGCCCTTATGATGCCGATGCAGGAAGTAAACATTGATGTTTCCGAGAAAAATGTCATGTCGGTGCTTATTCCGGAATTTTCGATACGGTTTAAAACGGCTGATGAAGCCGATATTTACCCGTACGGTTTTGCGTTTACATCGGCTGAACTTGACGGCGCTGTTAAGTATATTTCCGACATTTTGCCCGATCTCATAAAACTTGCCGAAACCGAAAAGGCATGCCGCCTTATGGCTGTCGAAATCGAAAAAACGCGCCGCCGCGTCAATGCGCTGGAGCACGTAATGATACCGCAGTATGAAGAAACGGTAAAGTATATTTCGATGAAGCTCGACGAGAACGAACGCAGCGCAACGACACGAATCATGAAGGTCAAGGATATGATGCTGCGCGAAGCTCATCATTATGATTATTGACACTGAAATCTATCATTTGACGGAGGTTTTATGCCAAAGGACCATACCGGCAGAGAATTAAAATTCTACAGATATGCGCTTACGCGTGCTCCGTGGCTTATGAAAGCCGCATGGGGCGCGCAAAAAGTGCTGCTCAGATTCACTCCCGTTCACCGATGCAGCCACAAGACGTTTCATGTGACGCGCGACGGGGGAAGCCCGCTGCATATTGACGTTTTTGAGCCGCGCACGCGGCGCACACGCGGCAAGAAACTGCCGACGCTGCTCTATTTTCACGGCGGCGGTTTTGGATTTGAGGCGACTCCGCATCACAAAAAGCTGATGTCGCTGTATGCAAAAAAAGCCGATTGCAGAGTAGCCTGTCCCGATTACGGACTTTTGCCCGATGCGGTATATCCCGCTCCGCGAAACGATGCGCGTCTGGCTTCGGAATGGCTGCAAAAAACGTACGGCGACATGCCTTATGCCGTCGGCGGGGACAGTGCCGGCGGCGCGATAGCGTCGTATGTGATTGCGGATGCCGAAGTTAAGCCGCGTCTTGCAATGCTCCTTTATCCCGTTACCGACAGAGAGATGAAAACAGCGTCAATGCGTAAATATACAGACACTCCGATGTGGAACGCGGTCAACAATCGATGTATGTGGGAAAAATATCTTGCGAACGGCGATGACAAAGAGGCAAGTCCGATGCAGATGACGCTGCCGGAAAAACTCCCGGATATTTATATCGAAACTGCGCAGTTTGACTGTTTGCACGACGACGGCGTGAATTTCGCGAAACGTCTTGCCGAGCACGGCGCACGCGTCGAGATAACAGAAACGCTCGGCACGGTGCACGGTTACGATATCGCGCTGTGGTCGCGTCTTGTCCGTGCCTGCATAAAAAAGCGTGTCAGTGCACTGAAAAAAGCGTTTGAATGAAGATTATAAGCAAATGAAAACGACACCTGTGGTTTAAGCCGCCGATGTCGTTTTATTTATTAAGTCGGTTTACGGTGGGGGAGAGAAATACTATTGCATGACCGAGGGGAACGTGACGGACACCTTAAACAAATCGCCGTCAATGATTATCTTAAAGCTGCCGTGCATAAGCTCCGTAAGGCTTGACGCTATCGACAGTCCCAATCCGCTGCCCTCTGTATTTCGTGACGAGTCGCCGCGCACGAATCTTTCCGTCAGTTCTTCCGGTTCAATGTTCAGCTCGTTTCTCGAGATGTTCCGCAGCGTTACGGTAGACATTCCGTCGGACTCCGTCAGTGTGAGGTATACGCGCGTGCCGGGGAGAGAGTACTTGCAGACGTTGTTCATGATGTTGTCGAAAATCCGCCACAGCAGTCTGCCGTCCGCATTTATGTACGTCGGGTTTTCGGGAATGTCGGTAATAAGCGACAGAGAGTTTTCGAGGAGCTTGTCGCAGTATTCCCCGTCCATTTGCGACACCATTACGCGCAGGTCGAGTTTTTCGGGATGCACTTCGATGTTTCCCGTCGAGGCTTTTGACGCGTCCACGATATCTATCGTGAGCTTTTTAAGACGCTGCGACTGTCTGTCGATGACCTCGATATATTCTTTGGCGGTCTTGTCGTCAATGTCAAGCTTTTTGAGCAGGTCAATATAATTTACTATCGAAGTAAGCGGAGTCTTGAGATCGTGTGAAACGTTTGTAATAAGCTCGGTTTTCATGCTTTCGCTTTTGAGCCGTTCTTTTACGGCATTGTTCACGGTGTCGTTTATGCTGTTCAGATTTTTCGCAAGCTGCTTAAACGGTTCGAACAGTAGTTTTTCGGTGATTTTAGTACTTATGTCGCCGCTTGAAAAACGTTCCGTTCCATCCGAAATAACATTGAATTCGTAGATGAACGCGAATGTGAGCGGCAGAAGAAGCAATGCTAATATCACAACGGGTATCAGGTTGTTTATCAGCGAGGTTAAAAGCATGATTACGGCAATAACGGCAAGCTCCGCAAGATATATAAGGGCGGTTTTGACCGCAAGTCCCTTGGTTTTTATCGTGCGTGTAAAGAGCGTTATGAGTCTGCCCGCGACGGTATTTTTGAATGCTGTTTTACAGCGAATACGTACCGCAATGCTTTCGAAGAATATAAACGAAACTACGCAGAATATGTAAAGCATTGTGAGTCCGATCGCAATTTCACTGTCTTTGCTGTGCATCGATGAATAGTATAGCCACTCCCACGCAACCCCAATGGTTATTATTCCGATGGCAATGTAAATCACGGCGGCAATGTCAAGCGGAATTTTGTGTATGCCGCCGGCAGTCGGTTTTTCGGCTTTTTTCGTATATCCGGCAGAGTAAAAAGCGAATACGGCGCAGACAGTCAGCAGCAGCAAGTACGCTATGCTTATCGGAATGAGGGCGTTTCTGTAAGCGACGCCGAACGAAACGGCTTTGCATGTAAATGAATACATATCGATCGCTGTAAATTCGACTTGCGGCGGAATAAACAGCTTTACCGTATATGTTTCTTCGTGTGAGGTGTAGCCTGCGGGGATATACGGCTCGTCGGTCGATTGTACCGGTGTGACCTCACCGCTTTCCGAAAAGGCATAATCGGACTGGAAGTATATAAGCGCATCGGTGTTTTCCGAGTTGCGTTCGACTATAAAATCATCAACGCAGTAGGCGTAAATTTTGCCGTCAAAACCGCTCTGCGCGTCAAACAGATATTTCCCGTTGAGTGATGTGTCGTTGTTCCATTTGAGTTCAAGCATGACGTACGAGCCTTTTGCGTCCTGCGCTTCGTAATATTCCGTCTGCAACAGATCGGAGCTGTCGCTGAGCAGCTTCGCCGTAATGCCGCGCTCCGTCGCCGATGATAAAAGTTCGGAAGGTACGGAAGTCGTCGGTTCATAAGATTCCGTAAGCGTTTCCGCTCCTTCCGCCGTCGAGGATATTTCCCCATACGTCGATACTTCCTCACCGTACGCCGATGTGCTTACTCCGTCGGATTGCGCAATGCCGTCGTACATGTTCGTATATTCCGTGTCGGTGTCGTATGTGCTGTTAGGCAAAACAAACATGCCGCCGCTGCCGTTCGTGTAGACCTTTCGCGTAAACGAGCGTGTGAAAACAAATTCCGCCTCCGGTGATGAGTCCGCAGAAGTTATGAAGTTGCTCAGCATGACATTGCCGTCCGAATCGGATACCGTGAAGAAAATGTTGGAGCTTTCTCTCGAATATATCGACTTGTAAATCAGCATTTCGCTTTCCCAGTAGTCGGCATCGTCTTTCGCAAAAATGTCGGAGAACATGTAATTTAGCTTACAGTCAAAATAATCCGTGACATTATTTATTGTCTTCTCTGCGGCGTAAGACAGCATTTTATTGCGCACGCTCGCTTCATCCGAGATGTACAGATTGTTGTTTACAAGTACTCCGGCAAATATGATATTTGCGGTTATCAGTGCACCCATAATGATTACAAGGGCAAATGAAATTATTTTCGCCGTCAGACTCCTGCGCAGCTTGTCCACGTGAAAGCATCTCCTTAAAAGTGTGTGTCGACCGTTATTTCTCGAATTTGTATCCCTGTCCCCATACCACTTTTATGTAGCGCGGCTGGTTGGGCGTTATCTCTATTTTTTCTCTCAGGTGTCTTATGTGCACGGCAACGGTCGAATCCGACCCGAACGGCTCGTCGTTCCATACGGCACGGTATATCTCCGACGGCGAATACACCTTTCCCGGAGAAGACGCAAGCAGTTTCAGTATGTCAAATTCCGTTGGCGTAAGACTGACCTTTTTGCCGTCGACGCGCACTTCCTTTGCTCTGTCGTCTATTTCGATTGTGCCTACCGTGAGTATGCCGTCTTCCGAAGTCTGTTCCGTTTTGTTCATTGCTCCGAAAAGCGTGTATCTGCGAAGCTGCGAGCGAACCCGCGCCAAAAGCTCTACGGGATTGAAAGGTTTTGTTATGTAGTCGTCCGCGCCGAGATTCAGTCCGATTATTATGTCGGTATCCTCACTCTTCGCCGTTGTAAATATGACGGGCGTGTTGTACTTTTCGCGCAGTTTTGTAAGCGCCGTAAGACCGTCGATCTGCGGCATCATTATATCCATGAGTATCAGGTGAACCTCGTTATTTTCCAATATGTCAAGCGCTTCTCTGCCGTTATATGCAGTAAGGACGTTGTAGCCGTCCGATGAGAGATATATTTTAAGCGCCGAAACTATGTCTTTTTCGTCGTCAACAACCAAAACAGTGTACATCTTGTTTTCTCCTTCGCGTTATACGGATATTGTGACACAATAATCTTTAAGAATCAATCGGTGCGAGTATTAAGATTTGATTATTTTTCCGCCGACGCACACGTATCGTACGTTTATGTCGCTGTCAAACAGAATTATGTCTTCGTCGTATCCGCGCTTTATAAGTCCCTTGCTTCCGCCGAAGCCGATGACCGAAAGGGGAGTATGCGAAGCTGCTTTTACCGCATCGCAGAGGGGCACTCCGACGAATTCCACAAGGTTCTTGACGATTCCCGCCATCGTTGCAACGCTGCCCGCAAGGCACGAACGGTCGGCGAGTTTCATGACGCCGTCTTCATATATCACACTCAACCCGTTTTCCTGTGTTATTACCGTGCCTTCTTTCATGTCGCTTGCGGAGTATTCCAAACCGTCCGTTATCGCATATGCCTTATCCGCACCTTTTATTGCAAAAAGCAGTTTTACCGCGCCTGCGGGCAGATGGCGCATGTCGCCTATGAACTGTGTTGTGCAGCGGCTGTCCGCGAGTGCGGCTTCGACTGCGCCGACTTTTCTGAAAATGCCCTCTTTGTGCATTGCGGAGCATGCCGACCAGATGTGTGTAATATCGCTGAAACCGTGCTTGAACGCTTCTTCGACCGTTTCAAACGGCGCGTCCGTGTGGGCAATCGAGGCGACAATATTTCTTTTTGCCGCTTCTTCACCGACTTTGAATGCATTCGGAATTTCGGGCGCAGCTCCTATCATTCGCACGTTTTTTGAAAAGCCGAGAAGTGCTTCAATGTTTTTGTCCGTCGGAGATAAAATATTTGCCGGACTCTGCGCACCGCGCATTTTCGGCGAAATGAACGGTCCTTCAAGATGAATGCCGAGAATGTTTGCATCTTTGCATTTTTCTTTTGCCGCCGATATGTTTTTTATACAGTTTTGCAGCTGTTCTATCGGTGCGGCGAGCGTTGTCGGCAAAATCGAGGTCGTACCCCTATCCGCGTGAGCGCGGCACATCGCAATGACGTCGCTTTCAGTTCCCATTGCCGAAAAACCGCCGCCGCCGTGTACATGAATGTCGGCAAAACCGGGTGAAAGAAAAAGTCCGCCGCAGTCGATTTCTTCGGCCGCATCTGCGTCCGTCCGTCGTGTTATTTCGCTTATTTTGCCGTCGGTGCATATAACGAGCATGCCCGTCAGAAGCTCGGTTTCCGTGATAATTTTTGCGTTTTTGTATATTCGTATCATGTTCTTTCCTCCGTTGCGTTTCTACCGTCTATTTTATCATCTGAAAAAATAAAGTCAACCGAACATAATTTTTTGTAATAACTATAGCATTTATTTTTTTTCTATGTTATACTTGTCTGCGTTAGACGAACAATGTTATTGTTCTGTGAAGAAATACAATACAGGCGGTGTAGTGATATGAACGATAGAAAGACTGTTCGCATTGGTGCGGTGGGCATAAGCGGACGCGGAAAGAGTCAACTTGCGCTTCTTCTGGAAGTCCCCGGAGTGGTATGTCCCGCTGTGTGCGACAAAGTGCCGGAACGAGCGGAGGACGGTGCGAAGATTGTTAAGGAGAGTGCGTGCTATTCCGGGTACGACGTGCATTCGTATCTCGACTATAAAGAAATGATAGACAATGAGCAGCTCGACGCGATTATGATATGCACTACGTGGATAACACACTCGCGCATTGCCGTTTACGCCATGGAGCACGGTTTGCACGTGGCAACGGAAGTCGGCGGCGCAGCCTCGATAGAGGAGTGCTGGGAGCTTGTACACACGAGCGAACGCACCGGGAAGTTTTGCATGCTGCTTGAAAACTGCTGCTATGACCGTAAGGAAATGGCACTGTTCAATATGGTGAAGCAGGGACTTTTCGGTGAAATCGTCAACTGCGAAGGCGGCTACCGTCATGACCTTCGCGACGAGATAGTGCTCGGACGTGAGAATATTCACGGCAGACTGTTTAATTTCCAAAACAGAAACGGCGAGCTTTATCCCACGCACCAGTTGGGTCCCATCTGCAAACTCCTTGACGTCAACAGGGGAAACAGACTTCTTACGCTCGTATCAATGGCGAGCAAATCACGCGGCCTTAACGTATGGATAGAGAAAAACAAGGGCACGGATTATGACCTTTACGGCTATCCTTTCGAGGAGGGCGATGTCGTTACGACTATAATAAAAACGGCGCATGGCGAAACTATAACGCTTCACCATGACTGCTGTCTGCCGCGTCCTTATTCGAGAAATTACATAGTGCAGGGCACAAATGGCATTTTTACGGAGCTTAGCGATGAAGATTGCTATTGCGCCATAGACGGAATTACGGAGAATACTCATACTTACGAAAAGTTTTATAACCATATAGGCAAATATGATCATCCCCTTTGGAAAAAATACCGCATAGACGGCGTTAAAACGCAGGGTCACGGCGGGATGGACTACCTCGTTTTGTCCGCTTTTGTTGAGAGTGTCCAGCTTGATGCAGCTCCGCCGATAGATGTTTACGATACCGCCACTTTGATGGCGATAACATGCCTGTCGGAGCAGAGTGTGGCAATGGGCGGCATGCCCGTAGCGATACCGGATTTTACAAACGGTATGTGGATAGACAGAGAAGAAGAAAGACGCGGAGAGTTTTGCCTGAGTGAAGTGTGCGGCGAATTTTTTGATGCGGACTGCGACGCGGGGGAGCAATAATGAAATACTATATCGGTATAGACGGCGGCGGCACAAAGACACAGTACGCACTTTTCGATGAACGGAAAACGATGATATCGACAGTGAAAACAGCCGGCAGCAATCACGAAAATCTTGAAGGCGGCATTCCCGAAGCGGCAGGCATTATCATGGGCGGGATTGAAAAACTTCTGCTCGACAATGCCATGCGCCGTCAAAATATTACGCACATTCTGATGGCTCTTTCCGGAATAGATCACCAGTACCAGCGCGATGCCATGACGGAGGAATTTAAGAAGCTCGGTTTGGACGTTCCGTTTTCGATTTACAACGACGGTTTTATTGTCGTTAAAGCGGGAGCGAAAAACAAGAGCGCGATAGGATATAACTGCGGAACGGGAACTTGCTGCAACTCCGTTGATGATGACGGGAATCTGCTGCAAATCGGCGGATTCGGTGATTTGTCGGGCGATGCGGGCGGCGGACGGTGGATAGCGCGTGAGACATTCCGTCTTGTTTATGATGATGTTTGCCTTGAAGCGTGTCCCACCTCGTGCACCGAGAAAGCGATTGAAAAATTCGGAATCGTCCCCGAACGCGATTCGCTTCTCTCGCTTATCCCGCGCCTTGAAGCCGATGAGGACAGACTTATACGCGACTTTATAGATATTTTCTTCGAAGCCGTCAATGAGGGCGACGCCGCAGCCGTAATGCTCTGCGAGAGAATGGCTGACCGCGGTGCACGGTTCATTGCCGCGCATGTCAAAAAGCAGCATTTCGATGCCTCCGAAATTGAAGTTATACTTTCCGGGTCGATACATATAAAACTCCCGTCGGAGCTCTATATCGATATGCTTCATGCAAAGGCGGAGAATTTGAGCGGAAAGAAACTGAAATTTGTCAAGCTGACGGTGCCGCCCGTTACAGGTTGCATTAACTGGATGCTTGAAAATAACAACTGAAGGATTGATGCGGTATGAAAGAAATCAATGTTACGGTGATAGGCTCCGGCAGTACGTATTGTCCGGAACTCGTTGACGGTTTTTTGCAGCGCAAGGATTCTCTGAAGCTCAAAAAACTTGTGCTTATGGACATCGACGAACGCAAACGCACGATTGTCGGCGGTCTTTGCGAACGAATGATACGACGAGCCGGCCTTGATACGGAAGTTGTTATGACCGACGATCTTGATGCTTCGCTTGTCGGCGCCGATTTTGTCGTTACTCAAATCAGAGTAGGCAAACTTCCCGCACGTTACCTCGATGAGTCCATCCCCGTTAAATACGGTCTTATCGGTCAGGAAACAACCGGTATCGGCGGCTTTTTCAAGGCTCTTCGAACCATTCCCGTTATCGGTAATATCTGCAGAAAAATCGAGGAGATATGTCCCGATGCGTGGCTTATCAATTTTACAAATCCGTCCGGAATCATTACGGATTATGTTCTCAACAACACGAAGGTAAAGTGCATAGGTCTGTGCAACGTGCCTATCGATATGATAGATGACATAAAGGAAAACATCGGCAGCGATGCGAAAATTACATACCTCGGTTTGAATCACCTGAGCTGGATAACAAGCGTCATTGACGGAAACGGCGAAGAGGTTCTTTACAAACTTTTCGACGAAGGATTTGCACCTAAGGTAATGGCGAACATCGTCGACGACGGATTCGATACCGATTGCCTTCGCGCATGCGGAGGATGGCCGTCCTCGTATCTGCAGTATTACTATAACCGAAATGCAAAGTTAAAGCACCTCAAAGAGGATAAGCGAACCCGTGCGCAGGTTTGCATGGAGATAGAAGAACAGCTTCTTAAGATGTATTGTGATGAAAATCTTTGCGTAAAACCCGCGCTTCTTGACAAGCGCGGCGGGCACAAATATTCTCTCGCGGCGTGTTCGCTTATAGACTCGATTGCGAATGACAAAAATGATGTTCACGTTGTCAATGTGCTCAACAACGGCACGCTTCCTTTTATGGAAGATGACGATGTTGTCGAAATTGCTGCGGTTATCGGGTCGGACGGCGCAAAGCCGGTTCCTGTGAGTCATACATGGACGCGCCACATGGTTGCGCTTATGACGGCGGTTAAGACGTACGAAAAATACGCAATCGAAGCGGCGGTAAACGGTGACGACAGAGCTGCGTATAACGCCATGATGGTTCATCCCCTTATCGGCGATTTTGAGAATTCGGTTGCGTGCTACAAAGAGATGAAAGATGCTCACAGGGAATTTTTGCCGCAGTTCCTCGGAAAATGAAAAATAAACCGACGAGAGTCAAATCCGAGTCGGGTTAGATACGTCGGATTTTTTTATGCTGCGTTAAAACTCTTGCGAATATACGGTTTGCGTTCGTCCGTTGAGGATGATATGTGAGCCGTATTTATTTGTTTTGTTGAGAAATATAACTTGAAAAGGCAGCGCTTTCTTGCCTTTTCAATTTTTTGCATAAGAGCATTGAAAAAAAATCAACACTTAAATGTTTGTTGCGTTTGCACAAATCGGACTGAAAAAAAACTGTATTTATGTCATTTATGTTGTTAAAATTTTATCAAAGTCTGGCGAAAGTGCGTGTTTTAATGCCAAATTCGAAAATAAAAGAGGCTGTCGTACGTATTTATTGAAAAAATTGCAATTGCAAAACAGGTGATATAATGATAGAATGTACACTGATGACGAATGTTGAAAAAAGACAATAGAGAAGGTGCATTTATGAACAAAATTTCAATCATAGGAACGGGCAGCGTCGGGTCAACGATCGCCTATACGCTTACCGTGATGGGACTTGCTTCGGAGATTGTGATGATTGACATCAACAACGAGAAAGCGCTCGGCGAAGCTCTTGACATAAGACAGGGCACGCCGTTTTGCGGAGCATGTTCCGTTTATGCCGGCGATTACAGAGATGCCGCTGATTCCGATATCGTTATTCTCACTTCCGGCATAGCGAGAAAACCCGGTCAGACACGGCTGGAATTGGCACAGACAAACGTTAATATTACAAAACAGATAATCCCCGAAATAACAAAGTACGCGCCGCTTGCCACTTATATCATAGTGAGTAATCCCGTTGACATCCTTACATACACTTTCTGCAAGCTGTCGGGCATTCCCGAAAACCGCATCATCGGTTCGGGCACGATTCTCGACACTGCGCGTTTGAGAGCGCGTCTGTCGGAATATTACAACATCAGCCAGACCAACGTACATGCGTATGTTTTCGGCGAACACGGCGATTCTTCGTTTATTCCGTGGTCGGTCGCAAACATTTCAAACGTACCGATATGCGAGTGTCAAAGACTTATCAAGGTGCCGGGTATAGATACTCCGCCTCTTGATTTTGCCGATATTGAGCAGTATGTAAGAAAATCCGGCGGCAGAGTCATTCAGCGCAAGGGCGCAACTTTTTATGCCGTTTCCGTTTCGGTGTGCCACATCTGCAAGTGTATCCTTACGGGCATTGATACCACAATGACCGTTTCGACGATGATGCACGGCGAATACGGAATCGAAAACGTCTGCCTGAGCACACTGAACCTTGCCGGCGACAACGGCTTGAGAGGAAAGGTTAACGTTCCGCTCACCGATAACGAAGTAACTCTTCTGCGCAAGAGTGCCGATACGCTTAAGGAAGTTATCGGAAGTCTTGATATATAAAAGGTGGTAAACAAAATGGAATACCGTATCGAACACGATTCAATGGGTGAGATGCAAGTGCCTGCCGACAGACTTTGGGCGGCGCAGACACAGAGAAGCCATGAGAATTTTGAAATAGGCGTAGGCATAGAAACAATGCCGCGAGAAATAACACATGCGTTCGGCGTACTCAAAAAAGCCGCCGCGCTTGCAAATGCCGAGCTTAAACCCGAAAAAATGACCCCCGAAAAGGTTGCCGCCATAACAGCTGCCTGTGATGAGGTTATTTCGGGGTCGCTTAACGACCATTTCCCGCTTGTCGTGTGGCAGACGGGTTCGGGCACTCAGTCTAACATGAATGCGAACGAGGTCATAGCAAACCGTGCAAATCAGATTGCGGGCAAAAAGCTCTGCCATCCGAACGACGATATAAACATGAGTCAGTCATCAAATGACACCTTCCCGACGGCAATGCATATTTCGGCTGTCTTTGCCGTCGAAGACAAACTTCTTCCCGCAGTCGAAAAACTCATTGCAACTTTTACGGCTCTCGAAGCGGCAAACGAAGGAATCGTGAAATCGGGCAGAACCCACCTTCAGGACGCGACGCCGATTAAATTCAGTCAGGAAATTTCCGGCTGGCGCGCAAGCCTTGAAAGAGATGCGGAGCTTTTGCGTCTTGCTGTAAAACCGCTCTATGAATTGGCTCTCGGCGGTACTGCCGTCGGCACGGGACTCAATGCTCCCGCAGGTTTTGCCGAAAAAGTTGCCGAAAAGGTTGCGGTTCTGACGGGCAAGCCGTTTGTTACTGCAAAAAACAAGTTCCACTCTCTTACTTCAAAGGATGAGCTTGTGTTTGCTCACGGAGCGATAAAAGCAACCGCATGCGATATGATGAAGATTGCAAACGATGTCCGCTGGCTTGCATCCGGTCCCCGCGACGGACTCGGTGAAATTCATATCCCCGAAAATGAACCCGGTTCATCGATAATGCCCGGCAAAGTCAATCCCACGCAGTGCGAGGCGGTGACGATGGTTGCCGTTCAGGTCATCGGCAACGATGTTGCGGTAGGCATGGCTGCGTCGCAGGGCAATTTTGAGTTGAATGTATTCATGCCCGTTGCGGCATATAACTTCCTGCAGTCGGCACGCCTTCTTGCGGAGTCCATAGTGTCATTCAACGACAAGTGCGCCGTCGGCATTACCGCGAACAAAGATAAAATGTACCACAATTTGCATAATTCGCTTATGCTTGTAACCGCGCTTAATCCTTATATAGGTTACGAAAACGCGGCGAAAACGGCTAAAAAGGCATTTAAGGATAATATTTCTCTCAAAGAAGCGTGTGTGGAGCTTGGATTTTTGACTGCCGAACGCTTCGACGAGGTGTTCCACCCCGAACAGATGGTTTAAGCATCGGAGGTATACAATGAAAGTCAGTTATTTCCCCGGCTGCACGCTTCGCACAACGGCAAAAAAGCTCGATTATTATGCGCGTGCCTGTGCCGAAAAGCTCGGCGTAGAGCTTGTTGAAATAAAGGATTGGCAGTGCTGCGGCGGTGTGTTTGTGACGGCAAAAGACGAGGCAGCCTCAAAACTGCCGAGTGTGAGAGCTCTTCGTGCAGCTAAAGAACGAAATGAGATACTCGTTACTGTGTGTTCAGCTTGCCATAACGTAATAAAACAGACAAACCACGCAATGCAGACCGATTCCGAATTTGCAGATAAGGTGAATCTCTATATGTCGCAGGACAAAGACGCCGCCGAGCACGCTCCTTACCGCGGCGAAACGCAGGTCATGCACCTTTTTGAACTTCTGCGCGATGCCGTCGGTTTTGATAAAATAAAAGAAAACGTTGTAAAGCCGCTTACCGGCAGGAAAATTGCGCCGTACTACGGCTGTCTGCTTCTCCGTCCCGGTAAGGTTATGGCTTTTGATGATATTGAAAACCCATCCGTAATGGAGGATTTTATACGCGCTCTCGGTGCGGAGCCCATTGTTTACCCGTTGAGAAACGAGTGCTGCGGCGGATACGTTTCTCTCGATGACCCCGAAAGTGCCGCAAAGAAGAGTGCAGCCGTGACACACAGCGCGCTTTCACACGGAGCGGAGTGCGCCGTTACCGCGTGTCCGCTTTGCAAATATAACCTTGAAAAGAACACGGACGATATACCCGTTGTATATTTCACGGAGCTTCTCGCCGAAGCTCTCGGAATAAAGGAGGATAACGATGTCCGATAAAAAAGAGCTGCTAAAAGAACAGATTCTCCGTACAAGCGGAGTAAATCCTCTCAAATGCATGCGTTGCGGAAAGTGCTCGGGCACATGCCCGTCGTATGATGAAATGGAGTACCATCCGCATCAGTTCGTCTACATGGTCGAAACAGGCGATATCGAAACGCTGATGAAGTCGGAATCCGTTTATAAATGTCTGTCTTGTTTTGCTTGCGTCGACCGCTGTCCGCGCGGCGTAGAGCCTGCAAAGATAATTGAGGCGGTGCGTCTTGCCGTTATCCGTCAAAAGGACGGCAACAGAATGACCGCAAACGATATTCCCGCAAAGATTGACCCTGATATGCCGCAGCAGGCTCTTATGAGCGCACTGCGCAAATATTCAAAGTAAGAGAGGAGAAAACACAATGCAGAGAATCGGTGTATTTGTGTGCCATTGCGGCACAAACATTGCAGGTACGGTTGATGTGAAAGCTGTTGCCGAGGCTCTCAAAAGAGAACCGGGTGTCGTTTTCTCCACCGACTACCAGTACATGTGTTCTCAGGCGGGGCAGAACCTCATAAAGGATGCCGTTGCCGAACACAAACTGAACGGTATTGTGGTTTGTTCATGTTCTCCGAGAATGCATGAAGCCACTTTTCGCAAAACGGCTGCCGCCGCAGGGCTTAATCCCTACATGGTTGAGATCGCGAACGTCAGAGAACAGTGCTCGTGGGTGCACAAGGATATGCCCATAGGCACGGCAAAAGCGATAATTCTTGCAAAAGCCGCTGTTGCAAAAGTAAACCTCAATACGCCCCTTACCCCCGGCGAGAGTCCCGTTACGAAACGCGCTCTTGTTATCGGCGGCGGCATTGCGGGCATTCAGACTGCGCTCGACATTGCCGATGCGGGTTTTCCCGTGGATATTGTCGAAACAAAACCGACAATAGGCGGCAAAATGGCGCAGCTTGATAAAACTTTCCCTACGCTTGATTGCGCGGCATGTATTCTTACGCCGAAAATGGTCGATGCGGCTCAAAACGAAAACATAAAAATTTATTCATATTCCGAGGTGACGGAAGTCGGCGGTTTTGTCGGCAATTTTGACGTCACAATAAAGCGTAAGGCGCGTTATGTAAAAGAGGACGTCTGCACCGGATGCGGTATCTGCACCGAAAAATGTCCGCAGAAAAAAGTGCCCAACGAGTTTAACCTCGGAATGGACAACCGGCACGCGGTGTATATTCCGTTCGCTCAGGCAGTACCCAAAGTCGCAACCATTGACCCGAATTACTGCGTCAAACTTAAAACCGGCAAATGCGGGCTTTGTGAAAAAGTGTGTACGGCGGGTGCTATCGACTACAACGCAAAGGACGAGTACATTAAGGAAAAGTACGGTGCGATAGTCGTTGCCACGGGCTTTAACCCCATTTCAATGGAAAAGTTCGATGAATTTGCATATTCGCAGTCGAAGGACGTGATTACGAGTCTTGAGCTTGAACGCCTCATGAACGCGGCAGGTCCTACGGGCGGAACACTTCTTCGTCCGTCCGATGGTGAGCATCCGCACACTATAGTATTTGTTCAGTGCGTCGGTTCGCGTTGCTCGGCGTGCGCCGAAAAGGGCAAGGAGTATTGCTCTAAAATTTGCTGCATGTATACTGCAAAACACGCAATGCTTATTCGTGACAAGTACCCCGACACAGAGGTTTACGTATTCTACATCGATGTGCGTACACCCGGCAAGAACTTCGATGAGTTCTACCGCCGCGCCGTTGAGGAATACGGTGTGCACTACATAAAGGGCATGGTCGGCAAAGTGTCGCCCGAGGGCAATAAGCTCAAGGTGCAGGGCAGTGACCTCATTTACGGCAAGCAGCTTCACATTGACGCGGATCTTGTTGTACTTGCAGCTGCAATAGAACCCGATAAATCGGCGCGTTCCCTTGCCACAATGCTTACGGCGAGCATGGATACCAACGATTTCTTCACGGAGGCTCATCCGAAGCTCCGTCCCGTCGAAAGTCCCACAGCCGGCGTGTTCCTTTCCGGTACGTGTCAGGGGCCGAAGGATATCCCCGAAACGGTTTCGCAGGCTGGTGCGGCGGCGTCAAAGGTTATCGGACTGCTTGTCAAGGACAAGCTGAAGGGCAACCCGTGTGTCGCACATTCCGATGAAATGATGTGCAACGGCTGCTCGACGTGCGAGAAGGTGTGTCCCTACGGTGCGATAACGTACATTGACAAAGAATTCAGAATGCCCGACAGAACCGTAAAAGTTCGCCGCGTCGCTTCGGTAAACGAAGCCGTATGCCAAGGATGCGGCGCGTGTACGGTCGCGTGTATGTCCGGCGCAATGGATCTTAAGGGATTCCTCAATAAGCAAATTATAGCGGAGGTGGATGCAATATGCAGGTAAACGGTTATAAACCTCTCATAGTGGCGTTTTGCTGCAACTGGTGTTCGTACGCCGGCGCGGATCTTGCGGGAAACAACCGCTTGAGTTATCCCGCCGAAGTGAAAATTATCCGTGTTCCGTGTTCGTGCAGAGTAAACCCGATGTTTATACTTCGTGCGTTTCAGCGTGGTGCAGACGGCGTAATAATCTGCGGCTGTCATCCCGGCGACTGTCACTATACTTCCGGCAACTACTATACGCGCCGCCGTATGGCACTGCTGTTCTCAATGCTTGATTACCTCGGCATTGAAAAGGAGAGAACGCGTGTTGAGTGGGTTTCAGCTGCCGAGGGCGCGAAATTCGCCGCGACAATGAACGACTTCGCCGAAAAGGTTGCATCCCTCGGTGAAAACAAGAGATTGGAGGACTTGAGATGCAAGAAATAAAACGAGAAGCTCTCATATCAAGAGCCTCCGAGCTGCTTGCCGACGGCACTGTCGACCGCGTGTACGGTTGGCATTGCGGTGAGTTCGATTATGACATTACACCTGCGCTGTTTCACTCCGCACGCGAACTTGAAAAGGATTTTGTGTGGAATTCACTGTGCGGCGCGAATTTTTCAAAATATCTTGTTAAGGAAACGGCAAAAAGCGAAAACAAAATCCTTGTTTTCCTCAAACCCTGCGACACATACAGCTTTAATCAGCTGCTTACAGAACATCGTTTCGACAGAGAAAAGGTCTATGTTATCGGCGTAGAATGCGGCGGAACGGTTGATATTTCAAAGATAAAGGCGCAGTGCGACGGTCTTGCGGGTATCCGTGAGGACGGCGATAACATAATCGCCGACACGCTCTACGACGGCGAAAAAACGTTTGCAAAGGATGATGTTCTTGCCGAACGCTGCCGCAACTGCAAGTCGAAAAAGCATGTTGCATACGATGAACTTATCGGCGCGGACGGCGAGGTTATCGACAGCAGCCGATTCGATGAAGTCGAAGCGCTTGAAAAAATGACTCCCGACGAGCGTTTTGCGTTTTGGCAGAATGAACTTTCGCGCTGCATCCGCTGCAACGCGTGCCGTGATGTTTGTCCCGCATGTACATGCGAAAAGTGTGTGTTTGACAACCCCGCTTCGGGTGTTGAAAACAAGGCGGCTGTAAACTCGTTTGAAGAAAAAATGTTCCACATAATAAGAGCGTTCCATGTCGTGGGACGCTGCACCGATTGCGGAGAGTGCTCTCGCGTATGTCCGCAGCACATTCCGCTTCATCTTCTCAACCGCAAGTTTATCAAGGATATCGACGCGTTCTACGGCGATTATCAGGCGGGCGCGGAGGTCGGCTCACGCGCTCCGATTGTCAACTACACCGTTGATGACCTTGAACCCGGTGAAGCCGTAATGAGAGGTGATACAAATGGTTAAAATATCACTTGACAAACTCGATGGATTTTTTGCAGCCGTTGCCGCCGATAGAACGCTTTATCTTCCTGTCGATACTGCAGTGGGTGCAAAGTTCGAAAAATGGGAAAACGGCAAAAAGCTGTCCGACGCTCTCAATACCGTAAGAAGCCCCAAAGATTTCTTCTTCCCGCAGACTGAAAATCTGGCGGAATTTAAGGTGGATGGCAAAAATATCGAGATAATCGACACGCGCACCGAGCATGAGGATTTTGTCGTGTTCGGAGTCAGAGCATGCGATGTAAAGAGCTTTGAGGTTCTTGACAGAGTTTTTCTCTCCGAACCTGTCGATTCTTTCTATAAAAATCGCCGCGAACACGCGACGGTGGTTTCTCTCGCCTGTACAAAACCTCACGAAACGTGTTTTTGCGGCACTTTCGGAATAGATGCCGCCGAACCGGAGGGCGACGTTGTCTGTCATAAGACCGACAGTGCGCTTTATCTTGACGCAAAAACAGAAAAAGGCGAAAAACTTCTTGCATTGGTTGCCGCGCTTACTGAAGATGCAGACGGCGCGGACGCGGATGCGCAGAAGCAGATCGTACGCGGCAGACTTGCAAAGCTCCCGCTTGCGAATCTCAAAGCCGACGCATTCGGCGACGGCAAGACATCGAAGTTTTTCAATGCGCCGGAATGGAAAGAGCTTTCCGAGTCCTGTCTTGGCTGCGGCACGTGTACTTTTGTATGCCCGACATGCCAGTGCTACGACATCAGGGATTTCAACACCGGACACGGCGTGAAGCGTTTCCGCTGCTGGGACTCCTGTATGTATTCCGAGTTCACAAAGATGTCTGCGGGTCAACCCCGTCTTACCCAACTTGAACGTTTCCGCCAGCGTTTTATGCACAAGCTCGTCTATTTTCCGACGAACAATGACGGCATGTTCTCATGTGTCGGCTGTGGACGCTGCATAAACAAATGTCCCATTCAGATGAATATAGTAAAAGTAATGAAAAAGCTGGGAGGTGCAGAAAATGGCTGATAACTTCGAACCTCTGATTCCAAAAATAGGCGTTGTTACGGATATCCGCATCGACACTCCCGATGTCAAGACTTTCCGCGTCGTCACTCCCGACGGTAAAAAAGCTTTTGAACATCGTCCCGGACAGTGCGCCATGCTCTCCGTGCCCGGTGTGGGAGAAGCGATGTTTTCGATAACCTCGTCACCCACGAACACCGAGTTTATGGAGTTTTCAATAAAAAAATGCGGCTGCGTCACCGAATGGCTTCATTCAATGGAAGTCGGTCAGCAGATAACGATAAGAGGTCCCTACGGCAGACCGTTTCCCGTCGACACCGAGTTTGCAGGGCATGATATGCTGTTTGTCGCGGGCGGTATCGGACTTGCGCCGCTTCGCTCTGTCATAAACTACTGCCGCCATTACCGCGACCGCTACGGCAAGATAGACATTGTCTACGGCTCGAGAAGCATGCAGGATCTCGTCGATTACAGGGAAATTATCGATGAATGGTCAAAGGATGACAATGTTAACGTTTACCTGACCATCGACCGTGAACAGCCGGAGTGGGACGGTCACGTCGGTTTTGTGCCGAACTACGTGAAAGAGCTTGGTTTCTCAACCGATAAGATTGCCGTCCTCTGCGGTCCGCCCATCATGATTAAATTTACTCTTGCTGGATTGCAGGAGCTTGGATTTGACAAAACGCAGGTGTACACCACAATGGAGCTGCGCATGAAGTGCGGAATAGGCAAGTGCGGCAGATGCAACATCGGCGCGAAATACGTCTGCAAGGACGGACCCGTGTTTCGCTTCGATGAAATCGACGAACTGCCCGACGAATATTGATACAGGAGATCAGAAACGATGGAAAATACTGTCAATGTTTACCTGTTCGGTAAAAAATATACTGTCCCCGACGACCTGACAATAATGCGCGCCATGGAATACGCAGGCTATCAGCTTGTGCGCGGTTGCGGATGCCGCAACGGCTTTTGCGGAGCGTGCGCCACAATCTATCGTATTAAGGGCGACAGAACGCTTAAGACATGTCTTGCATGTCAGACCAAGGTCGAAAACGATATGTATGTCGCAACTCTGCCGTTTTTTCCGCTCGTGAAGCAGATTTACGACATCGAAAAAATTACTCCCACGCAGCAGATAATGATGCAGCTTTACCCCGAAATCTACGCGTGCGTAGGCTGCAACGCGTGTACAAAGAGCTGCACGCAGTCATTAAACGTAATGCAATACATCGCGTACGCTCAGCGCGGCGAATTTGACAAGTGCGCGGAAGAATCCTTCGACTGCGTAATGTGCGGCGTGTGCTCGTCAAGATGCCCCGCAGGAATTTCGCATCCGCAGGTGGCTATGCTTGCAAGACGCTTAAACGGCAAATATATCGCCCCCAAAACGGAGCACCTTGCCGACAGAGTGGAAGAGATAAACAGCGGCGTATACACCGAGCTTATTGAATCGCTTATGCAAAAGCCGATAGACGAGCTTAAGGAACTGTACAACAACCGTGTGATAGAAAAGTAAGGAGGACGAAAGAATGTATCCCGCTTCATTACAGGATTCACTGAGAGCGGTCGAGGCGGCAAGAAACGAAAATACCGCCTATGAACCCGAAAGAATGACCGCCGAAGAAAAAGACGCGCTCCTTGCGGAATATCATCCCGATTATAAAAAGAGCGAGTTTTCAACGCTTAAAATAGGCGCAAACAAAGGAGAAAATGTTCCGCACGAACTGTGCGAAATGCTTCAGGCAAATTCCCGCATCAAGGCGGAGGATATTGACCTCAGCGACATAACTTATGATGTCGATGTGCTTATAATCGGCGGCGGCGGCGCGGGTGCGTCGGCTGCCATTGAAGCCGACAACGCCGGTGCAAAAACCATGATAGTTACCAAACTGCGCATAGGCGATGCAAACACTATGATGGCGGAGGGCGGTATTCAGGCCGCCGACAAGCCGAATGATTCCCCCGCGATTCACTATCTTGATGCTTTCGGCGGCGGACATTTTGCCGCGAAGCCGGAACTGCTTGCAAAGCTCGTATGTGATGCTCCCGATGCAATACAGTGGTTGAACGAACTCGGCGTCGAATTCGACAAAGCACCCGACGGCACCATGATAACGACTCACGGCGGCGGCACTTCAAGAAAACGTATGCACGCGGCAAAGGATTATTCCGGTGCGGAAATAATGCGTACGCTGCGTGATGAGGTGCTCAACAGAGGGATTCCCGTTGTTGATTTTACGTCGGCTATCGAACTTATTCTCGACGAAAAGGGAAATGCGGCGGGCGCGGTGCTCATGAACATGGAAACGCATGAACTTATGGTTGCACGCGCAAAGACGGTAATTATAGCCACGGGCGGTGCGGGAAGAATGCACTATCAGGGATTCCCCACGTCGAACCATTACGGCGCAACGGCGGACGGGCTTGTTCTTGCGTACAGAGTGGGCGCAAAGCTGCTTTATGCCGACACGCTGCAGTATCATCCCACGGGCGCCGCATTCCCCCAGCAGATTTTCGGTGCTCTTGTAACCGAAAAGGTTCGTTCGCTCGGCGCAAAGCTCGTGAATCGTGACGGCAAAGTGTTTATGCATCCTCTTGAAACACGCGACGTTGCAGCCGCTTCCATTATCAGGGAATGCTCCGACAGAGGCGAGGGTGTAGACACGGGCAGCGGCAAAGCCGTTTGGCTTGATACGCCGATGATAGAAAAAACCGGCGGCGAGGGCACTATCGAAAAGCGTATACCTGCTATGATGCGCATGTTCGCGTCCTACGGTATCGATATAAGAAAAGAGCCTATCCTTGTTTATCCCACCCTCCACTATCAAAACGGCGGCATTGACATAAATGTCACGGGCATGAGCAGCTGTGTGGAAAATCTTTACGTTGCCGGTGAAGCGGTCGGCGGTATTCACGGACGCAACCGTCTTATGGGCAATTCGCTGCTCGATATAATCGTGTTCGGCAGAACCGCAGGCAGAAACGCAGCCGTGAAATCGAAGAATGTGACTCTCGGCGCACTGACGCTTGAACATATCGCAAAGTTCGATAAAGAACGCAGGGACGCGGGCATTGTCACAGATGTAGTGTCACCGAAACTTCTGCCCGATTACCGCAGACACAAATAATTTCGAAAGAAGCATTTATTATGAACGTATCAATTATCACGGACCTTTTCGAAGCACTTACAATTTTCTGCTTCGGACTTTCGTGGCCCATTTCCATTCGCAAATCGTATATTTCGCGCACGGCAAAAGGCAAAAGCCTTTTCTTTGAGGTGTTTCTGCTTATCGGCTATGCATTTGGTATAGCGCGTAAGATTATACAGGTTTCCGGCGGCAGCACCGGATTCATCTTCTTCCTCAGCTTTTTCTTCTATGTCCTTAACTTCATCGAAATTTCAATTGATGTGGGACTTTATTTCAGAAACAGAAAGCTCGACGACGCAGCCGACGCATTGGCTGCAAAAAAGGACTGACGTACCGTTTGAAGCTCCGCTGATTTGTTTGCTTGCGTAAATCGGATTGCCGAATCCGTCGCGGAGCAAAGAATAAATAACAAAAAGACTGTATTTCGCTTTTTTTTACATTGAAGGCGTGATACGGTCCTTTTTTTTGCATTCGAATGCAGCAATGCGATTCCGCATACGGTTCAGTTCGGAATTCGGATAATTTACCGGATTATTGCTTCATTATATTGACAAAAGAGGTATGAGATGCTAAAATACACGATGTAAGAAATAAATAGCCGCAAAAAGTATGCCAAACGGTCGGCTGCAATGTTGAACGGTGCGCTGACGTTGGACAAAAAGAAACTCTTTGATATTGCGGCTTTTTATTGAATTTTTATTCTTAACATCGGTATTGTCGGAGCGCATGTCTACGTTTTGTCCCGCGCTCCGCAGAATACAAAATTCAGAATCGGAGGATTTATTATGAAAAACAAAAATCGACGCATCATGCGTCAGGCGTTGAGCATTCTGCTTGCGCTGTTTATGCTGCTTACGGTTGCACCGCTGACCGTGTTTGCAGCGGACGGAGCGACGACGTACAAGGTAGGGGAAACTTTTTATTTCGGCACATATCCTCAGAGCCAGATATACAACTATTTGCCGCTTTATGAGGAGCTTAATTCATTGGTGAATTCAGAAACCGAATGGACGAGCTACGATTATTACATCAACAATGAACAGAGTGACTATATGAAGTACACAGACATTGAGTACGAAGGCGAAAGATACCGCGGTGTGCTTTTTTCAAGTTTCCGTCCGAGTCTAATAAACAAAAAGAGTGATCGCAGTACGACTTTTCAGGATGATAACGGCTACTATGTCAACAATAAATACTGGTTTAAGTACGAACCTGTCAAGTGGAAAGTGCTTTCGGTTAACAGCGCTACCGGAAATGTCGTCGTGATGAGCGACATGGTTCTTGACTCTCAGCAGTACTATAATAGTACGGCGGAACGTAACATCAACGGGAAAACGGTTTATCCGAACAACTACGAGCACAGCGATATTCGTGCATGGCTTACCGGTACGTTCTATGATGCTGCGTTCAGTGATACTGAAAAGAGTAAAATTGTTGCAACAACCATATCCAACACTGCAAAAGCATCGTCCGCAGTGTACAACAGTAATTCTACCACAGACATGGTTTGGCTCTTGAGCTACGATGAGATTGTCAGTGGTAAAAACGGGTTTAGCTACGACAGCACTAGGAAAGCGAAAGGCACTAATTATGCATACTCTCAGGGACTTTACAAAAAAAATAGCTATTGCATGTGGCGTCTTCGTAACGCTGCCGTTGCAGGTGCCGGTACGTGTTTTGTATCGGAAACCGGTATGTCCGACAGCAGCCAGAATATAAACGATACAAAGTGGGGTGTTCGTCCTGCTATGACTCTTCACCTGGTGCATATCGCCGGAGAACCCGTCAAGGAAAACGTAAAGGCCGCTACATGCGATACTCAGGGCAGTTATGATGAAGTTGTATACTGCACGGGCTGCGGCGATGTGATTTCGAAAGAAACAAAAACAAGTAACGCACTTGGCCACGATTGGGGAGAATGGACCGTAACGGTTCCCGCAACTTGCACAACTGCCGGCGAGGAAACGCATATTTGTAAAAATGATGAAAATCATAAAGAAACGCGTGATGTCAAGTTGCTTGATCATGACTACAGTGTGTTTGTAAAAGTTGTTGAGAATGCAACTTGCACCGAAGAGGGCAAAGTCGAATACAAGTGTGCAAATTGCGTTGCTGCAACAATAAAAGAAACGTCTGTCGACGAGTCAAATCACGTTGCAACCGAAATTGTAAATGCCAAGGCGGCATCGTGTACGGAAGACGGTTACACCGGTGATCTTCAGTGCACAGCATGTAAAACAATTATCGAGAGCGGATCTGTAATTGACGCGGCGGGACATACACCCGGCGCAGAGGTCGAGGAAAACAGAGTAGAAGCGACATGCACCGACAGCGGCAGCTATGATGTTGTTGTATACTGCACGGTTTGTGAAGCCGAAATTTCAAGAGAAACGAAGACAATCGACGCGGCGGGACATACCCCCGGCGCAAAGGTCGAAGAGAACAAAGTAGAAGCGACATGCACCGACAGCGGCAGCTATGACGAAGTTGTATACTGCACGGTTTGTGAAGCCGAAATTTCAAGAGAACCGAAGACAATCGACGCGGCGGGACATATCCCCGGCGAGTGGGCCGTAACGAAGACGGCGACCTGTACCGAGAAGGGTGAACGCGTCAAAAAGTGTACTGTTTGCGATTCAACGCTTGAAACGGAAGTTATCGATGCACACGGTCATTCCGACGCGAACGACGATGGCAAATGCGATGAGTGCGGCGAGGGCGAGAGTGATTTTATGAGCAGATTAACACAGCTCTTCCGCAAAATAATTCGTTTCTTCCAAAAACTTCTGAACTGCAGTCTGGGATGCGGCGAATGATAAAACAATTGATATTTAGGTTGTAAAACATCTGACAAAAAAGCAAAAAGCCGTTGACTTGCACGAGCGCAGGTTGACGGCTCTTGTCTATAATTTCGTTGGGAAGGTGCAGCGTTTCCGCCTGAAAGTTTTGGCTTTTTCAAATGTTTTTGTTGACATGCGGCGCGCACGGTATTACTATTTATATTAGTTTTAAGTAAGGAAAGCAAAACGGAGGTAGTTATTATGGCAATGGGACTTCCCGCATCAAAGCGTCACAATAAGAAATTTACAAAACCGCTGCAGTTTGGCTGTGACGGTAAATTTAAGATACTTCATCTCACGGATATTCATGAAGTTGATCCCGAAATGGACGATGACGAAGATAAAAGTGCACCGCAGATAAAGACGAAGGAAACAATGAATGTTATCGAAAAATGCATTGACTTTGCCAACCCCGATCTTGTGGTTTTCGGCGGTGACAATATAAGCGGTTTTTGGCAGGAGTTTACGTATGACTATATGTACAAAACCATAAAACGCATTGTTGAACCCGTGGCAAAACGCGGCATTCCTCTTGCGATTGTATTCGGTAATCATGACGCGGAATGCGAGAGCAAACTGCCGTTTTTGATGAAAGAAAATCAAATTGCGGTTTATGCCGAATACAGTAATTTCAGAAATACTTTTAATGATGAAGACGTTTCCGGCTGCGGGAACTGTTCGTTGCCGATATTGTCATCCGACGGCAGCCGTACTGCATGGAATATCTGGTGCGTTGACTCAAACGATTACGTTCGCGATGAACGATATAACGTCATCGGCGGAGCCGGCTACGGCTTTGTTCAACCCGACCAAATCGAATGGTACGAAAAGCAAGCCGCAAAACTGAAAGCGGACAACGGAGGGGAAACCGTTCCGTCAATTCTGTTTCAGCATATTCCCGTTTTGCAGGAGTATGACATCCTTGCGGAAACTGCTGCGAATGCCAACGGTGCGGTAGAACATTGCGGAAAGTATTACGCCGCGCCGGACGGCACTTTCTTAGACGGGGAAATGCGCGAAGCACCGTGTCCGCCGGACTGTCACGGTGAAGAATTTGAGAGTTGGAAAAAAACAGGCGATATAAAAGCCGCGTTTTTCGGTCATGACCATATAAATACGTTTACCGCGATCATTGACGGTATTAAGCTCGTGCAGACACCCGGTGCTGGATTCCATACATACGGCGACAAACACGGAGGAAGACTCATTGTGCTTGACGAGAACAAACCCGATGAAATTGAATCCGAGGTAATTTTTATAGAACCGTTGTACAAAAAAGAGGAAAACTAAAATGGCTGAATATCTTTTTGAAATGCATGCGCATTCACGCGAGGTGAGCGCATGTGCACATGCGTCTGCCGAGGAACTTGTGAAATTGTATATCGAGAAAGGGTATGACGGCATTGTATCTGCTAACCATATGAACACGGAAACTTTTCCCGCCGTTAACCTTACCGATGCACCGTGGAGTGTAAAAGCCGAACACTTTTTGTCGGGATACCACGCGTTAAAAGAGGCAGCCGGCGACAAAATTAAAATATTGCTCGGTATGGAAATTTCATTTTACGGCGATCCGAACGATTACCTTGTTTACGGTGTGACGGAGGATTTTATTAAAAACAACGGAGATCTTATGGCTCTCGGCAACAAGGCATTTTCATCGCTTGCCCATAAACACGGCTTTATTTTCGTTCAGGCGCATCCGTTCAGACGGTCAATGCAGATTGCCGATTGGAATGTCCTTGACGGTTATGAAGTCTTTAATGGAAATCCCCGCCACGATTCATCAAATGAAATCGCCGCGCATTGGGCAAAACTTCACGGCAACGGCATTATAACATCGGGTTCGGATTTTCATGATGCGGACGACGCAATAACAGGAGGAATTTATTTTAACAAGCTGATAAGTTCAAATGCGGAACTGCTTGAAGAACTGAAAAGCGGCAGCTATCGCATAAAAACGTAAAGTGAAATACTTTACACGTATAAATCTCTGCGCGCAAATGTAAAGAAAAGTGCTTTACATTTGCAGCGGCGTTGTTTAAGATGAGGTGCAGCACCGTGAAAAACAAGCAAAGGGTCATGCGGACGGCAATCACTGCGGCTGTTGCTGTAGCTGCGGCTTACGCATGCGGCATGGCGGATAAATTTGATATCGGCGGGCATTTGTTCGGCTTTATGCGGATTTTTATATATTTTTTTGTTTTTACGTCGTGGATTCTGCGGGTAAAGCGCACTGTGCAGCAGCAGGCAACAAGACGGTATTTGCTCATTGCCGGTGCGATGATAATACTTTGGTTGTACATCCGGAGTGTAAAAATGGAATTTGTTTTGTCGCCGACTGTGACGCGCATCTGCTGGTATCTGTATTATCTGCCCATGCTGTTTATTCCGGCAACGGCACTTTTGGCAGCTCTGACAATCGGGAAAGCGGACGGGGAAGAAGTCAGCGCAAAAGCGAAATCGCTCTGGGTAGTGAGTGCGGTGATTTTTCTTGTTGTTGTTACAAATGATTTCCATCAGTTTGTATTCCGCTTTCCGATTGATATTCCCGCATCTCTGCGGAGTGACAGTGCTTACAGTTACGGCCCCGGATATTTTATCGCTGTCGGATGGATGTCAATCTGCGGAATCGCAGCAACTTGGGTTATGTACAGCAGATGCCGACTGCCAAACTCGAAAAAATATTTTCGAATCGCACTTGTTCCGATAGCTCTCGCACTTGTCTATACCGCGGTCTATTGCGCCGAAGTTCCGTGGCTGCGTTTTTGGCTCGGAGATATGACAATAATGTACTGTTTGCTTGTTGTCGTAATTTTCGAATGGTGTATTATTTGCGGTATGATCCGCTCCAATTCGATGTACGCCGAACTTTTAGAAGTGTCGACGGATTGTTCGGCGCAAATTGCGGACGGGAATTTCTGTGTTCGCTACAGCGCTCGCGATGCCCGTCATATCACGACGGAGCAGATAAAGAAGGCGCTGAGTGAGCCGGTGTTCCTTTCGGACGGTATAGCACTGCATGCAAAACCTGTCAGCGGCGGTTATGCCGTTTGGACGGAGGATAATACCGACCTTTTGTTGCAGGAGGAAGAGTTAAAAGAACTGCGTGAGGAGTGGCGTGAAAGAAATGAACTGCTGCGTTCTGAATACACAATGGAGGAAAAGCGTCGAAAGATAACCGAGCAGAACAGGTTGTATGACCTGTTGCAGGAAGTGACGCAAACACAGCTGGATAAAATCGGTTCGCTGGCTCAGGCATACCGGTCGGAGGAGCGAAATTCCGACAGTGCAAAAGTAATTCTTGCAAAAATTGCCGTGTTGTGCAGCTATATCAAACGGCGCAAACATATAGAATTGCTTGCCGACAGCGATTATTTCGTGTCCCGTGAGGAATTGAAAATGGCGTTCTCGGAGTCGCTGCGCACTCTCGGACTTCTCGGAGTGGACAGCAGCCTGTTTGTCGATACCGAAAAGCAGATACGCGGAAAGGACGCCGCAAAGCTCTATGACTTTTTCGAGGATGTGTCCGAAACCGACATGGCAGGACTGCGCTCAATCGATGTCCGTGCCGTACAAAGAAACGACGGACTTCGTATAACCGTTACCGCCGAATGTGATGCGGATCTCTCGCGGCTTTCAGAAAAATATCCGGAAGCAGAGTTTGACAACTACGGCGGCGAACAAACATGTCTTTTTTCTCTGCATGCGGGAGGTGACTTGTAATGATATCTTTTGCCTCTCTGCCGGAAAGATACGGCACGCTGTTGTCTGTTTTGATGTTTACCGTTCTTGCCGCCGAACTGGGACTGCTTATTTATAAACACAGCAACAGAGCGCCGTTGAAAAAATGTCTGTGCTGTGGCGTGACAGCGGCTGCAAACGGCGTAATGCTGCTGTGTTCGATGCAAAGCGAACCGACCGTAGCTTTTGTTTCCGTCGTTCGCGATTTCCCGTGGCTTATTTACACTGCCTTGATTTTGCTTACGTCAACACATATTGTTTTTGCTTTTCCCAAAGAAAAACGCAGAGCGGAAAACAGTCTTTCTCCGAATTCGGTTCGAGATGCCGTGAATGATCTTCCCATGGGTGTATGTTTTGCTGATCCCGACGGGCGTATTGTTTTTATCAACAAGAGAATGCAAGCTCTTGCCGGAGATATGCTCGGATTTTGTCCGCAGATGATTTATGAGCTGACCTCGATTATGACAGCTCCGAAGAACGGCACTCTGCTTGCGGAGGATCTTGTCCGCACGGCTGACGGGAGCGTCTTCCGATTCCGCTGTTATGAACACACTGTGGACGGCAAGCAGGGGTGGAAACAGATTACCGCAAGCGATATTACCAAGCGTTATGCCATGGGTGAGCAGCTTCGCACGGAAAACGAAAACCTGAAAAAAGTAAACGCCAAGCTTCGGAAAATGTATGAGCGTATGAGCGATGATATTCGTGAAAAGGAAAGTCTGGAAATGAAAATCTATGTTCACGATACAATCGGCAGAAGTATACTCACTGTGCGGGACATTATGCAAAGCGACGAGGAAACCGAACAGAAAATCGAGTCTTTGAGAGAAGCCGTAGGTGTGCTGTCTGCAAGACGGACTGCATTTGCGGGTACGATGGACGAGGTAAGGCAGACCGCCGCCAAAATGGGGGTAAAGGTCAAAATCAACGGTTATATTCCGTCCGATACCGTTATTGAGAGTCTTGCCTCGGCTGCAGTACGGGAATGTGTGACAAATTGCATTAAACATGCCGGTGGCAATGAGGTAACCGTCACCGCAGACGATCTCGGCTTGATTTATCGTATTGCCATTACTAATAACGGAGAAAAGCCGAAGGGAAAAATTACAGAAGGCAGCGGACTTTCTTCACTGCGCTGCAGCGTCGAAGCAAGCGGGGGAGAGATGTTCGTTTCACACTATCCGGCGTTTTGCCTTGTGTTGAATCTGCCGAGAAAGGATGACGAAGAATGATTAATACCGTACTTGTCGAGGATGACCTCTACATACAGAAACACCTTGTGGATGCAATTGCCGCAGAAGGGGATTTTAATATTGTCGCCGCCGTGCGGGATGCGTTTGAAGCGGAACGACTCTGCAACGCCTCTGTCGACCTTGTTTTGATGGATGTCATGACCTTGCACAAACATTCCGGTCTTGCCGCCGGCAGACGTATAAAACAGGCGCAGCCGCGCACAAAAGTTGTTATTGTCACTTCTCTTGTCGATCCGGACGTTTTGCTGCAGGCAAAACGCGGCTGTGCGGACAGTTTGTGGTATAAGGACTGCGGTACCGAAAAGCTCATTGAGGTGATTCGCAGCACTCTTGCGGGTGAACATGTATTTCCGGATTTTTCTCCTTCCGTGGAGATGAAAAAAACTTTTTCCGCAAATTTCACACCGGCGCAAATTGAGATACTCCGTGCCTTTATTCGTGGAGATACCTATAGGGAAATTGCCGAAAAATTCAACCTTTCCGTCAGCGGCGTACGCTGGAACATTGCGGAGATGATACGGCTCGGGGAATTTAAGAACAAAGAAGAATTGATAAATACCGCTATCGAAAACAAACTGGTGGTCGCAACCCTCACCGACGGCGAGGATGATGAATAAACAGAATCCAGACTTTGAAATTTTTGGATATTTCTAATTCCATTTTGTCGAAAACTGCTCCAATCTAAAGTTTTCAAAAAAAAGATTTCGACCCAACGACGAAAGCTATTACGATGGATGAAAATGGGGATTGACCGATGAAAAGACTGTTAAAGCCGTAGTAACTTAATTGACTGAAGCATCGTGAAAACGGTGCTTTTTTTATACACAAAAGTACCGTCTGCCCGACGGACAACAAAAGGGACACTGCCAATTTTTCCATTTTTTCTCAAACAAACATCTTTTCAAGCATTGATTTTTTGATATTTTGGAGATTTTCTAACTCACGCTGATGAAGGGTGATAAGGGTTGTCAAGCTGGCTGAAGTAGTTGGCAATGAGTTGCTGCTCCTTCTCTGCTGTTGGGTAACTCACGCTTGTTTTTTGAATGTTACTGCGACTTAAAGAAAGTACTTTTATACCCTGCATTAGAGGAAGAAGCTGGTGGTGGTAAGCATTAGAATTGAGGTAGTAACCAAGGTACCCCAACGCCATTCTATGCCGAGGACGGCACACCATTGTATGTAACCCCGATACTATGGTGCTCCCTTGCAAATTGCCTATTTCACAGGCTTTTCCGGTCGTTTCATCTTCTGCGGTATCAGCGATAATAATATCACCATCCTGCAATAAAGCCCCGTTGAAATCCTCTCGACATCTATGCGGGATGCGAGGAATATTGTCCTTCTGAACATCGAGCACAGAGCCATACTTTATCAGCACATCACCATAATGAACATTCAGGACAGTTCCTTCATCATAACTCAGTTCGGCACGGGAAAGTGTATTGTTCGGGACAGTGAAATCAAAGACTTCGTCAAACTTACACTGTTCCCAAAGCGTCAGTAAATCCCTTAAAACGAATTTCGGGGTAGCTGCTGCCATTTTGTGGAAACATCTTTTCGAGCATCGACTTTTTCACATTCGTCAACTTTTTAAACTTGCGCTGATGAAGGGTGATGAGGTGGTCGAGGTTGGAGAAATACTTGCCAATTTTCTCTTGTTCTTCCTTCATCGGAAAGAAACCAGAACATTCTGCAATGTCATCTTGACCTATTGTTGTAAATGCA